>JAKOND010000116.1 GCA_022702125.1 Burkholderiaceae bacterium
ACGTCCTCACCCGCATCGCCGAGCATCCGGCCCGACGCCTGGGTGAACTGCTGCCGTGGAATTGGGCTCCGCTCGCGGCGCTCGATCAGGCCGCCTGACCCAAAAGGCCCCTCACCGTGCGCTTACGCCCAAGCGGACAAGCGCCTCCAGCTCCCCAGCGCATTGAGCGAGGAAGGGCATGGCAGGCCTGAAATGTGGGGGTGAAACGACTGCGCCCCGCTACCGTGTCCGGTGCGGGGCGCAATACGTCATTCGTCCTGCCTGTACCGGTTCAGCCGGGAGGCTGTCAATTAATCTGTCAGGCCGGAAGCGTCTCAGTTTGAAAATCGTGCGGAAGGTCCGCGTCCGACCCTGTGCGGACGCTGGGAACGTCTGCTTGCAGGCCATTCGGTGAAACGGATCCGCTCGACTGGATCGAGTGGCCTTCTACCAGTCCGCTCACTGCCTCCGTTGCCGTAGGAGCAGCCCTTATCCCTAGAGAGACAAAGTTACACAGCCCCTCCAAACTGATCCGTCAAGGCGCTTAAAGGTCCCTCAACCGTGACGTCGGACGAACGGCGGATCGTTAGTGCACCATCGGATCGCGCGCCATCCTTGGCCCGATACCGGCGACGGAAGAATGGCGGCGAAAGAAATGCTGACTGTCCTCAACTGCGTCACGCAGCAGCATGATCTAGGCCTCGTCGCCTTGTCCGCCGCCATCTGCGCGCTCGGTTGCTTCGTCACCGTGACGCTCATGGCGCAGACCAAGGCCGCGCGGGGCCGGCCATCCGCAAGGGCGCTATTGTCGGCAGCCGTCGTGTTCGGATCGAGTGTCTGGGCACTGCACTTCGTGGCTATGCTGGCGTTTCTGCCGGGCCGGGCTACCGCCTACGCGCTCGATCTCACGGCCGCCTCGATCGCCGTCGCTGTCATGGGTTCCTGGGCCGCACTCGCACTGTGGCGGCATCGCTCCGGCAACCCGGTCGCCCTCGTGGGCGCCGGCCTCATGCTTGGCTCGGCCGTCGCCGGCATGCACTACCTCGGCGTCGCGGCCATGCGGGTCTCCGCACTCGTCTTCCTCGACGCCACCTATGTCGGGGCCTCCTTCGTTCTCAGCGCCACGTTCGCCACCCTGGCCCTGGTCCGCGCCGGCAACCTGCACAGCCTCGCCCGCCGTACTGAGGCTGCCCTGTTGCTCGCTCTGGCGATCTGCGGCCTGCACTTCACCGGCATGGCGGCGGTGACGCTGGCGCCGTTGAGCCTTCCGGAGGGGGCCGACTATGTTCTCGGATCCAGCGGCCTCGCGTTGGTTGTTGGCTTCGTCAGTCTCGCGATCCTGATCGTCGGGCTCGCCATGCTCCTGCTGCAGCAGCACCTCTCCTTACGCGCTGTGCGCGAACTCGCCCGGATGCGCCTGCTCAGCGACCTCGCCCACGAGGTTCTGCTCATCCACCGCAACGGCATCGTATTGGAGGTTAACAGCGCCGGAGCGCGTCTGATCGGCACATCGGTCGAGGGTTTGATCGGCCGGAGCATGCTCGAGCTGTTCGCCGCCCATGATGCACCCGCCCTGCTTCGGCGCATGGCCTGCCGCTCGGAAGATTTGCAGCCGCAGGAATTCGAGGCCCGCACCGCCGCGGGCGACCTCGTCCCGGTCGAATTGTCGTGCCGTACCATCGAGTTCAGCGGGAAGCCGGCCGTCGCCGTCGCCCTGCGCGACTTGACCGAACGTAAGCGCGACGAGGCGCGCATCCGTCACTTGGCGCTTCACGATGCCCTAACCGACCTGCCCAACCGCTACCTGCTGGGACAGCGCCTCGCACAGGCCCTGGACTCGGCGTCAGAGGGGGCGGACGGTGTGGCGGTGGTCTGCCTCGATCTCGACCGCTTCAAGCCGATCAACGATCTGCACGGGCATGCGGCGGGTGACGCCCTGCTGGTCCGGGCCGCCAAGCGCATGCTCGCCGAATTGCGACCAGCCGATACCTTGGCCCGGGTCGGCGGGGATGAGTTCGTCGCCGTCCTGGCCGACGCGCCGACGCCGGATCAGGTCCTGGAGATCGCCGGCCGGCTGGTCGCGGCTTTGAGCCGCCCGTTCCAGCTCGAAGGGCAACAGGTCGAGATCGGTGCGTCGGCCGGCGTGGCCCTGTACCCCGCCGACGGCCGCACGGGCGAGGTGCTGCTGCGCGCCGCCGACACCGCGCTCTACCGCGTCAAGGACGAGGGGCGTGGCACCGTGCGGTTCTTCGAACCGGCGATGGACGCCCAGATCCAGGCGCGCCGTCAGATGGGATACGAGCTTGGTTTAGCTGTGGAACACGGCGAGTTGCGGCTCTTCTACCAGCCAATCGTCGACGGTGGCACCGGCGAGATCGAAGGGTTCGAGGCGCTGATCCGTTGGTACCACCCCGAGCGTGGCCTCGTCCCGCCGGGAGAGTTCATCCCGTTGGCCGAACGGAGCGACCTCATCGTGCGGATCGGCGCGTGGGTGATCGATACGGCCTGCGCCGCTGCGGTCGACTGGCCTCGGCCGTGGCGGGTATCGATCAACGTGTCGCCGAGCCAGCTGCGCCAGTCGGACGTTCCGGGGGCGATCGCCTCCGCTTTGGTCCGGCACGGGCTCGACCCTTCGCGGCTGGTGGTGGAGATCACGGAGAGTGTGTTCCTCCAGGACGAGGACGCGGCGGTAAAGGTGCTGACACGGCTGCGCGCGATCGGCGTGCGGCTGGCCTTGGACGACTTCGGCACCGGGTATTCGTCGCTGAGCTACCTGCAGCGGTTCAAGTTCGACAACATCAAGATCGATCAGACGTTCGTGCGTCGGCTGGGTGAGCACGCGGATACGATGACGATCGTACGGGCGATTCTGAACCTCGGCCACAACCTCGGAATGCAGGTGACGGTGGAAGGAGTGGAGACTGCGGAGCAACTGGCGATCCTCCGTGGGTTAGATTGCGACCAGATGCAGGGCTATCTGTTCGGCCGCCCGGCGCCGGATCTGGCAGTCTCGGAAACTGAGCGGGCGCAGATCCGCGCGTTGTTTGTAGCACCCATGATCCGCGCCGTGGCTTGAGACCCTATTGCTGCAGACGATTGACCCCTTTGCCGGTAGGACGTCCCGCATGACGGAACACACGAGCATCCACGTGCGGCGTGCCGATCATGTCGGCTTCGCGGTCGCCTGCCTCGACGAAGCCCTTCGGTTCTGGGTTGACGGGCTCGGCGCGCAACTTGTGCGGACGGGGGAGATGGGGGGCGAGTTTCTTGGTCAGGTGACCGGGGCGCATGGGGCGAAGGTGCGCATGGCGATCGTTTCGTTAGCGGATCAGACGATCGAACTTCTGGAGTATCAGGGTCCGGACCGACCGAGCGCGCCGGCCAAACCGTTCGACCCTGGCTTCGCGCATCTGGCCCTTGTAGTCGATGACATCGACGCGCTCCTGGTGCGGATCGCCGCCTACGGCTGGAAGCCGCAAGGCGTTCCGCAGCCGATTGCGAGCGGTGC
The DNA here is from genome assembly GCA_022702125.1 of Burkholderiaceae bacterium. Lineage (GTDB taxonomy): Bacteria > Pseudomonadota > Gammaproteobacteria > Burkholderiales > Burkholderiaceae_C > JAKOND01. Next base: position 3,488 of record JAKOND010000116.1, read on the forward strand.
GCGGGCTGGAACGAGGGTGATCTACGCTGTTGGCCCTGACGGCGCGACAATCGAGTTCATGCAGCCCCCAGCTTCCGTCTAAGATCTCTGATACCGCCGGGCGGGGGTCCGCTTGCTACCCCGTCGGAAGTCAACAGGGGTCTGTCGAACGACCGCTTCAGAGAAGTGTCGACGGCAGTTCGTGCGACCACATCGGGTCGCAAACAGCCAGTCGAGTGCACCCAAATTTCGAAGGGAGACACTACTGTCAGGCAGCCTCGCTGACCGCCGCGTTCGATACAACGAGTGTGGTCCCGGCCGGACGCGACGGCGGAGAGAAGCCCCAGAGCGTCGCCAGTTCGCTCAATCCCCGGCGCAGGCGATCAAGCGCGACGGCCGCAGCCCCATGGTCGTTCCCGTAGCCCACGGCGCGGCCGGCGGCCTCCAGCGTCAGCTCCGCACAGATGACGTCGACGACGACGCGCCAGTCGCCAGCATCCATCGCCGATTCGGCGATGCGCAGCGCGCGCCGGTGCCGCTCCATGGTCTCGGTGATCGGCGTGCGGTGCGCACCGCTCCCGCCGCCGGAATGGTTCGGGTCGTTGGCCGCGATACCGGACAGGCCGGCATAATGGTGGTGGGTCCGCAGCTTATCGCCGGCCTCGTGGAGCTGGCGGTTGCGATCGGCATCGACGGGATCGAGCCGGCCGCGTGCGAAGAGACGATCGAGCGGCGCCTCGCTCAGGCTGACCACCCGGTCGCCGCCCACCGTCGCGCTGGTCGCAAGGCCGGTGCCGATGATCTGCACCCGACCGGTCCCGAGTTGCAGGGCCACCGTCACCCCGGCCTGCATCAGGCGCTCTGGGGTCGGGTCGTGCTCGCCGTCCAGTGTCGTCGTCGGCACAGCCGCGAGGCTTCGGACCACGGCGATGGATACATGCTTAGGCTTGTTCTTACGTCTCGCCACGCCCCGTCCCCGATTGGCCTCGGTGTTCGATATTGCTTGGGGTCGAGCCCGGATTAACCACTGTCAACCTGGAAAATCACTCTTTGCCGGCGGCCTTCGAATTTGAGGCGTAGCCGTGCTCGACTGTCCGCAATCGACCCTTTTCAGACGTTGAGCTTTTCGCTCCCTGACATTTGAGGATGGTCGGAACCTCGCGTCGGGCTTATTGAGCCCTGATCTTAGGCCGCGCCTCCTCGCCTCCCAAGTCGCCAGCTCGCCACGTCGCCAAAAGGATAAAAAAGCGCGGAAAGGATAAGTGCGGTGGCATCGGTCTTAGCCACCGCACCCCTCGATTGTGTTTTAGAAGACGTCGTCGCACAGACAGTCTTTGCATGCCCCTACCGCAAAGCTTACTATAGCTGCGATAAGTCCCGCTTGCCCTGGCAGCACCTGAGCCAGAACCGCTGCCAGTTTTTCGCTGTTTCCGGCTATATCCTTGCATTCTTCTTTACTTTTTATTAATCCAGCCTGCTTCGCTAATTTAACACCCAATGCGGTCTGCCAGTATATTGGGTTTGCCTTGCAGACAAGACACTTTAGATCAGGAAAAAAGCCAAATTCATTTGCGCGCTTATCTTCTAAAAGCCAAGCGTTGCTTTCTGCTATGCCTTGCAGCGAAAAATCGGCGGAAAATGCATGTGGATTCAGATCTGCTGCTGTGGCTATCTTCTCTTCGACTGTATTTGTTTGAGAATGTACCCTTACTCCCACCAGAGGGACACCCTTCCCCCAAAAATTCGCTGGATCTTTATCTGTCAACTGAGCAGCCGATATTGGCAGCATTACTGGAAGCACGATTCCTTGTGGTTCCTGCGCATTAAAATCGAAATCCTGAATGCCGTCAGAAGGAGGGACAACATACACCCTCGGCGATAGATGAGGGTTTGTCCAACCAGAACTTGATACTGTTCCCACCGAAGATATACCTAGCTTTGGAGGGTTACTTTTCTTGATGTGGATCTTAACGCTTTCAATGCTGTAAATGCGCTGCATGGACTTCCTCCATCAGTCATTTTATTAGCTGCTGGCAACAACGTGGTGTTCCGGCCCAGTTTTCTTGATGGGCAAATACTTTTGAATTTTTGTATTCAGGGTTGTAGAGCGAGCGCAAAAAGTTTCCGCACTAACTTAGCGCCACAGCCGACATTACGCATCTATTCAGAATTTGCAAGTTTCATACCTTAATTCGATGGTTGTATGCAATAATCGACACTCACGTCTGCAATTAGGTTGGCACTTAATATTTGAAGTATAGAATTGAGTTATTGCTAAAGATAATTTAGTTTGATATGCCCTGCATCATAGCTCGCAACGTATAACACCCTGCTTATGGATATAAATATCCTTCGCGACCCAGCTGGTCTTTCAACCTTTAACGTGGAGGTGAGCACCTCTTTGTAGCGTCAGCTTTTGGGAGACCGGCGCTCGCTGCGTCCGACCTGCGCGCGATCCAGCCATTCGTCGCGCGGCTGCCGAACGGCCGCTAACCACTCACAGCGGACCGTTCCCTCTGATATTAAACCGCGATACCGCCCACAATAGCGACAAGATGATCTGCACCCAATGAAGCTTCCAGGTTGAGCAGCATGACGATCCGGTCTACGGCAGCGTTCTTCCGACGCAGGGCCGTCGTATAGGAGTATCCGCGCCGCACACTGACGCTGGAGAAGGCGTAACCGTTGGCCTCGCACCAGACCCAGAGCTTGAGCGCCCGGCGCGCATCGAGGTCGGTGACGTAGCGATCGGGCCAGGACAGGGGCCGCGCCTCCC
>JAKOND010000211.1 GCA_022702125.1 Burkholderiaceae bacterium
AGCGGCGGGTGGCGAGCTCGGCGCCCTGGCGCAGGGCCTCGAGCAGGCTGCGCTCGTCGGCGATGCCCTTGCCGGCGATGTCGAAGGCGGTGCCGTGGTCGACCGAGGTGCGGATCACGTCCAGGCCGACGGTGATGTTCACGCCCGCCTCCAGGCCCATCACCTTGACCGGGCCGTGGCCCTGGTCGTGGTACATCGCCACCACCAGGTCGAAATCGCCGCGGCCGGCGCGGAAGAACAGGGTGTCGGCGGGCAGCGGGCCCTCGATGTTCATGCCGCGCGCGCGCAGCGCCTCGATGGCCGGGACGATCTTCTCTTCCTCCTCGCCGTAGCCGAACAGGCCGTTCTCGCCGGCGTGGGGGTTGATGCCGCAGACCGCGATCTTCGGGTCCTCGACCTTGGCCTTGCGCAGGGTCTCGTAGCCGCGCTCGATGGTGCGCTGCACCAGGCCGGGCTCGATCTTGCGGATCGCATCGATGATGCCGATGTGGGTCGTGACGTGGATCACCCGCAGGTTGGGCGCGACCAGCATCATCGAGACCTCCTCGACGCCGGTGAGGTGCGCCAGCATCTCGGTGTGGCCGGGGAACTTGTGGCCGCCCGCGTGCAGCGCTTCCTTGTTGAGCGGCGCGGTGCAGATGGCGTCGATCTGGCCGGCCTTGGCCAGCTCCACCGCCTTCTCGATGAAGCGGAAGGCCGCGTCGCCCGCCACCGCGGACAGCTTGCCGAACGGGAGATCGTCGGGGATCAGCGGCAGGTCGAAGCAGTCGATGACGCCCTGCTCGAAGCGCGCCTCGTCCACCGAGGCGATCGGCCGGACGCGCACGTCGAGCCCCAGGAGCCCGGCGGCCTTGCGCAGCCGGCCGGCGTCGCCGATGACCACGGCGCGGGCCATGGTGGCGAGGTCGTGCTTGGCGTAGCTCTTCGCGATGATCTCGGGGCCGATGCCTGCGGCATCGCCCATGGTGATGCCGATGACGGGGACGTAAGCGCTCATGGGGGTCTTTCGAACGGGGGGATTCAGGAGGAAACGGCGGCGGCCGCGAGGCGCGACTGGAGATTCTGGCGCGCCCGCTCCAGCGAGCCGGCGTCGCCGAACGCGCCGGCTTTCGTGGCGATGTAGTGGGCACGGGGCGCCATGCTGCGCGAGACCACCACGCCGGGCTCGCTCTCTCCGAGCACCTGCAGGCGCGCGATGCCGAGCTGCTCCAGCATGGCGCGCGCCGTCTCGCCGCCGGTCAGGACCAGGCCGGCGGCGTCGCGCATCGCGGGTGCCAGGTGCAGCGCCAGGCGTCGGGCCAGCAGGGGGCCTTCGGACGGGTCCAGGTCGTCGTCGGCCCCGATGCACACCACCGGGTCGAGGCCGCGCCCGAGGTCGGCGTGGATCGCCCGCGCCCAGGAAGGCGCCGCGGCCCGCGGCGCCGACGGCTCGCGCAGCCGCCGCGGGGCGACCGTGTGCACCGGGGAGCCGGGCCGGGCGCCCAGGCAGGCGATCTGCCGTTCCGCGATCGGGGACAGGCTGCCCACGACCGTCAGCAGGCCCGTGCCCGCGACGGGCGGCCCGTCGGCCGCGTCGGCCGGCGACGCGGGGGCGGCGCATCGGGCGATCTCGCGGGCGAGGCCCGCCGAGGCCACCCAGAACACGTCCGGCAGGTCGCGCGTGGCGGCCGCCAGCGCCTGGAGGTGCGCGGGATGCTCGGTGTCGAAGACCAGCGCCTGGCAGCCCCGGCCGCAGGCCTGCGCCAGATGCCGCAGCAAGGCGTCGGACGGGCCGCCCAGCAGGTCCGCCGACACCGTCTCGGACCGCAGCCCGGCTGCCGCCAGCATGCGCACCGGCCGCGATTCCTGCCCGGCGTGCTCCAGCCGCCAGGTCGCGGTGTCCGCGAGCGGCGTGCCGTCCACATGGACCACGCCGCCGCGCACGGTGCGGCCGAGGCCGGGGAACGCCGGTGCGACGAGGGCCAGTCCGAGCGCGGGCTGGAGCGCCGCGACTTCCGCCGCCCAGCCTCCCCGCAGGGTCGAATCGATTTTCTTGACGACGCGGCGGTCCGCGCCGTGCTGCGCGAGCGTCGCCCGGGCCTTGGCCGCCGCCGCCGGGCCCGCGTCGCGCCGGCTGTCGGTGTCGACCGTCACCACCGCCGTGTCCGGGGCGATGGCTGCGGCGTCCCCGCCGAGCAGGACGGCGCTCTCCAGGCCGGCGGTGGCGAACCCCACGGCGCAGTCGGCTGCGCCGGAAAGGTCGTCCGCGATGATGAGGAAGTGGTGGTTCACGGGGCGTTTCGAACGGATCGATCGACAGAAGTCAGGATCGCGCCGGTCATTTTTGATTGAATCGATCATACATTCCGACCGAAGCAATCATTATCAGGGTTTGTACGATGCGGCGCGCCGATCCGGAGGAAGGCTGGGGCACCGGGCGTCCGCGCCATGCGAAAAGGCCGGACGATCCGGCCTTTCTCGGGGCGCGCGCCGGTCGCGGGCGGCGCGCGCGGGGGCGGCTCAGAGCTTGATGTCGGACTCCGTGACGATCTTCTGGTACTTGTCCGTCTCCGCCTTCTGGAACTTGACGAAGGCATCGACCGACTGCGGCTCCAGCTGCAGCCCCTGCGCGGAGAACTTGGCCATCGCTTCGGACTTGAGCGCGATGTTCACTTCCTTGTTCAGGCGGGTCACGATGGCGGCGGGCGTTCCGGCGGGCGCCCACAGGCCGTACCAGCTGAAGAACTCGAAGCCCGGGACGGTCTCGGCCACGGTCGGCACGTCCGGCAGCGAGGGCACGCGCGCCTTGGCGGTGGTGGCGATGACCTTCAGCATGCCGGCCTTGTGGTACTGCAGCGAGCCCAGCACCGGATCGATGAAGGCGTCGATCTGCCCGCCGATGAGGTCCTGGAACGCCGGCGCGGTGCCCTTGTACGGCACGATCAGCGCGTTGAGGCCGGCCGAATGCTTGAGCTGCTCCGTCGAGAGGTGGCCGGCCGAGGCGATCGAGCCGACGGCGAAGGTCATCTTGCCGGGATGGGCCTTGGCGTACTGGACCATGGCCTTGATGTCGTCGAACGGCAGGTTCTTGTTCACCGCCACCGACAGCGGCGCCTTCGCGACCAGGGCGATCGGCTGGAAGTCCTTCTCGATCTTGTACGGCACGGCGCTGGAGATCATCGGACCGCTCAGGAACGTCGAAGCGTTGAAGAGCAGGGTGTAGCCGTCCGCCGGCGCCCGGGCCACGGCGCCCGGGCCGATGGTGGCGTTGCCGCCCGGCCGGTTCTCGACGATCACCGGCTTGCCGAGCTGCTCGCCCAGGCGCTGCGCCACGGTCCGGCCGACGGCATCCAGGGTGCCGCCGGGCGGGAAGGGAATGATCATCTTGATCGTCTGCGACGGATAGGCGTCGGCGGCGACCGCGAACGGCGCGGCCGAGCCCAGGGCCGCGGCCAGGGCGACCTGGAAGCCCGCCGACAGAAGGCGGCGCTTGGAGGGGCGGAATGGAGTCATGGTGGATCGCTGGGGAAAAAGGTCTCGGGACACAGGCATGCCATCCGCCAGAGGCGTTCACGGCCAAGCCACGGCACATGGATCGTTCGCCAACCGCTGCGGTTTTCGACCCAATCAATGATTGCATCGATCAGATCATGATCCAATCGCGCAAAATATTGGTGCTTTCCCTTCTCTTTGTGATCGAAGCGACAAAATTGAAACGGAATGCAGGTTTTGTGCATGCCGGTTCGCGCGCGGCGGACGGCGGGGCCGTCCGAGCCGTGACAATGAATCCACCGGCGGTCGATCCGATGCGCCGTTCTTTCCATCCCAGAAAATCCGAAGCATGAAAGTCGCGAACCGCAGAGAAGCCATCCTGGAAGCCGTCCAGAAAGGGATGTCCGACCTCACCGCCCTCTGCGAGAAATTCGGGGTGTCGGAAGCCACGGCGCGGCGCGACCTGCATGTGCTGCAGCAGGAAGGCCGCCTGCTGCGGACCTACGGCGGGGCGGTGGCGAACCCGATCCAGCACGAGCCGGAGGAGTCGCTCGAATCCCGCCAGTCGCACCGCCACGCGGCGAAGGCGGACATCGCGCGCCAGGCGGCCCGCCTCGTGTCCGAGGGCGACACGATCTTCATCGACGCCGGGACCACCGCGCAGTCCTTCGCGCGGGAGCTGCTGGCCGAGACGAAGGCGAACATCTTCACCAACAACCTGCTGGCGGTGCAGACCTTCGCGGCCCGGGGCATGTCCGTCTCGCTCCTGGGCGGCGACCTGCGCGCCGGGAGCATGAGCGTGTTCGGGCCGCTGGCCGACCTCTCGCTGGAGCGGCTGACCTTTGACAAGGTCTTCACCAGCGCCGACGGCGTGGATGCGGACCTGGGGCTGTGCGAGGGCTCGGCCGAGCAGGCCTGGTTCAAGGAGAAGGTGTTCCGCCGCGCGCGGGAGATCGTGGTGCTGGCGACGGCCGAGAAGCTCAGCCGCCGCTCCCAGATGTACTGGACGCCTATCAACCGGGCCTGGACCCTGGTGACCGACGCCCCGGCGCAGCACTACCAGCTGCAGCCTTTCAGGGACCACGCCCTGATCCAGGTCCTTCCGGGCCAGGGGGCGGGCGGCGGCGGTTAGCCGCGGGTCAGCGCGGCGGGAAGACCGGCTCGCCCAGGTTCAGCATCAGGCGGTTGGCCCAGGCGAAGATCGCCGCGGCATGGAGGGCGTCGAGGATCTCCAGCGCCGACAGGCCCGCGTCGCGCGAAGCCTGCAGCTGCGCGGCGCCGAAGTCCGCGGGACGCAGCGTCAGGTCGATGCCGAGCCGCACCAGCGCGCGCTCGCGCGGCGTGGTGCCGGCGCCCTGCGGATCGGCGAAGACCTGGGCGATCGCGTCGTTGCGCTTGGCGAGCTGCTCGAAGCGCTGGGCGTGCACCGCGGCGCAGTAGACGCATCCGTTGACCCGGGACACCACCGTGCTGACCAGCTCCCGCTCCGCGCGCGACAGGCCGCCGGGCGCGTACATGATCGCGTTGAAGACGGTGCTGCGCTCCTGCAGGATGCGCGGCTGGTGCGCCAGCACCCGGTAGTAGTCCGAGGTCTTGGCCTGGGGATGGCTCGCGTCCAGGACGGCCATCTGCTCGGGCGTGGCGTCGGCGAGTTCGACCACCGGCAGCCAGGCGGTCCAGCCGAGCGACTCGCTGGTGTAGCCGTTGATGCGCAGGGGCTCGCCCGGCTTGGGCAGGTGCGCCGGGTGGACGAACGGCGCGGCGGCCGTCGCGTCGGCGGCGCCGGATCGCGGGGCGGCCGGACCGTCGCCGAGCGCGGCCAGCGCCCGCAGGCCCGCGAGCACCCGCAGCTGGTAGGCCACGAAGGCGACCAGCTGGGCCAGGGCCACGACTTCCTCGGTGGCGAGGCCGGCCGCAGGCAGCCGCAGCAGCGTGGCGCGGTCGCCCTCGACCGGGCGCTCGGTGAGCGTGGCGGCGAAATCCAGGATGGCGGCGAGCCGCGGATCGCCGGCCGGGCCGTGCGCGTCCGTCCCCTCGAGCGCGGCCCGCTGGGCGGGCGTCAGCGCGGGCAGGGCCTGCAGGCGCTCGCGGTAGTGGTCCTCCAGCGCGGCGCTGCCGGCCAGGCGAGCGATGCGGTGGGCCGCCAGCAGGCGTTCCGCCAGCGGCGGGCCGGAGAGCGCCGGATCGAACACGCCGTGGTAGCTGCCCTCGGTGGCGGCCACGACCTTGTCGCGCTGGTGGCGCACGGCATGGAGCGGGCTGCCTTCGGCCAGGGGCACGAGGCGGTCGATGAGGTCGGCGGGAAGTGGGGAATTCATGGGGCCGTGTCTCCGGGACAGGTGGATGGATTCAATGCGCGACCGGGGGCGCCGGTGGTGCGGAAGGCGCTGCGGCCGGCATGCTCCGCGCGCGGTGCGCCCGGACGGCATCGGCCAGGAAGGCCAGCACGCCGGCCCAGGACGCCTCGTCGGCGCGGGCGTTGGCGGCGGGCGCGCCGCCGGTGGTGCTGAGGCGTCCCGACACCGGGTGCGCGTACACCAGCTGCGTGGTCGGCACGAAGGGGAACACGATCGAATGGCCCGCGCCCTCGAAATCGAGGTGCCGCACCGCGTGCGGGTGGCCGAACCGGGCCAGGCGCTCGGCGACCATGCGGCCGTAGCGGCTCGACGGCCAGGAGCCGTCGTCGGCGGCCGACAGCAGCAGCACCGGGCCGCGGATGTTCTCGACGGCGATGGCGGCGCGCGCCACGGCGTCGGCATCGTCGAGCGCCGTCAGCAGCGCGTGCGCGTGGCGGCGGGGCTGCGGACCCTCGTCCCACGGCGCCCAGCTGGCGGTGCGGTTGTTCTCCCAGAGGTGGGGCAGGGGCGCGCCGCGCCAGAGCCACGCCGGGCCTTCGCGGCCCAGGGCCGGGTCGCAGGCGTTCTGCGCGCTGTGCACCACCGCGCCGGGCACGTAGCCGATCACCGCCGAGACCAGGTCCGGCAGCAGCGTGCCCAGCAGCAGCACCAGCTCCCCGCCGCGCGACTGGCCGCTGAGCGCCACGAAGCCGTCGGCCGGATGCAGCGTGCGGCGCATCCACCGCAGGGCGTCCTCGAAGATCTCGAGGCGGGTGTTGGAGATGTGGTCGGACAGCCCCGGCGCCTTGAAGTAGCCCAGCGCCAGGGCGGCGTAGCCGTGCGAGGCGTACAGCGCGGCGCGCGGTTCGTTGATGCCGCCCCCCGAGCCGTTGAGCACCAGCACGCAGGGATGCGGTCCGGGGCCGGCCGGCAGGAACAGGGTGCCGACGAGGCCGTCCTCGCGGATCTCGCGCCGCGCCACGCCGTCGGCCGCCAGGCGCTGGACCAGCGTCGCCCGCAGCGCCGTGTCCTGCGGGGCGGGCCGCGGCGGCACGCCATCGCGCCGCGCGGCGATCTCCGTCGACAGCGCCGCGGCGGGCTCGGCCGCGAACACCTCGCGCGGGGCGCCCGGCGACGCGGGCGCCTGCGACCAGACCAGGCCCATGGCGGACACGCCGCCGTAGCTGCCGCCGGGCAGGGGCGCGTCGCGCCGCAGGTCGATGCGGCCGGCGGCGTCGGCCCGGAAGTCGGCGGACGACTCCCAGGCCACGCCCGGCCCGCGCACGGTGCGGCTCGACAGCGTGACCGTCTCGCCGGGCGCCAGGCCCTCGACGGCGATGCGCCGGGGCACGTCGATCAGGGCGTCGGCCGGCTCGACGACGAGCCGCGCGCGGGCCGCGGCGGGGGTCCCGTCGTGCTGCGCCATGCCTACTTGCCGACGCGGGTGACCTGCAGGGCGGTGGTGCGGTCGCTCAGCAGGGGCACGACCTTCAGGCCTTTCTTCGCGGCCCAGATGTTCTGGTAGTGGTAGAGCGGGATGTGGCCCACGTCGTCGGTCACCAGCTTGGCCGCGTGGCGGAAGATGGCCTCGCGGCGGCGCGCGTCGAATTCCACGGTGGCGGCGTCGAGCGCCTTGTCCACGTCCTCGCTGCTGTAGCGGCCCCAGTTGTTGACGCCGCGGCCGCGCTTGGCGTCGTTGGTGGCCAGCGTCTGCAGCAGGCCGTAGCCGGCCTCGCCGGTGCCGTTGCCCCAGGCGATCACGCTCACCGCGTACTCGTTCCTGCCGGCGCGGCTGGCGTAGACCGACCACGGCACCACCTCGACCTTGGTCTTCACCCCGATGCGGCTCCAGAACTGGGCCACCGCCTGCACCGTCTCGGGCGCCTGCGGATACCGGTCGCCCGGCACGTGGATGCTGACCTGGAAGCCCTGCGGGTAGCCGGCGTCGGCCAGCAGCTTCTTGGCGGCGTCGGCCGCGTAGGCGATGTCCGGGACGTCGGGGTTGTGGCCGAAGCTGTTCTTCGGCATCCACTGGTTGGCCTCGGTCACCGTGCCCTGCAGCACCCGGTCGACGATGGCCTTGCGGTTGATGGCCATCGACAGCGCCCGGCGCACCCGCACGTCCTGCAGCGGGTTCTTGTCGAGCGGCTTGCCGGCGTTGTCGGCGATGAACTCGTTCGGGCCGGGCCGGAAGCTCGGCTGCAGCAGCAGCACCCGCAGGCCGGGGTAGGTGTAGACGCTGACCGTCGGGGTCTTGCGCAGCTTCTCGACGTCGGTCACCGCGACCTTGTCGATGACGTCCACGTCGCCCGCCAGCAGCGCCGCGGTGCGGGCCGCGCCGTTGTTGATGAAGCGGTAGTTGACCTTGTCCCAGACCGGCTTCGGCCCGTAGTAGCCGGGGTTGCGCTCGAACACGGTGCGGTCGCCGGCGGTGTACGAGACGAACTTGTACGGCCCGGTGCCCACCACCGCGCGGCCGGCGTTGTAGTCCTCGGTCCTCGACTTCTCGCCGACGTGCTTGCTCACGATGTAGATCGAGGCGACGTCCAGCGGCAGCATCGGGTTGGGCGTGTTGGTCTTGACGACGACCGTGTGCGCGTCCCTGGCGGTGGTCGATTCCACCGTGCGCAGCGCGCCGCTGTAGGACGCGACGCTGCCCGGCACGCTGCGGGCGCGCTGGAAGGAGAACACGATGTCCTCGGCGGTGAAGGGCGTGCCGTCCTGCCACTTGACGTCGGACCGGAGCTTGAATTCCCAGGTCTTGTCGTCGAGCGCCTTCCAGCTGCTGGCGAGCGCGGGCTCGAGCTTGCCGCCGTCGCGCGAGTTGACGATCGAATCCCAGAAATGCAGCGCCAGCGATCGGTCGCCCGCGTGGTTGTTGAGCTGCGGATCGACCGAGGAAACCGGGTCCGCGAAGCCGATGGTGAGGGTGTTCTGCGCGGAGGCGCCGGCGCTGGCGGCCGCCAGGGCGGCGATGACGAGGGAGGTTCTGCTGGGTCGCATGGGAGGGCCTTTTCCGGAGGAGATTCAGGGGGTGTCGTTGAGGTGGCAGGCGCTCTGGTGGCGCACCGCGATGCCGCGCAGCAGGGGCGCCTCGGTGCCGCAGCGCGGCATCGCGTGCGGGCACCGCGGGTGGAAGTGGCAGCCGCCCGGCGGATCGATCGGGCTGGGAATCTCGCCGCGGATGGTGTTGAAGCGGGCGCGGCGCGCGCCGATGCGCGGGATCTCCGCCAGCAGGGCCCGGGTGTAGGGATGGTTGGGGCGGGCGAAGAGTTCCTCGACGGGCGCGCTCTCGACGATGCGGCCGAGGTACATCACCGCCACCCGGTGGCACAGGTGCTCGACCACGCCCAAGTCGTGGCTGATGAACAGGTAGGCCAGGCCGAGCTCGTCGCGCAGGTCCATGAACAGGTTCAGGATCTGCGCCTGAATCGACACGTCGAGCGCGGCGACCGCCTCGTCGCTGACCAGCATCGCCGGCCGCACCGCCAGGGCGCGGGCGATGCCGATGCGCTGGCGCTGGCCGCCGCTGAACTGGTGCGGGTAGCGGTGCCGCAGGGCGGGGTCGAGCCCGGCGCGCCGGAGCTGGGCGCAGACGTAGTCGTCCTCGCCCGCGGCGTCGGTCAGGCCGTGCAGCCGGGCGGCCTCGCCCACGATGCGCGAGACCCGCAGGCGCGGGTTCAGGCTGGAGAAGGGGTCCTGGAACACCATCTGCACCCGCAGCCGGGCGGCCAGGCGTCGTCCGGGGTCCAGCCCGGCCAGCGGCTCGCCGTCGACCCGCACCTCGCCCTCGGTCGGCGCCAGCAGCCCGGCCGCGATGCGGCCCAGCGTGGACTTGCCGCAGCCCGATTCGCCGACCAGCCCGACCACCTCGCCCGGCCGCACCGCGAGGTCGACGCCGTCGACCGCGTGGGTCACGGTCGGCGCGGCCGACAGCCCGGCGCGCCGCAGCAGGCGGGCGACCGGGCCCGGGGGCGCCTCGGCGCCGAAGCGCTTGGCCACGCCGCGCAGGTCGACCAGGGGCGCGGCCGGGGCGGAAGCGGAGGCGGCGATGGTGCTCGGGGTCATGCGGGTGTTTCCTGCGGGGCCGGCGCCGCGCCCGGGTGGAAGCAGCGCGCGGCGTGGCCGGGGGCGTCCGGCCGGGGATGGAACAGGTCCGGCGGCGTCCCGCAGACGGCGGTGGCCCGGCCGCAGCGCGGCGCGAAGGCGCAGCCCGGCGGCATGCGCAGCAGGTTGGGCGCCATGCCGGGGATCTGCCGCAGCCGCGCGCCGCGCCGGTTGGCGCTGGGCAGGCTGCCGATCAGGCCCTGGGTGTAGGGGTGCTGCGGATGGTCGAGCACGTCGTCGACGGTGCCGTGCTCGACGATGCGCCCGGCGTACATCACCGCGATCTCGTCGGCCAGGCCCGCCACCACCGACAGGTCGTGGCTGATCCAGATCAGCGACGCGCCGGTCTCGCGCACCAGGGCCTGCATTTCCGACAGGATCTGCGCCTGGATGGTCACGTCCAGGGCGGTCGTGGGTTCGTCGGCGATGATAAGGTCGGGGCCGAGCAGCAGGGCGATGGCGATCGCCACCCGCTGCCGCATGCCGCCCGAGAGCTGGTGCGGGTAGGCCCGCAGGCGCTCCTCGGGGCTGGGGATGCCCATGCGGGCCAGGGCGTCCGCGGCCTTGCGGCGCGCGTCGGCCTTCGGGATCCGGATGTGGGCCCGCAGGGTCTCGATCATCTGGGTGTCGATGCGCAGCACCGGATTGAGCGTCGCCATCGGGTCCTGGAAGATCATGGCGATGCGGTTGCCGCGCAGCCGGCGGCGTTCCTCGTCGCCCAGCCGCGCCAGGTCGCGGCCCTGGAACAGCACCCGGCCGCCCTCGACCCGTCCGGGCGGGTCCACCAGCCCCATGATGGAGAAGCCGGTCACCGACTTGCCCGAGCCCGATTCGCCCACCAGGCCCAGCACCCGGCCGCGGCCCAGGGTGAAGGACACGCCGTCGACCACCGGCAGCACGCCGTCGCGGGTATGGAATGCGGTGCGCAGGTCGCGCACCGCGAGGGTCGGGCCCCCGTCCGCCGGATCGGTGGCGTCGCTCATTTCTGCAGCCTCGGGTTGAGCACGTCGCGCAGCTGGTCGCCCACCAGGTTGATCGCCACGATGGTCGCCAGCAGCGCCATGCCGGGGAAGAAGCTGATCCAGTATTCGTTGGACAGCAGGTACTGGTAGCCGTTGGAGATCAGCAGCCCGAGCGAGGGCTCGGTGATCGGCACGCCCAGCCCCAGGAACGACAGGGTCGCTTCGAGCGTGATGGCGCGGGCCACCTGCAGCGCGCCGATCACCAGCAGCGGCGGCAGGCAGTTGGGCAGGATGTGCCCGGTCAGGATGCGCCAGCGCGGGATGCCCTGGCCGCGGGCCGCCTCCACGTACTCGCGGCGGGTCTCCACCAGGGCCTGGCCGCGCGCGGTGCGGGCGTAGTAGGCCCATTCGAGCAGCACCAGGGTCAGCACCACGTTGCCCACCCCCTTGCCGACGTAGGCCAGGATCATCAGCGCCATCAGGATGGTGGGGAAGGACAGCAGCAGGTCCACCAGCCGCATCAGCAGCGCGTCGACCTTGCCGCCGGCGTAGGCGGCGAGCAGCCCGACCAGCGTGCCGACGACCGCCGCGATGGCGGCCGAGCCCACGCCCACCAGCAGGCTGATCCGCAGCCCGTAGACGATGGCCGAGTAGAGGTCGCGGCCCTGGCCGTCGGTGCCGAGCCAGTAGGTGTAGCCGGCCGAGCTGCTGGGGGTGCCGGGCCGGAGCCGGGCGTCGAGCACGTCGAGCTGCATCAGGTCGTAGGGGTTCTGCGGCGTGATCCAGGGCGCGGCCACGGCCGCCAGCACCACCAGCGCCAGCAGCGCCAGGCCGGCGACGGCGATGCGCGAGCGCAGGAAGTCGGACGCGGCGCGCCACCAGATCGAGCGTTCGCCGCGGGTGCTCCAGGCGGTGCGGATCGTCATCGCGCGCCCTCCAGCCGCACCCGCGGATCGAGCAGCTTGTAGAGCAGGTCCACCGCCAGGTTGAGCGTCACGAAGATCACCACCACCACCATCAGGTAGGCCACCACCACCGGCCGGTCGAGCGAGTTGATGCTGTCCAGGATCAGCTTGCCGGCGCCGGGCCAGGCGAAGATGCTCTCGGTGACCACCGCGTAGGCGATGGTCGCGCCGAGTTCCAGCCCGAGCACGGTGACCAGCGGGATCAGGGTGTTGCGCAGCACGTGCACCAGCACCACGCGGGAATTGCGCAGGCCCTTGGCGCGGGCGAACTTCACGAAGTCCTGCGGCAGCACCTCGCGCACGCCGGCGCGGGTCAGACGCAGCACCAGCGAGATCTTGAACAGCGCGAGGTTGAAGGCGGGCAGGGCCAGGTGCTCGAGCCCGTCGAGCGTGAGCCAGGACCACTGCACGCCGAAGAGGGCGCGGGTCTCACCGCGGCCGCTGGCCGGCAGCCAGCCGAGCTGCACGCTGAAGACCATGATCAGCATCAGCGCCACCCAGAACGCCGGCAGCGAGAAGCCGACGATGCTGCCGGCCATCAGCGCCTTCGACAGCGGATGGTCGGGCTTCATGCCGGCGAAGAGGCCCATCGGCACGCCCAGGACGACGGCCAGGACGAGCGCGCCCACCGCCAGCTCCAGCGTGGCCGGCAGCCGGCGCAGGATGAGGCGGATGGCGTCCTCCTGGAAAACGAAGCTCTTGCCGAGGTTGCCGTGCAGGGCGCCGTCGACGAAAGCCAGGTACTGGCGCCAGAGCGGCTGGTCCAGGCCCAGGCGGGCGATGGCCTCCAGCCGTTCCTGCTGGTTCATGTCGTCGCCGATCAGGATGTCCACCGGGTTGCCGATGGCGTGCAGGCCGGCGAAGACGATCACCGTCATCAGCACCACCACGAGCAGCGCCTGGGCCAGGCGCCGGATCAGCCAGCCGGTCATGCCGGGCCTCCGGGGTCGTAGGCCGGGAAGGCGGCCGGTGTCCATTCGTCGCCCAGCAGCTCGGGCTCGGCGTAGCGCCGCATGGCGTCGAAGTGCGTGGCGATGTCCTCGCCGAACAGGGCGCCGGCCAGGCCCTGCGCGAGGCGCCGGGCGCCGTCGCTGATCTGCGGGATGTCGCCGGTCACCGCGCCGTGCGACAGCGCGGCGGGGTAGCAGAAGCAGTGGATGCGGTCCAGGCCGGGGCAGGCGCCGGGCGCCTTCTCCCGGAATTCGAAGAGCGGCCCCAGGTCGGGCGACTGCGCGAGTTCCTCGTCCTCCTGGTCGGGCGCGGGCGCGAACCGGTCCCGCCAGGTGCGCACGTGCGGCGCGAAGCCCGCGAATTCGGGGCGCAGGCTCCAGTCGGAGCGGAAGCCGGTGCAGAAGACGACGAAGTCGGTCGCGAGCGGGCCGCGGGCGGTGTCGAGGCGCAGGGCGCCGTCGGGCCGCACGGCGGCGCCGGCCACCGGCGCGCCCAGGTGGAAATGCGCGTCCGCGAAGCGCGACACCCGCAGCGTGCTGCCGTGCGGCGGCGGCGTCTGCTGCCGGTTCAGGTAGTGCCGGAAGCGCCATTTCCAGGCGTCGGGCAGCGTCCAGAAGCCCTGGGCCATGCCCGGGCTGCCGGCGCCTTTGCCCTTGTTGACGCGCGGGAAGTCGGCGCGGCGCACCAGCAGGTCGACCCGCGCCGCGCCCGCTTCCAGGGCGGTCGCCGCGCTGTCCATGGCCGAGGCGCCCCCGCCGATCACCGCCACCCGCTTGCCGGCCAGGGCCGCCGCGTCCCAGGGGTCGGACGAATGGGCCCAGCGGTCGCGCGGCAGGTCGCGCGACCAGGCCGGCGTCCAGCTGCCGCCCAGGCCGTCGCGGCCGGTGGCCAGCACCGCGCGGCGGGCGAGCACCGTGGAGGGCGCGCCGCCCGCCGCGTCGTCGGCCAGGTCGAGCTGCACCAGCCCGTCGGCCCGGGGACGCACCGCCCGCACCCGCTGGCGGTTGCGCACCTCCAGGCCGAGCGCGCGCCGGTACCAGCGCAGGTAGTCCATCCACTGCAGGCGCGGGATCTTGTCCAGGGCCGTCCAGGCCGCGCGGCCGAACTGCGACTCGAACCAGGCGCGGAAGGTCAGCGCCGGCAGGCCGAGCGCCGGGCCGGTCAGCTCCTTGGGGGAGCGCAGGGTCTCCATGCGCGCGGTGGTGGCCCAGGGCCCCTCGAAGCCTTCCGGCGCGTGGTCGAACAGCGTCGCCGGCACGCCCAGGTGCTTCAGCGCCCCGCCCAGCGCGAGCCCGGCCATGCCGGCGCCGACGATGGCCACCTCCAGCACCGGCTCGCCCGCCGGGCCGGCGCGGGGCGGCACCCAGCGGCGCGCCGGCAGGCCCAGCCACTGCAGGTCCTGGCGCAGGCGGGCCTCCAGCGCATCCAGGCCGGCGGGAAGGGGGGCGTCGTCGTCGGGAGGACTGGCGTTCATGGGGAGAGGGAATCGGGGAAGGGCGGGGGGGATGCTTCCGCGCCGTCGGGCGCGGCGGCAGCGTGCGCCGACTGGATCAGCGCGCCGTGGTCGGCGGGGTCGTGCCGCACGAAGCCCGGCAGGGCGCGCGCGGCATCGAGCATCGCGCCGGACAGGGCTTCGAGCGGTGCCGGCAGGGCGCGGGCCTGCAGCGAGACGACGCCGAAGTAGAAGGGGATGTCGGTATCGATCGGCCGGACGGCCACGCCGTCGAGCGGCGCCCCGCGGACGGTGAGCGGCTCCAGCACCGCCACCCCCAGGCCGGCGCGCACCAGCGACTGCGCGTTGGCGGACGAATTGGTCTCGATGCGCGCGGCGGACGGCGCGGAGCCGCCCCCGGCTTGCGCCAGCACCGTGTCGAGCCGGCCGCGCAGGCGGAAGGGGTTGCGCATGGTGATCAGGCGCCGCGCCGCGAGCGCGGCCAGCGGCACGGTGCCGCAGGCGGCCAGCGGGTCGTCGGCCGGCAGGACGGCCACGCACGGCGCCTCGCCGATCCAGTGCACCCGCAGTCCGCGGTGCTCCAGCGGCAGGCTGCTGGCGCCGAGCTGCGCGGTGCCGTGCAGCACCGCGTGCACCACCTCCTCGGGCGAAGCGGACCGCAGCTCGACCGGCTGGGCGCCGAGTCCGGCCTCGAGGCTGCGCAGCGCCTCCGGCACCAGGCCCAGGGCGCAGGCGGAGGTCGCGGCCAGCAGCAGGGGCTGCGCCGCGCCGCGCGCGATCTCGGCGGCGCGCTGGCGGATGCGCCGCAGGCCGCCGAGCGCCCGCTCGACGTCCCCGTAGAGCAGGAAGCCCTGTTCGGTCGGCGCCACCCGCGGGCCATGGCGCACCAGCAGCGGATAGCCGATCTCGGCTTCCAGCTCCTGGACCAGGCGCGTGACCGCGGGCTGCGAGCGGCCGAGCAGCCGGGCGGCGCCGGTGACGCTGCCGACCGACATCACGGCGGCGAAGGCTTCAAGCTGCCGGGGATCCATGGGAATCGAGAATCATAGAAAGACATGATGCAGTCATCATCATGCATCCATTAAATACTCAATTCACTTAACGATCATCGGAAAACGATGGAGGGGGCGAGTCGGTGGAGGACCGGCGGCCCCGCGGGAGCGGTTTCAGTGCCGGTGCCCGTGCGCATCGCGCGGCATTGCGCCCGCCGCCGGCGGCTCGTCGTGCTCGTGGTCGTCGTGCGGCGCCACGCCTTCGCGCGACTTGCGCAGCCAGGTCCGGGCCAGCGCGGGATCGCGGGGGACGCCGTAGCCCTGCAGGTAGGCGCGGCCCAGGGTCGCCTGGGCGACCGGGTTGCCGGCCTCGGCCGAACGTCGCAGCCAGCCCATCGCGGCCTGCAGGTCCTTCGGCGCGCCCCGGCCCGATTCGTGGCTGCGGTAGAGCTCGTATTGCGACTTGGGCGCGCACCGGTCCCGGGATACGGCCGTGCGCCGGTACCAGGCCACGGCGGCGCGGTCGTCCCGCCGCACGCCGCCCAGGCCCTCGCGGTAGAAGTCGCCCACTGCGCACTGCGCGCTGACGGCGCCGCCGTCGGCCGCCTTCTTCAGCCAATGGAAGGCCTGGGGCAGGTCCCGGGCGACGGCGTCGCTGCCGTTGTAGTACAGGAAACCCAGCTCGACCTGCGCCGGCGCATCGCCATGCCGTGCGGCCCTGCGCAGGTAGTCGAAGGCCCGGGGCCGGTCGAGGCCGGCGCCGGTGGCGCCGCTGAAATGCTGCGCGACCGCGTATTCGCTCGGCGCGAAGCCGGCCTCGGCCGCCCGCAGGTGGTAGCGCAGCGCGAGCGCCCGGTCCATGGTGACGCCCCGGCCGGTGGCGTAGCGCAGGGCCAGCTCGTGCTGCGCCGCGGCGTCCCCGGCATCGGCCTGCGCGGCCAGCGCCGCCAGCGGACGGTCGGCCGCGTCGGACGGGCCGCCGAAGGCACCGCCCGCGCCGCCCGCCAGGACCGCGGCGGCGAAGGCCGCGACGAGGGCCGCGCTCCGCGGGGCCGGTGCCCGCGGCCGGTCACTGGAAGGTCTTGCGGACATCCGACGGCACCACGATCTCGCTCGCCGGGGTCAGCGACAGGGTGACCGACCGGCCCTTGGCGATGGTCGCCAGCACCGCCTGGGCGTCGGCCAGCGTGGGCAGGCGCTGCGTGCGCAGGACCTCCGGCGGGTGGAAGGTGCCCTTGGCCGCGTGCACCGATTCCACCGGTCCGCCCTTGTAGGCGATCGAGGTGCCCAGGCCCGGGCTGAACTGGGTGTAGCCCTCGGGGAGGAATCCCTTGTAGCCGCTGTCCTGGACGTCGATCGAGACCTGCACGTAGTAGCCGGTGGGGTCGTTCACGTAGTTGTCGGTCGCGGTGACGATGCCGTTGGCCAGCAGCGGGATGGCCGGGTTCTTGTTCTGCGGCCCGACGAAGCCCTGGACGATCCTGCCGCCGTCGAGGATGGTGGCGCGCACGTTCGCGAGCCCGTTCTCCCGGCCGGGCTTGAAGGGGCCGGAGGTCTCGATGCTCTTGTAGGTGCTGTTGGCCGCGTCGCTGGCGCGGTAGGAGGCCACCGAGCGCCGCTTCTCCAACTGGTTGGCGAACTCGCTGGTGATGTTCGTCCCGCCGATCACCGGCGAGTCGAACACCTTGGAGCGCATCGCGTCCATCATGGTGAGCTGCCTGCCGGCGTTCGCCGGATCGCGGTTGTAGGCCTTGAGCGCCTGGTAGACCTCCACGATCGGGAACTGGTTGGTGTGCTGCGGCGAGACGAAGTCCACGTCCACCGTGTTCTGCAGGTAGCTGAAGCCGTGCTGGAACGACAGGCGCAGCCAGCCGTTGGCGGCGGTGGGCGTGTTCAGGCCGTTGAAGCCGTAGCCGCCGTGGTAGCCGAAGGTGTAGAACCTGCCGTCCGCCGGGTTCCTGACGCGGAACAGCATGTTGGTGGTGCCGGGGGTGTGGCCGGGCGCCCAGATCACCATGATCTGGACGTTGCCGTAGTCGTACCACTTGTCGTATTCGTAGAAGTTGTTGGTGCGCGCGCGGATGACGGTTTCCGACGCGGGCAGAGCGCCGGCGATGTCGAAGGCGTTGCCCTGCAGGTCGGTCCTGACCCCGACGACGTCCTCCTTGGACGCCCAGAGGTTGATGCGCTTGCCGGCGTTGTCCATCATCCGGAGCTGCTCGACGACGGTGCCGTAGTGGTCCAGGTGGCCGTGGGTCAGGAAGATGTCGGTCACCGAGCGCGGGTCGACGCCCACCAGCTCCATGTTCTTCCAGTACTGGTAGCCGCTGTTGGGCCATCCGGCGTCGACCTTGATCACCTTGTCGTCCGACGGGTCGGGCGTGCCCATGTCCGCCTTGAGCAGGTAGGAGGCCACTTCGTTGTCGCCCACGTAGTAGAGGGTGTCCTTCACCATCTCGAAGGGTTCGGTGCTGCGGGTGTAGGGCGCGGTGGTGGGCGTCGTCGCGTTGATGGCGACGTAGCGCTGGCCGGAGACCGGATCGGTGCCCTTGTCGGCCAGCAGCGGGCTCTGGGTGGGCACCTCCCAGACCGGCTTGCCGTCGGTGGCGGACTGCGGGGTGAAGTACCAGATCGCGATGACCTTCGCGGTGGCGCTGCGCTCGTAGTTGTCGTCGAACAGCAGGTAGGCGGCCTGGCGCGCGGTGGTGCCGTACCTGTAGTCGGCGGTCACCGGCACCGCCGCGAGCGTGGAGGCGCGGCTCGCGCCGTAGTTGGCGGTGTTGACCTCGAACACCTTCGCGTCGGGGGCGACGGCGTAGGTCTCCTCGTAGCGCTTGATCGGCGTGGCGTAGGCGCGGCCGGCCTGGTCGGCGGTGACGACGGTGCCGTCGCCCACGGTGATGGTGCCGCCGGTCTTGTCGTACACCCAGCCCGCCGCGACCATCGGGCCGGCGACGTTGTCGTTGCGGGTGACGGCGGCGCCGTACTTCTGGAGGTTGAACTGCGCCGCGGTCGAGGTGCCTTTCGACAGGATGACGTTGAAGGTCTGCGCGGCGTCGGCGGGCACCGAGACGGTATTGCCCGTCGCGGGCAGCCAGTCCACCAGGTTGCCCGCCGCCAGGTTGGCGCGGATCAGCGCCGCGTTGGCGCTGCTCACCGGCGGAGTCGTCATCGTCGCGAGGCCCGACTGCGTCATCACCGGTACGCTGACGACCTGGTTGCCGGACGCGTCGGCGGTCACCGTGGCGCTGCCCTGGACCACGCCGGCGGACCGGAAGGACCTGGAGGCGGGTTCGCCGCCGCCGCTTCCGCTGCCGCAGCCCAGCAGCGCTGCCGAAACGACGAGGACGGACCACGGCGCGCGGCGGCGCATGAATGCATTCTTCATTTTTGTCTCCTTTGAAAATCCTGTCGGGCAGCGCTCCGCGGCCCCGCCGCGGCCCGCGGGGCGGGCGCCGGGTCAGCGCACCAGGCAGGGCCGCTTGGGATCGAACTTCCAGTTCGGCACCAGGAACTGCATCGCCATCGCGTCGTCCCGCGCGCCCAGGCCGTGCTGCAGGTAGAGCTGGTGCGCTTTTTCCACCTCGGCCATGTCGAGTTCGACGCCCAGGCCGGGCTTTTTCGGCACCTGCACGTAGCCGCCCACGATCTGCAGCGGGTCTTTGGTCAGGCGCTGGCCGTCCTGCCAGATCCAGTGGGTGTCGATGGCGGTGACGCGGCCCGGCGCGGCGGCGCCCACGTGGGTGAACATCGCCAGCGAGATGTCGAAGTGGTTGTTGGAATGCGAACCCCAGGTCAGGCCGAAAGCCTGGCAGGTCTGCGCCACCCGCACCGAGCCGGCCATGGTCCAGAAGTGCGGGTCGGCCAGCGGGATGTCGACGGACTGCAGCGACAGCGCGTGCGCCATCTCGCGCCAGTCGGTGGCGATCATGTTGGTGGCGGTCGGCAGGCCGGTGGCGCGGCGGAATTCGGCCATCACCTCGCGGCCGGAGAACACGCCCTCGGCGCCGCAGGGGTCCTCCGCGTAGGCGACGACGCCGCGCATGCGCTGGCCGAGCCGGATCGCGTCCTGGAGCAGCCAGCCGCCGTTCGGGTCGAGCGTGACGCGCGCCTCGGGGAAGCGCTCGTGCAGGGCGGTGACCGCGTCGACCTCCTCGTCGCCGCGCAGCACGCCGCCCTTGAGCTTGAAGTCCTGGAAGCCGTACTTCTCCTGGGCGGCCTCGGCCAGGCGCACCACCGCCTCGGGCGTGAGGGCGACCTCGTGGCGCAGGCGGCTCCAGGCGTCGGGCGCGCCGGGCTCGCTGCGGTAGGGCAGGTCGGTCTTCGTGCGGTCGCCGAGGTAGAACAGGTAGCCCAGCATCTGCACCGCGTCGCGCTGCTGGCCTTCGCCGAGCAGGGCGGCGACCGGCACGTCCAGGAACTGGCCCAGCAGGTCGAGCAGGGCCGATTCCACCGCCGTCACCGCATGGATGGTGATGCGCAGGTCGAAGGTCTGCTGCCCGCGGCCGGCGCTGTCGCGGTCCGCGAACTGCTGGCGCATCGCGTTGAGCACCGCGTGGTGGTTGCCGATCGGCTGGCCGACGACCAGGGGCGCGGCGTCCTCCAGCGTCTTGCGGATCTTCTCGCCGCCGGGCACTTCGCCCACGCCGGTGTTGCCGCTGCTGTCGGTCAGGATGACGATGTTGCGGGTGAAGAAGGGGGCGTGCGCGCCGCTGAGGTTGAGCAGCATGCCGTCATGGCCGGCGACCGGGATGACACGCAATGCGGTGACGACGGGGGTGTGGTTCACGATGGATCGGGAGGTTGTTGGAGTGGATGGGAGGATGCCGGATCAGTCGGCCTTGATGTTGCGGGACTTGATCAGGTCGCGCCAGCGCGCGTATTCCTTCGCCTGGAACGCGGTGAATTCCGCCGGCGTGCTGGCGACGACCTCGAGGCCCTGGTCCTGCAGGCGCTTCTTGATCGCCGGTTCGTTGATCGCGGCGATGGCCGAGGTCGCGAGCTTCTGCTTCACGGCCGGGGGCAGGCCCCTGGGCGCGGCCAGGCCCTGCCAGGAGTAGACCTCGGCGCCCTTGACGCCCGCCTCGGCCAGCGTCGGGACGTCCGGCAGCACCGGCGAGCGCTTGTCGCCGGTGACGGCCAGCGCGTGCAGCTTGCCCGCGCGGATCTGCTGGAGCACCGCGTTCACGTTCTGGAAGGAATAGGCGACCTGGCTGCCCAGCAGGTCGGCGACGGCGGGCGCACCGCCCTTGTAGGGCACGTGCAGGCCTTCGGTGCCGGTCTGCTGCCAGAACACCTCGGCCGACAGGTGGTCGGAGGAGCCGTTGCCGGAACTGGCGAAGGTGACCGCGCCCGGACGGGCCTTGAGTTCGGCGATGACATCGGCCACGCTGCGCGCCTTCTGCGCCGGGCTCGCCACCAGCACGTTGGGCGCCTGCACCGGCATGCTGATGTAGTCGAAATCCTTGGTCGCGTCGTAGGGCACGTTCGCGAGCAGGTGCGGCGCGACGACGAAGGCGCCGAGCGAGGACACCAGCAGGGTGTAGCCGTCGGCCGGCGCGCGCTTGACCAGCCCCGCGCCGATGGTTCCGGTGGCGCCGGGGCGGTTGTCGACGATGAAGGTCTGTCCGAGCTTGCCCTGCATCTCGGTGGCGAGCGCGCGGGCGACCGTGTCGGTCGAGCCGCCGGCGGGGAAGGGCACGACGATGGTGACGATCTTCTCGGGCCAGCTGGTCTGGGCGCCGGCGGCGAAGCTGAAGGCGAGTGCGCAAAGGAGGGCGAGTTTCTTCATGAAGAGCCTTGGGAAGGTTGCACGGGGCCGGTCGCAGGCCGGCAGGACCGGACCGGCAGGAAAAGTTAGCGCTAACAACGTATGACGGCGAATTGTTAACGTGAACAAAAGCAGCGGTAACCGTGTTTACCCGCATGCGGACGCCGCGAAGCGCGAAGGCGCGCCCCTAGACTCGCCCCCCATGAAGGAAGAGTCGTCCGAACATCCCGCCGCCGAGCGTGTCCATGCCTCCGTCACCCTGCGCGACGTGGCCAGGCTCGCCGGGGTGTCCTCCATGACGGTGTCGCGCGCCATCCATGCGCCCGACCGGGTGAGCGCGCCGCTGCGCCAGCGGGTGGACGATGCGGTGCGCGCCCTGGGCTACGTGCCCAACCTGATGGCGAACGGCCTGCGGTCGTCGCGCAGCTACCTCGTCACCGCGCTGGTGCCGACCATCGCGGGCTCGCTGTTCTCGGACATGGTCCGTTCCCTGACCGAGGCGCTGGAGGCCCGGGGCTTCCAGCTGATGGTGGGACAGATCGGCTACGGGCGTTCCCGCGAAGACGACCTGCTGCGCGCCATCATCGGCCGGCGCCCCGACGGCATCGTGCTGACCGGCATCCTGCATTCGGAGGAGGGGCGCGGCATGCTGATCTCGTCGGGCATCCCGGTGGTGGAAACCTGGGACACCACCCCCCACCCGATCGACATGCTGCTGAGCCTGTCGCACGAAGCCATCGGCCGCCGGGTCTGCGAGTTCCTGCACGGCCGGGGCAAGCGCCGCCTGGCGCTGTTCAGCGGCAAGGACGAGCGCGCCGAACGGCGGATGCGCGGATTCCTGCGGGCCGCCTCGGACCTCGGCCTCGACGCGCCGCTGCTGCGCTGGATGGATTCGCCGACGACGCACCGCCAGGGACGCGAGGCCCTGGCGGCGGTCTTCGAGGGCGATGCCCGGGTGGACGGCGTCTTCTGCAGCTCGGACATGATGGCCACCGGCGTGCTGACCGAGGCCCGCGCGCGCGGCATCGCGGTGCCGGACCGGCTGGCCGTCGTCGGTTTCGGCGACCTGGACTTCGCGGAGAGCGTGGCGCCGGCGCTCACCACGGTGCGCATCGATGGCGGCGCGATCGGTGCCATGGCGGCCCGCATGATCGCCGCCCGGGCCGACGGCCAATCCCCGCCGCAGCGCATCGTCGAGGTGGAGTTCTCGATCGTCGAACGCGAAAGCGCGTGACCGGCCCCGGCCGGTCGGAGGCGCCGCAGGGTCAGGTCACCGGCGCCGGGTTGAACAGCACCAGCTGGTTGTGCAGCTTCCAGTGCTCGGTCCAGGTCTTCTTGCGGCCGCTGGCCACGTCGAGCATCAGGCGGAACAGCTCCCAGCCCACGTCCTCGATGGACGCGGAGCCGTCGGCGATGCGGCCGGCGTTGACGTCCATCAGGTCGTGCCAGCGCCGTGCCAGGTCGCTGCGGGTCGCGACCTTGATCACCGGCACCTGCGCCAGGCCGTAGGGCGTGCCCCGGCCGGTGGTGAAGACGTGCAGGTTCATGCCGGCGGCCAGCTGCAGCGTGCCGCAGATGAAGTCGCTGGCCGGCGTGGCGGTGTAGAGCAGGCCGCGCTGCCGCGCCCGCTCGCCCGGCGGGACCACGCCCGAGATCGGCGCGCTGCCGGACTTGACGATCGAGCCCATCGCCTTCTCGACGATGTTCGACAGCCCGCCCTTCTTGTTGCCGGGCGTGGTGTTGGCGCTGCGGTCGGCCTGGCCGCGCTGCAGGTAGGCGTCGTACCAGGCCATCTCGCGGATCATGGCCTCGGCCACCGCCGGCGTGGTGGCGCGGGAGGTGAGCTGGTCGATGCCGTCGCGCACCTCGGTGACCTCCGAGAACATGACGGTGGCGCCGGCGCGCACCAGCAGGTCGGTGCAGAAGCCCACCGCCGGGTTGGCGGTCACGCCGCTGAAGGCGTCGCTGCCGCCGCACTGCACGCCCACCACCAGTTCCGACGCCGGCACCGTCTCGCGCCGGCGCGCGTCGAGCCGCTCCAGGTGGACCTCGGCCTGGCGCATGATGGATTCGACCATCGACATGAAGCCCACGTGCGCCTCGTCCTGCAGGCAGACCACGTCGAGCGGCGTCTCCTCGCTCGCGCCGATGTCGGCCACCGCGCGCTCGTCGACCAGCGGGATGCTGCCCGGCGGCAGCAGGCGCTCGGGCTGCAGCTTCTCGCAGCCCAGGCTCACCACCATCACCTCGCCGCCGAAGTTGGGGTTGAGGCTGATGTTGCGCAGGGTGCGGATCGGGATGACCGCGTCGGGCGCGTCGATCGCCACGCCGCAGCCGTAGCCGTGCTCCAGCGCCACCACGTCGTCCACGTTCGGGAAGCGCGGCAGCAGCTCGGCCTTGATGCGTTGCACCGCGAAGTCGGTGACCCCGGCGACGCACTGCACCGTCTGGGTGATGGCCAGGATGTTGCGGGTGCCCACCGAGCCGTCGGCGTTGCGGTAGCCCTCGAAGGTGTGGCCCTCCAGCGGCGGCTGCGGCGCGGGCCGCACGGTGGCGAGGGGCAGGCCTTCGAGCGGCCGGGCCGCGGGCATCTCCAGCAGCCGTTCGTGCACCCAGCTGCCGGCCGCCAGCGGCTGCGCGGCGCGGCCGATCGTCACGCCGTAGCGCACCACGGGCGCGCCCTGGGCGATGTCCGTCAGCGCCACCTTGTGCGCCTGCGGCACGCGGTCGCGCAGCACCAGGCCGTCGGCCAGCACGGTGCCGGCCGGCAGGCCGCCGTCGTTGGCGACGATGGCGACGTTGTCGTCCGCGTGCATGCGGATGGTGAGGGGCGGGGCGCCCGGCGCGTTCGGGGGCGGGGTCTGCGTCTGGATGGGGAGGACGGAGGTCATGGTTCTGGCCCGCGGGGAGCGGTTGCTGTTGTCGTGGGATGTCGCGTCGGGTGCGCGTCCGCTTTCGGCCGGGGAGGGCGCGTTGCTCGGCGGCCTCAGGGCCGCTTGCCGATCTCGACGCTCTCGCGGGTCCAGGCGCGGGCCTGCTCGCTCAGCGACAGGCCGAGGCCGGGGCGGGTCGGGACGATCATGCGCCCGTCCCGGATGTCCAGGCGCTCGTTGAAGAGCGGCTCCAGCCAGTCGAAGTGCTCCACCCAAGGCTCGGTGGGGTAGACCGCGCCCAGGTGCACGTGCAGCTCCATCGCGAAGTGCGGGCCGAGCATCAGCCCCGCCTGCTCGGCCTGGGCCGCGATCTTGAGGAAGGGCGTGATGCCGCCCACGCGCGGCGCGTCGGGCATCAGGTAGTCGGCGGCGCGGTGGCGGATCAGGTCGCCGTGCTCGGCGGCGCTGGTCAGCATCTCGCCGGTGGCGATCGGAGTGTCGAAGGCGGCCGCGAGGGCGGCGTGGCCCTCGTGGTCGTAGGCGTCGAGCGGCTCCTCGATCCAGACCAGGTCGAACTGCTCGAAGATGCGGCACATGCGCTGGGCGGTGGGGCGGTCCCACTGCTGGTTGGCGTCGACCATCAGCGGCACGCCGTCGCCCAGGTGCTTGCGGACCGCCTCGACCCGTTGGATGTCGATCCGGCCGTCGGGCTGGCCCACCTTGAGCTTGATGCCGCCGATGCCGCGCGCGATGGAGGCCGCGGCGTTGACCGTCAGCTGCTCGATCGGGGTGTGCAGGAAGCCGCCCGAGGTGTTGTAGCAGCGCACCGAGTCGCGCTGCGAGCCCAGCAGCTTGGACAGCGACAGGCCGGCCCGGCGGGCCTTCAGGTCCCACAGCGCGACGTCGAAGGCGCCGATGGCCTGGGTCGCCATGCCGCTGCGGCCGACCGAGGCGCCGGCCCAGCACAGCTTGGTCCACAGCCGCGCGATGTCGCTCGGGTCCTCGCCGATCAGCGCCGGGGCGATTTCCTTGGCATGCGCGAACTGGCCCGGCCCGCCCGCCCGCTTGGCGTAGCTCAGGCCCAGGCCCCGGTGGCCGGAGGTGCTCTCGATCTCGGCGAACAGCATCGCGATCTCGGTCATCGGCTTCTGGCGGCCGGTGAGGACCTTGGCGTCGCTGATCGGGTGGGCCAGCGGCAGGTAGCAGGACGACAGGCGGATCCAGGCGATGCGGTCGCCGGCGGGGAATTCGGTGGTCACGGTCGGGTTTCCGGAAAAGGGGGGATGGAGAAGGCGGTTCGTTCGGGCCGGGCCGGGCCGCGGCCCGTGCCCCGCGGGGATCACTCGATGGTGATCTTTCCCGTCTCGATGACCTTCTTCCAGCGCGCATCCTCGTTGCGCATGAAGGTGGCGAACTGGGCCGGCGTGTTGGCGATCAGCTCGAAGCCGATGGCGGTGAACTGGTCCTTCACCCGCGGGTCGTTCAGCGCCTCGACGAAGGACGCGGCGGCCTTCTCGCGCACCGCCGGGGGCATCCCCTTCGGCGCCACGACGGCCTGCCAGGAGGTGACCTCCACGCCCTTGACGCCGGCTTCCGCCAGCGTCGGCACGTCGGGCAGGACCGGGGAGCGCTTGCTGCTGGTCACCGCCAGGGCGCGCATGCGGCCGCCCTTGATGTACTGCAGCACCGAGTTCACGTTCTGGAAGGACGCATCGACCTGGCTGCCCATCAGGTCGGTGTGGGCCGGGCTGCCGCCCTTGTACGGCACGTGGATGCCCTTGGTGCCGGTCTGCTGCCAGAAGAGTTCGGCGGTCAGGTGGTCGCTCGATCCGTTGCCGGCGGACGCGAAGGTCATCTTGCCGGGATTGGCTTTCTCGTAGGCGATGACGTCGGCCACGCTCTTGTGCGGCGAGTTGGTCGGCACGACGAGCACGTTGGGCGATGCGACGGCGACGGTGATCGGATCGAAGTCCTTCAGCGGCTCGTACTGCAGGTTCTTGAGGAGGTGCGGCACGATCACCAGCGGACCGAGCGAGGTCACCAGGAAGGTGTAGCCGTCGGCCGGGGCGCGCTTGACGAAGGTGGCGCCGATCGTCCCGGTGGCGCCGGCGCGGTTCTCGATGATGAAGGATTGCTTGAGCTTCTCGCCCATCACCGGCGCGAGCGCGCGCGCGACCTGGTCGGTCGAGCCGCCCGGCGGGAAGGGCACCACGAAGGTCACCGTCTTCTCGGGCCAGGTCTGCGCCTGGGAGGCCAGGGCGGCGACGCCCATCGAGAACGCCAGCAGTAGTTTCTTCAAGATCGGTCTCCTGTGAATTGATAACGTTGTCATTTCTGGCGTCGAACGGGGCGGAAGCTTTCGCAACCGTGGCCCGATTGCCGGACGCAGCATGATCCGTGGAATCGAAAAATGATGATAACGTTGTCATTCCTGCCGTCAACAGGTTCCGGCTCGGGGTTGTCCCTAGCCTCTCCCGCGAATCACGACCATCCGGCCCCGCTGCGCCGGTGCTTCCGCGCCTGTTAACGTAGCGCGGATTCGCCCCGCTCCCGCCACCCGGAACATCGCCCCGATCGCCGCCCGCCATGAAAGACCGCGCACCCGTCCGCTCCGCCACCCTCCACGATGTCGCGAAGGCGGCGGGCGTATCGCCCATCACCGCGTCGCGCGCCCTCGGGCGGCCGGACCTGGTGTCCGAGAAGACCCGGGCCCGCGTGCAGGCGGCGGTGCAGGAAACCGGCTACCTGCCCAACCTGCTGGCCGGCGGCCTCAAGTCCCGCCGCAGCCTGATGGTGGCGGGCATCGTCCCGGCGCTGTCGGTCACCCAGTTCCTGCCCACGGTGCAGTCCCTCACCACCACGCTGGCGGCCGAGGGCTACCAGGTGATCCTGGGCCAGACCGCCTACGACGCGGAGCGGGAGGAGGCGGTGCTCAACACGATGATCAGCCGCCGGCCCGACGGCATCGTGGTGACCGGCCTGGTCGCCTCCGACCGGGCGCGCGAGCGCCTGCGGCGCAGCGGCATCCCGGTGGTGGAGACCTGGGATTTCACCGACGATCCGGTGGACATGCTGGTCGGGTTTTCCCACGACCGCGTGGGGCGGGCCACGGGCGACTACTTCCGGGCGCGGAAATGGCAGCGGGTGGGCGTGGCCACGGGGGGCGATCCGCGGGCCCTGATGCGGCGCGCGGGCTTCGTCGCCGCGCTGGGCCGGGAGGTGCCGACCGCCGTGGTGCCCGCGCCGAGCAGCCTGGAACTGGGCCGGCGCGCCCTGGCCGAACTGCTCGGGCGATCGCCCGGGATCGAGGCCGTCTGCTGCAGCTCCGACACCCTGGCCCACGGGGTGATCGTGGAGGCCCTGTCGCGCGGCATGCGCGTGCCGCAGGACCTGGCGGTCAGCGGCTTCGGCGACGCCGAGGCCAGCGCGCACCTGCTGCCGTCCATCACCAGCGTGCATGTGGACGGCCCCGGCATCGGGCGGCTGGCCGCCGGACTCATCCTCGCCCGTTGCCGGGGCGAGGCGGTGGCCCGGCCCGTCGTCGACCTGGGTTTCGAACTGATCGAGCGGCAGTCCACCGCCGCCGGCGCCGCGCCGGACGCCGGCCCGGTGCGTGCGTCGGCGAAGGCCTAGGGGGCGGAGGGCGCGGTGCGGCGGCGCCTGCGTCCCGCGCCCAGGGCCGCGGCCCCGGCGGTGAGCAGCAAGGCG
>JAKOND010000135.1 GCA_022702125.1 Burkholderiaceae bacterium
GTCTGCTGGCAGCGCGGAACGAAAGAGCCGATCGTTTGAACCAGTAGATCGCAACAGGCTTCGTGCGGCTTCTTGCAACGCGCGCGAATGTCCGATCGCGCATGGGAACCGTCATTCAATGCCGCTATTTCATGGGCAACTCGACGCCGGACCTCACGAGCGGCCCGAATTCTCCTGCATTGGTTTGCCCCGTGCCGCTGCTCCAAAGTAGTCCGTCACGACGTGTATGAAATCCTGGACGACCTGGGGTCGGGGTTGATGTGCTGGCAGCACATAAGAACATTCAAAAGGTATCCGCGGCTCGAGCGGTCGGGTCACGACTTCTGGGTGCTGGAACTGCGCAGCGGTGAAGGGGTCAACTATCGTCAATCCAATGTTGCCTTTGACAAAATTGCATGCTGAATATGCGAGTGTCGTTTCGATGGGGCGTGAATAGCTTATCTGCGCTTCGTTCAAATAGGCTTCAAGTTTCACTCGAAGCGGATTGTTTGGCCCCAATGAAATGATCGCTTCGCCGTCCAGGTCGGTCGTCCTGACTACCTGCCGCTCACTCAGCCGATGACCTGCAGGCATAACGCACACCGCTGGGACTTTCTGGAGAGGGAAGATATCAGCTCCGGGATAATCGCTTGATAACTGGTGAATAAAACCGATATCGATTTGATTGGCCGCGGCCAGCTCCAGCACGCTCAATGAGTTGCGCACATCGAGCGATACCAGCACGCCGGGCCGGGTTGCCGAATACTTGTTCAGACATTCGCACAGAATGTTCAGCGCCAAGGCACTCATCGAGGCAATCCGTAGGCGGCCGATATTGAGCGACTTTAGGTCCTTGGCGACACGCTCGACTTGCTCGATGCCTCGGTAGAACAGGTCCACTTCGCGGAAGAGGACCTGGGCCTCCGCACCGGGGATGAGCCGATTGCCTTCCCGCCGGAAAAGGCGCATGCCGAGGGTCGCTTCCAAGTCCTTGATGAGGCGGCTGACAGCCGGCTGGCTCACCCGCAAGCGTTCGGCGGCCCCTGTCATGCTTCCCGTCAGCATGACCTTCCGAAAAGCGTCCAGTTGCCGTGGGTTGAGCTCCATGCCTGCCTTTTCACGAATCAGATCCACCAAATTTCAAGCATAACATTTCCTGATGTGCGTCCAATGAAATGTGGGGTTGTGTTGGGGAAGATGCGGAAGCATCATTTCGTCATATTTCGACCGAGTCGATTTTCCCAACCAGCTTATGACCCTCCATCCCGAAATTCTCCTCACCGACGCCCGCCTGAAATCGCCGGCGGCAGAGCGTCAACTCAAATACCACGAACTGCCGAAACTTCTCGGCGAGAGAAAAAAATTCAATGAATTCTTGGCTGTCGATTTGGCGCATACCTCCATGCTGGTGGAGAATAATATTCTTACCCCCGACACAGGCCGAGCGATATTGCAGCAGCTACTCGCAGCGCGTGCTCTCGGCTCGGATGATTTTCCTGTCGACGCACGCAAGGGAAGTTTTCTGCTCCAAGTCGAGTCGTTTCTGTTTTCGACCATTGGGGAGGAAGTCGGCGGGCAGATGCACACGGGGCGCAGCCGCATCGACCAAGGCGCTACCGTGCGACGGCTTTACCAGCGTAACCGCCTGCTCGATGTGATGGAGTGTCTCCTGGGACTACAGGGCGCTATCGCTGAACAAGCGGCCCGGCACGCCCGCACCATCATGCCCGGCTACACCCACATGCAGCAGGCACAGCCCTGGGTATTCGGTCATTACCTGCTGAGTTTCAGCTCTCGTCTGCACGACAGCTTCGAGCGCCTGACGCAAGCGTTCGCCCGCGTGAACCGTAACCCCCTGGGTGCCGTGGGCCTAGCGGGCACGTCCTGGCCCCTCGACCGTCAGCGTACGACCCAGCTTCTGGGTTTCGATGGCCTCGTGGGGAATTCCAAGCTGGGTCGCGAAGCCTTCTACGGCGTCGATGTATTGAGCGCCCTTTCCTTCGTCATGGCGGACCTCAACGACCTTGCTACGGACCTGCATGTTTGGTCGACCAGCGAGTTCGGTTTGGTGGAGTGTCACGACAGCTACTGCGGCACCAGCAGCATCTTTCCGCAAAAAAAGAATCCTTCGGCGCTGGAAACGGTTCGACGGTCCGCAGGCGCTTCGGTCACCTGGGTCACCACCGCATTCGCCACTTTCCGTGGTGAAGGCACGGGCGACCAAGCCATGCGTGAGTTACCCGTCCTCGATGAGGCGCTGAGCACTGCTGAAGCGATGCTGGACCTGTTCACGGGCGTAATGGAAACGCTCATCGTGCACGAGGACCGGATGGCGTCCTCCCTGCGCGACAGCTGGTGCACCTCAAGCAACCTGGCAGATGTCATCGTTCGCGAGCGCGGAATGTCTTTCCGTCAGGTGCACCACATCGTCGCCCGCGTTGTGCGCGAGAGCCTGGCCGCCCAAGTCCCGCCCTACGCACTCACGAGCGCCATGGTCGATAAGGCATCGACTGAGATTGCGGGCAAGCCGCTGGGACTGGGCGACGAGCTAATACGTTCGGCGCTGGATGCGAGGCACTTCGTCGAGACCCGGGTCACCGAAGGCAGCGTCGGGCCCGGCCAAGTCGCAAAGCTGCTCGAGCAAGCGCGGATGGAGCGGACCGGCGACCTCCGGTGGCTACAGGACGTGCGCGCACGTTTGCAGCACGCCGACGCCCACCTGCTGGATGCAGTGCAAGGAATCATTCAAGCAGCAGTGCCTGCTTGAAGACCTGCCAGCGTGTTCGCGTGGGCTGAGGCCCGACTGATTTGCCGGTCGCATTCTCGATCAGGTCAAAAAAGCAGTAGTGCTGCCACGTCTTCGATGGCAGACAAGTTCATTCAGGGTGTTTTCCCACTTTTTTATTCACGAGCCACTTCCATGTTGAAGCACATTGCCATTGTTGCGACCGCTCTCGGTCTGTCGTTCGGCGCCATTGCCAACACGTATCCGTCGAAGCCCATCACCCTCGTGGTGCCTTTCCCGCCGGGCGGAACCGTGAACCTTATGGGCCGCCTCATCGCCGAACGTATGGGTGCGATCCTGGGGCAGTCCGTCATCGTGGACAACCGGGCCGGCGCTGGCGGCACGATCGGTGCCGCGTTTGCGGCCAAAGCACCCGCGGACGGCTACACCCTGCTGATGGGTTCCATGGGGCAGGCAGTGCAACCCCTGCTTTACAAGAAGCTCCCGTTCGACGGCAACAAAGCCTTCACGCCAGTGGCAACATTCGCGACCGTGCCCAATGTCTTGGCAGTGTCCATGAACACGCCGGTCAAGAATCTCGCCGAGTTCGTCAGTTATGCCAAGGCGCATCCGGGCGGTCTCAACATGGCGTCGGCCGGTGTCGGCTCAATCAATCACCTCACGGGAGAAATGTTCGAAGACCGGGCGAACGTCCAGCTGACCCACATCCCTTACAAGGGCGCTTCGCCAGCGGCTACGGACCTCCAGGCGGGGCAGGTGAACGTACTGTTCGCCAACCTACCCAACGTGCTGCCTTTCGCGAAAGCCGGCAAGATCCGCCTGCTCGGTGTGGCCTCCGAAAGACGCGCTCTCGCGATTCCTGACGTCCCGACGTTCGCAGAAGGTGGCGTCAAAGACGTCGTCGTCGAGTCTTGGTACGGCCTCATGGCACCGACTGGCACTCCGCCTGCGGTCGTCAAGAAGCTGCAGGACGCGATCCTGACGATTGCCGGCGAAAAGGAATTTGTCGCGCATCTGGCCGAGCAAGGCGCCTATCCGTATCCAAAAAACACATCGGATTTCTCCAAGCTTATGGAAGCCGAGGCGAAACGGTGGGCGGGCATTATTTCCAACGCCAACATTTCCATGGAGTGACAGAGCCGCGCGCAAGACTTGATGCCATCAAAGCCACCGGGCAGTGAATGGCGGAGTCCGAAGCCGCCGTCCGCACGGAACGCCAAGAGCCGATTTCATTAAAACTTCAGCCAACAAAATTTCTTGGGTGGGTTCGGTCGTTGGACTTGCAATCGCTCAAGCTCTGGCCCTGATATGCAACCTCGATCACACCATTGCGGGTCTTAAGGCAGGACCGGATCAGAAGCTCTCCCAATCATCGTCCTTGGAAACCATGGCCGGCGCCGCCGTGCGCCTAGGCTCGGACGCGACAGATGCCGCCGGTGCGGTCGAAACCGACAGCGCCTTCTTCAGCGGCGCGGGCGCTTTAGCCACCGCCCGCGACGACGAGGCGATCGCCGGCGCCGTGCGGAAGACGGGCGTCTCCACCGCAGCCGGGGCCGCGGAGGACCGGCTTCCACCCTGGACCAGCTGGAAGAAGGCGACCGACTGCACCAGCTGCTCGGCCTGGGTGCGCAGGCTGCCGGCCGCGGCGGCCGACTCCTCCACCAGCGCGGCGTTCTGCTGCGTGGCCTGGTCCATCTGCGTGACCGCCTCGTCCACCTGCGCCACGCCCTGGCGCTGCTCGCGGCTGGCCGAGCTGATCTCGCCCATGATGTCCGTGACACGTTGGATGGAGTTGACGACCTCCATCATCGTGCTGCCGGCCTTGTCCACCAAGGCAGTGCCTTGTCCGACCCTGGTAACGCTCTCGCTGATCAATCCCTTGATCTCTTTGGCGGCCTCAGCGCTGCGCTGCGCCAGGCTGCGCACCTCGCTCGCCACCACCGCGAAGCCCCGGCCCTGCTCGCCGGCGCGCGCCGCCTCCACCGCGGCGTTCAAGGCCAGGATGTTGGTCTGGAACGCAATGCCGTCGATAGTGCTGATGATGTCGCCGATACGGCGCGACGATTCCTCGATGCCCTTCATCGTCTCGACGACTTGACCGACGACCTCACCGCCTTGCGCAGCGACGGTCGACGCAGTGCTCGCCAGTTGGTTGGCCTGCTGGGCGTTGTCGGCGTTCTGGCGCACGGTGGAGCTTAGCTCCTCCATCGAGGCGGCGGTCTGCTGCAGGGCCGAGGCCTGCTGCTCGGTGCGCGACGACAGGTCGTTATTGCCCTGGGCGATCTGCGCGCTGGCCGTGGCCACGCTCTCGGCGTTGCTGCGCACTCCGGCCACGATCGCGCCCAGTCGATTGCGCATGGTCTCCAGCCCCCGCAACAACTGACCGGTCTCGTCACCGCTGCCTGCGGCCACCGCGACCGAGAGAT
>JAKOND010000152.1 GCA_022702125.1 Burkholderiaceae bacterium
GCGCTTGAGGCTGCTCTCGGCATCCGCGACATGGCCGGCGAGTCCGACCTGCAGGTCCGTCGCGGTCTGGGTGAGCTGGTTGCTGGGTGTGCCGAGCTGGCGTCGGGCTTGCTCGGCGGCGGAGCGCACCGCCGCCGCGCGTTCGGTCTCGGCGGTACGGAGCGACGAGGCCTCGGCGGCTTTCAGCTGCGTGGCGTCGTAGGAGTCGATGTGTTCCAGGAAAAGCTTGAAGCCCTGGGTGTAGCTATAGCCCATCCGCAGACTCAAGGCCGCGCCGAGGCGGTCGGCAGCGTCTTCCTGCGACCGTTGCCATGCCGGCATCGCGATGCCCATGCCGACCTCGTGCGTCGTCATGATGGCCATGACGCCGTTCGAGCCGCTGCCCGGCAGGTTCCGGTTGGCGAGCGCCCACGCGACCGATGCCACGCGCGATGCGAGATCGACCGCATTGCGCACATCCTGGCCCGCGTGATGGTTCAGATACACATGGCCGAACTCGTGGCTGAGCAGGGCCACGAGTTCGTCCTCGGTCTCTATCGTCCGCAGCCAGCCCAGGGAGATGAAGACGTTGCCGGCCTGCGTCGCCGTGGCCCGCATTTCCGGCGCGGACAGGATGTAGACGCTGCCGGGCCAATCGGGCTGGCCCGCCGTTGCCTTGACCGACGCGTAGAGTCGGTTCAGGTAGCGTTGCAGCGCGGGCATGGACACGAGTCCCCAGCCCTGGACGCGATAGACATCGACGTCCTGCGCCGGGTCGCTCCAGGTACGGGCCGGCGGCGGCGGAAGCGGGGCATCCGGTGCGAGTACGGTGGACGCCGTGGCTTCGGAGCCCATCGCCTTCTGCAGGGGCTGCGTCACGCAACCCGTCAGCAGCGCCGAGGCCAGGAGCCCCGCGATCAGGGAGGTCGGGCGCGAACGGCTCATTTGCAACGATCGCTTCCGGCGCCCAGTTCTCCGGCGACCTTCGCCCCGTTGGACGCGATCGCGCCGCAGCGCGCTGCGGTCTTGCGGCTCGCGCGCACGTTCATCGAATCGACCCAGAGGTCGCGGCCTCCTACCTGGACGCGCAGGAAATCGCCCTTCACCTCGCGCACGTCCAGCGGCAGGGTCGATGCCGCGGTGCTCGCTGCCGGAGCCGCGTCGCCCGGCGAGGCGTAGAGCGGCAGCGGATCGACCTTGCTGGCCACGATGGCGATATCGTCCGCCGCGACGGCGGTGCCGCCGGTTGTCCCGAAGGCTGTGGCGGCAGCGAGAACGAGCATCAGGTGGCGGACGCGGGGCGGGGTCGTGGTGCGGTGGCGCATGGTCTGGGTCGGGTGGGTGGGTGGAGGAAAGGGTGGCGGTCACGCGGAACCCGGATCGGCCGGTACCGCGGACCGGTCGTGCGCTTCCGGGGTCGTCCCGTGTGTTGCGGTGTGCGGGTGGGCGGGCTCGCGGTCCCACCACTCCTCGAGCTTCTCGCCCCATTCCAGCCACTCGGCCAGGAAGGAGAAGAAGGCGATGTCCGCGACGGTCAGCATGCCGAGATTGAAGACCGTCTGGCCGAACACGATCATGGCGGTGTAGAACACGACGTACGCGGCCAGCCGCACGGCCTTGTAGACGAGGTAATTCCGCGCGGCTCTGAAGCGCTGCTTCGGCCGCGAAAGATTCGCCGTCGGTTTCGGCAGCCCTGCCTTCAGTTTCTCGCCGCCTGCGATGACCATCATCATCACGAAAAGGCCCACGAGCAGGAGGAGCATCGTGCGATTCCATCCCAGGTGCATGTCGCGCTTGTAGGCATCCCGGTAGTGCAACAGGTTGTCCAGCGCGGCCGCGTGCATGAACACTCCCGGCACGCTTCCGTGCAAGGGCGAGATGACGCGGTCGTTGGATCCTTGCAGGGCGGTCCCGACCATGACCACTCCGCCGCGCAACCGGGCGCCGAGCTGCTCATCCTCCGCCTGGGAGCCCGTCGCCAGGTCCGCCGGATACAGGGTGTGATGGAACACGCACAGCGGCTTGAAGACGTCTTCCTGCGCGTGCTTGCGCAGTGCAGGCGGGACCGCGGTCTCCACCAGGAAGTAGCGCGGAGGCCTGCAGTACGAAGAGACGCCTTCCTCATCGTGGTCCCCGTGCCCGGCGTGGTCCGCGACCTGCCCGGTCGCCGCATGCTCATCGTGGCCGGCGGCGTTCGGCACCAGCCACTCCACGCCCTGCGCGGCCGGATCCAGGCCCCAGTTCAAGGCCAGCGTCTCGTGGCCTGCCGTCGGCAGCCTGCCTCCGAGGTCGCGGTAGATGCTGGCGGCAGCGCTGTGGAGCGCATGCCCGTCGCCTGTCGCCCGCTCGGGCAGGATGCGGTACGACCAGGCGACCTGGTCGAGCGCATCGGGGTCGTATTCGATCGCCACCGGCTGGATGCACCGGGGTACCAGGGCCTGCAATTCGGGCCGCAACGCGAAGCTGCCCGTCTCGCTGCGCCGTGCAGCCAGGTACACCCGGGTGCCGGCGGCGGTCGCGCGGCACGTGGCATCGGCCAGGCGGGACAAGGATGGGTCGTCGCGCTGCGCCGCGAACACCACGTCGATGAAGACCGCGCGCGGCCGGTACTGCGCCAGGGCATCCAGCAATCGTGCGTAGTAGCCGTAGCTGGCGGGCCAGGATTGTTGGGCACGCTGCAACGATCGGTCGTCGATGAGCAGCACCGAGACCTGGTCGCGCCCGTGCGTGCCGCGCAACCAGCCGGCGACCGGCGCGTAGACGCGGGCGACGATGCGCACGCCGAAGTCCTCTCCCATGATGTGCGGCAGCGTCAGGGCGGCGATCACGCCGATCAGCAGCGCGAACGCCGCACGCCTGAAAGACTTCGCGGTGGGGAGCAGTCCGCGGAAGCGGCTACCGGCGGGGGAGGAGGGGGGTGCTGTCATGGAAGGCGGAGAAGCGCATGGGATGGAAACTCAGGAGGGGGCGGGACGGCGCCGCAGGCGTCTGCGCCGGCGGTCGCGTGCCATGGCGGCCAGCGAAGCGCCTGCGCCGAGAACGACGAATCCCGCCAATGCGTTGTTGGCCGCCAGGCTCACCGCCAGGACGAGCCAAAACAGCACCACCGCGCTGCGGCGCGGGGATACCGCGCCCGGCCGATAGCCCCGCCGCCAGAGGATCTCGGTGTCGCTCGCGAGCATCTGCACCCCGACCAGCGTCAACGCCACGGCCGCCGTGAGCTTGGGCACCTGCGCCACCCAGGACGCTGCGAAGACGGCGATGCCCAGGAGCGCGACACCGTGCGCCGGCGCGGCCCAGCGGCCCCAGCCGCCCATCATCCGGAGTGTCGAGGTGCGAGACGTCGAGAACGAGGCGCCTGCGCTGCCCACCGCCGCCGACACGAGCCCCCCGGCGGCCGCGGCCGACAGCATGGGCGCCTGGCACCGCGCGTAGGCCGGCAGCTTGGCATTGAGCGAGAACGCCGTCAGGCTCTCGAGCACCAGCACCCCTCCGATCACGACACCGCAGAGCGCAGCGACCACCAACGCCCCGAGCGGGAGCGATCCGATCTGCCCGCCGATGCTCCCCATGCGATCGGCCAGCAGTCCCCAGTCCATGCGCAGGTCGCCGAAGGGACCGCACAGGCCGTTGTTGGGCGCCGCCAGCCGCGATCGGGAATAGATCAGCCATGAGCAGGCCGACGCGACCAGCAGTCCCAGCGGCTGCGCCAGGACCAGCGCCCGCGCGCGTTCGGGACGGACGCCTTGCCCACGGGCGTAGCCGTGCAGCTGCCCGAGCACCGGTTTCCAGGCGATGCCCAGCAGCACGGGCAGGAGCCAGGCGAGCCACGTCGCCAGCGCATCGACCCGCAGGCACTGCATCAGCCGGCCCGCCGAGGCGGACCCGGCGATGATTCCGAGCGCCGTCGCATACATGAACCCCTGCACCAGCCATACGGGCGCTCGCCGGACCTTGACCGCGACCGCATCGAGGCGTCCGATCAGGAGGGTCGAGGCGGCGGCGGCCGCCATCACCGACAACAACCCGGTCCGGGCGGACTCGGCCCCCTCGTAGGCGCCGACGATCAGCAGCAGGAATGCGGCGGTCAGGCTGGTGGAGGCGGCGCGCGGACCCGCCAATCCCGCGCCGCGGCTGGCGAACCCGAAAAGGCAGGCGGCGACCACCGGCACCAGCACCAGCATGGCGCCGAGGGCGGCTCCATTGGGCATGCCGGGCAGCACCGCTCCTCCCAGGAGCGAGCCCAGCCCGAGGTATTCCACGTAGAAGATGAGCGCGGTCGCGCAACCCGCCCAGAGATCGACCAGCGGACGCTCCGGAGGCAGTACCTGCGGCAGCTCGGACCGCGCGGGTGCGGCCGCGCCACTCATGGCGGGCATTCCGGGTAGGCGCCGACGCTGGACGCCACGCCCGAGGCGCGCAGGCTGGCCACTCCCGCGCCTTGCGCGCCGCCCGACAGGCGCAACTGATAGCGGCCGAATTCATCGGGTCCGTAGGTCACCACGGCTTCGGCGGCGCGCAATGCGCGCCGGATGGCCGCTGCGCTGGCGTCCGGCTCGAAATCCACCGCCGCATGGGCGCAGGTCTCGATCGCGCCGCCGAGGCCGCCGCCCCGCGAGGCGGCCGCCGTGTCGCCGGCTGCGGCTCTCTCCTTCCGGTGGATCGCATGGAGGGCGTAGCCGAAGCCGGCGGTGATTCCCAGGAACACCACCAGGGTCGCCAGCGTGAGCGTGGCGTTCTCGGACAGCCATCGGCCGCGTCGCTCCAGGAAACGATTCAAGTGGTCGGAGGGAGGGGTGCGCATGCGTCTGTTCCCGGAATGTCATCGGCCGGACGTCGGCGCTCCGCCCATCAGCGCGCGGACGAGATCGCGGGCCTGGCTTTCGGCCTGGGCGCTGGGGGCGACCGGCTTCAGCACCTGCTGCAGCAATTGCGCCGCGCCTGCCGCATCCTGCCGGCCCCCCCGGCCTTCGAATTTCATCTGCGCAAGATCGAGGGCGGCCCGCGGCAGCCCGGCATCCGCGGCCGCGCTCAGCCACTTGTAAGCGGCCGGGTAGTCGCCGCGTTCGTAGAGCAGTTCGCCCAGCAGCGTCTGCGCCACCGCATGCCCGCGCACCGCGGCGCGCTCATAGCTGGCGATGGCCGCGAGGCGGTCGCGCTCGATGCCCCGGCCTTCCTGGCGCAGCAGCCCGGCGATGGTGGCGTCAGCCGGCGAGGCACCCGGACCATCGCCACGCTTCACGAGCTGCCGGGCCTCCCGGGCGTCGGACCTCGCCGCGCGGGTTTCGAGGCGTCGCCATTCTTCGGCCCAATCGGCCGGCGTGAAGTCGCTGAATCCGGCTCGGGCGAATGCTGTCGCATCCGGCCGGTAAGCGCTGCTCCTCGGAGCCCCGGATGTGAACGTCGGATCCGCGGCAGTCGATGCCTCCAGCGGCTGCAGTTCCACGCCCTGCATTCCGAAACGCCATCGGGTACGCAGGGACGAGCGGTATTCGGGGACCTGGACGCGACCGGTGCTGCGGTAGACCTGGTCGCCCGTCTGGCGGAATACGTCTTCCAGGGTCGCGGGCCGTTTTGCCAGCGCATCCGCCAAGGCGCGCGCGTACGGGCTGTTCGTGTCCGCCTTGCCGTCGGCGGCGCGCATGTAGGGAGCCGTCGAAAAACCGATGAGGACGCCCGCGGCTTCGGCCGGTGCCCAACCTCCGGCGGCT
>JAKOND010000154.1 GCA_022702125.1 Burkholderiaceae bacterium
GTGTTGAGCGTGATCTCCGTGCAGAGGTTCGAGCCGTGGACGACGCCCACATGGTCCTGCGGGCTGCGGCGGTTGCACTCGTCCTTGAAGGTGATCCAGGGGTGGCCGGTCTCGAACAGGCACTCGATGATGCGGCGCCAGACTTCCGCGGCGCGGCGCTGCTTGAACGCCCTGCCCTCGGCTTCCAGCTGCGTATAGCGGGCCTCGAAGGCGGCGCCGTGGAGTTCGTGGAGCTCGGGATACTTGTGCGGCTCGAACTCGCTCCAGACGCCGTCTTCCTGCACCCGCTGCATGAACAGGTCCGGGAGCCAGCTGGCCGGGAAGATGTCGTGCGCGCGGAGCCGGTCGTCGCCGAACTCCTTCTTAAGCTCGCAGTAGTCCCAGAAGTCGGGATGCCACGGCTCGAGGTAGGAGGCGAAGCTGCCCTTGCGCTTGCCGCCCTGGTTCACCGCGACGGCGGTGTTGTTCCAGACCTTGAGGTAGGGGATGATCCCGCTCGACTGGCCGTTGGTCGACTTGATGTGGCTGCCCGCGTTGCGCACCCGGTTCCAGTCGGTGCCGATGCCGCCGGCGAACTTCGACAGCCGCGCGGATTCCTCGATCGTGCCGTAGATGGAGGCGAAGCGGTGGACATCGTCCTCTTCCGCGCTGATCTGGTCGTTGACCGTGTTCAGGTAGCAGCTGGAGAGCTGGCTGTGCAGAGTGGCGCTGTTGAAGAGCGTCGGCGTGCTCGACATGAAGTCGAAGCTGGAGAGCTGGTGGTAGAACTCGATGGCGCGCTCGGTGCCCCCGGACTCGCCCAGCGCTAGCCCCATCGCCACGCGCATGAAGAAGTGCTGCGGCAGCTCGATGAGACTCTTGTCGTCGCGGCGCGCCAGGTAGCGGTCCACCACGTTCTGCAGGCCCATGTAGTCGAACTGGTAGTCGCGATCAGGCTGCAGCGCTTCGTTCAGGACATCGAGATCGAACTTCGCCAGGGCCGGGGTGTAGCGACCGGCGGCGATACCGTCGGCAATCACGTCACGCAGGTGGCCGTAGAAGCTGGTGCCGTTGGCCTGCTTGATCGTGTCGGCCAGCAGATAGCGCGCGGCGACGAAGGTGAAGTCGGGGTTCTGGCGGGAAATGAGGCCCGAGGCGGCCTTCATCTGGGTCTGGAAGATTTCCCGGGTGCTCATGCCGTCGTAGACCATCAGCTTGATCTGGCTCTTGAGCAGGGCGAGGTCCACGTTGAGACCACGTGTGGCGAATTCGTTCAGTCGCTCGATCTTGGAAAAGTCGAACGGCTCCTTGGAGCCGTCGCGCTTGATGACTTGCATTGTTTCCTTGGGGAATTGAATGAGAGGTTGCACCGAAATTATAGTAAGTCATTGTTTACTTACAATAAGACCGGCGCGATGAATTCATGCAGGCACGGCTTCCGAACGCCTCAGACCGGCGCGCATCAGGGACGTTGCCTGATTGAACTGCGCGGTGCGCAGTCCCGCGGCGATGGCAGCGCAGGCGTCGGCCATGTGCTCGTTGTCGGCGGTCAGCACCATCTGGCCCTTGAACTTGCGCTTGATCCAGCCGGCATCGGGCCAGCGGCTGGTTGCCCATTCGATCATCTCGGCCTTGCTGGCGGTCTTGCTGCCGACGCTGGCCATCTTGACCTCGCTCGGGCTTACTTCGATCAGGGGCAGGTCGAGCAGCTGGAGCACCGACAGCACCCCGCAGCACACGCCGTTGCTGAACGAGCCCCGGGCGTTTTGCGTCCCCGTGGGAATCTCGGCGACCGCGATGTTCGGCTGGAACTCGCGCACGAAAGCGGCCAGGCCGGCGGTCAGCGCGTTGGCGCAGCTCATGTCGTCCGAGCTCTTGCGCACGACCTTGCCGTCCTTGCTCTTCTCGGTCTGGACCAGGCTCACCCGCTGCACGAAGCAGTCGGCCGTCAGTAGGTCGTAGGTGGCCAGAGACAGGCCAAGGTTGCGGAATGCGGGGTCGATGCCTAGGATCTTGATGGTGCTCATGTTGTCTTTCTTTGGGTGCGGCCGGCCCGGATTGACCGGCCGCGGGGGAACTCACCAGTAACCGCTCAATGGGTTCTCGTCCACCGATTCGATGGGCGGGGGCAGGTCGCGCGGGACGCCCGCTGGCTCGGGCTTCTTGGGCAGGGGTGGCAGGGCTGCCATCCAGGCCTCGATGCCCTCGAAGGTTTCGCAGGCCTCGGTCATGGAGATGGTCACGTTCATCACCCGGGCTGCATCCGCTGCGGTGGTCGGGGTGAAGAGCATCCGCACCTCCTGATCGCCGTTCGCGTGGCCCTTGAGGAAGATGTCGGTCAGGGCGAAGCGTTCGGTGCCCATGCAGGCGTGCGATCCCTGTCCGCTGGAGACCCGGCCTTTGAGCCGGACCATCGCGTCGAGGGTGCGCGGGCCGTTGACGGTGAAAACCGGCGGCGTGGCGCCCCTGCCCTTGATGAGCCCGCGGATCTGGGCCATCTGACGGCGCACCAGGCCCCCATACTCGCCGTCCATTTCTGCTT
>JAKOND010000162.1 GCA_022702125.1 Burkholderiaceae bacterium
CCCCCCCGGAGATATTGGAGTTGCCCGAATCCATCAGCAGGATGCCGGTGCTGGACAACGCGCCGCCCGCCCCGAAGAAGGTGGCGAAGCTGGAGGTGCTGACCGTGTTGATCGTCCAGCCTGCCGCGCCCAGGCTGGAGAAGCCGAAGGCCGAGTTGGCGGCGCTCGCGGCAGACGAGATGCTGCCCAGGATGGTCACCACCTTATTCCCGTTGGTGACCGCGCCCGCCAGGTTCTCGATGGCGCGCTGCATGAATAGCCAGCCATCCAGGTTGGCGGTGGTGGAAGCGGAACCATGGTCGTCGGCGTCGGTGCCGGCCAGGATGTAGGGGCCTGCCTGGGCCGCCAGGGACGCGGCGACCATGCTGGCTGCCACGACCGCCTTGATAACGAATTTCCTCATCGGAACCTCCTGATTCGGTTGAACTTCTTTTAGCCCGCATCCGATTCACGAGAATCGAAAACGCTGACCGAAAATCGCGAAGCAATTTCCGATCCAAAAAATAGTTCCTTGAAAATCAAAAGGTTACGTTAATATAATGCATCTTTTGTATGTTTTTTCGACGCACCGACATAATCCATTTGTATTATGTCGGGCATTCCGCGCGAAAAATCCTTCCCGCTTCTCAGGCCTTGAGGTATTCCGCCTTGCCGCCCAGCCAGCGCCCGATGTGGCGCTGCGCCAGGTCCG
Organism: Burkholderiaceae bacterium; assembly: GCA_022702125.1. GTDB lineage: Bacteria > Pseudomonadota > Gammaproteobacteria > Burkholderiales > Burkholderiaceae_C > JAKOND01. Next base: position 692 of record JAKOND010000162.1, read on the forward strand.
GGTCGCGGTCGAGCATGCGCGGGGCCAGGTCGCGGGCCCAGGCCAACAGGTCGTCGTCGGTCGCCAGGTCGGCGAAGCGCAGCAGGGCCGCGCCCGACTGGCGGGCGCCGAGGAACTCGCCGGGGCCGCGGATCTCCAGGTCGCGCCGCGCGATCTCGAAGCCGTCGTTGGTCTCGACCATCGCGCGCAGCCGCTCGCGCGCGGTCTCGCTGACCCGGCCGCCCTCGTTGGTGGCGTAGAGCAGCACGCAGGCCGAGGCCGCCGCGCCGCGCCCGACCCGGCCGCGCAGCTGGTGCAGCTGCGAGAGGCCGAAGCGCTCGGCGTGCTCGATCACCATCAGCGAGGCGTTGGGCACGTCCACCCCGACCTCGATCACGGTGGTGCTGACCAGCACGCCGGTCTTGCCGGCGGCGAACTCGGCCATCACCGCCTTCTTCTCGGCGGTGGGCATGCGCGAGTGCAGCAGCCCGACCGGCACGCCGGGCAATGCCTCCTGCAGGTCCTGCCAGGTCTGGGTGGCGTTGGTCAGGTCGACCGCCTCGCTCTCCTCGATCAGCGGGCAGACCCAGTAGACCTGCCGGCCCTGCGCCAGCTGGGAGCCGATGCGCGCCACCACCTCGTCGCGCCGGCTGTCGGCCACGATCCTGGTGACGATGGGCGTGCGGCCGGGCGGCAGCTCGTCGATGGTGGAGACGTCGAGGTCGGCGTAGTAGCTCATCGCGAGGGTGCGCGGGATGGGCGTGGCGGTCATCATCAGGAGGTGCGGCTCGCCGGTGCGCCCGCCGATTTGCGCCCGCAGCTTGCCGCGCAGCGCCAGGCGCTGGGCCACGCCGAAGCGGTGCTGCTCGTCGATGACGGCCAGCGCCAGGTTGCGGAAGACGACCTGGTCCTGGATGACCGCGTGGGTGCCGACGACGAGTGCCGCCGCGCCGCCGGCGACCGCCTCCAGCGCGGCGGCGCGCTCCTTCTTCTTCTGGCTGCCGGTGAGCCAGGCGACCTGCAGCCCGCGCGCGGCCAGCAGCGGCGCCAGCCAGCCGACGAGCTTCTGGAAATGCTGCTCGGCCAGGATCTCGGTCGGCGCCATCAGCGCGCACTGCCAGCCGGCATCGATGCAGATGCAGGCGGCCAGCGCGGCGACGATGGTCTTGCCGGCGCCGACGTCGCCCTGCAGCAGCCGGTGCATCGGCACCGCGCCGCCCGCGTCGCCGCTCGTTTCGCCGTCGCGCCCGTCGGCCGGGCGGGCCAGGTCGCGGGCGATCTCCTCCACCACCCGGCGCTGGGCGCCGGTCAGGTCGAAGGGCAGCACCGCCAGCAGTTGCGCGGGCAGCGACGCGGCATCCGGCGCGGCGCGCAGCAGCGGCGCGCGCAGGCCGTCGCGGGCGCGCTTGGCCTCCAGCTGCGAAAGCTGCTGGGCCAGCAGCTCCTCGGCCTTGAGCCGGCGCCAGGCGGGGTGGCTGCGGTCTTCCAGCGCGGCCAGCGCCACGTCGGGCGCGGGATAGTGCAAAAACGATAGCGCGTCGCGCAGATTCCACGCCGGCGCCGGGCCGTTCTGGCCGGGCATCCCCGGGCCGGGCGGATAGGGGTCGGCGCCGGACGGCAGCGTCTCCGACAGGTCCGCGCGCGCGAGGCCGGCCAGCACCGCCTTGCGCAGGTAGGCCTGCGGCAGCTGGGCGCTGGCCGGGTAGACCGGCGTCAGCCCGGCCGGCAGCGGCGCGTCGGCCGGCCGGAAGGTCGGGTGCAGCATCTGGCGCGCGATGAAGCCGCCGCGCATCTCGCCGCGCACCCGCACCCGCGTGCCCTCGGCCAGGGCCTTGCGGTGCGAGGGGTAGAAGGTGAAGAAGCGCAGTTCGACCGTGTCGCTGCCGTCGTCGAGCAGCACCTTGAGCTGCCGGCGCGGATGCAGCGCGATGTCGTTGTGGACCACCGTGCCCTCGATCTGCACCGTCTCGCCGCTGCGGGTGTCGGCGATGCGGCGGATGCGGGTCTCGTCCTCGTAGCGCAGCGGCACGTGCAGCGCCAGGTCGATGTCGCGCCGCAGGCCGAGCTTGAGCATCGCCTGCCGCGCGGGGCTCTGCGCGGGCTTCTTGGCCGGCGCGGCGCGGGTCGGGGAAGCGGAGGGATCGGCGGTACGCGGCATGGCCTTCGATTCTGCCTGCGGCGCTCCGCGACGGCGGGGCGGCCCGCGGATGGCCCTCGGTGCGTTCCGCAGGCCGGCGGGACGCGTCAGAAGACCTGCAGCAGCCGGAGGTTGATGCGGGCGCGCTCCCTGAAGCCGTTCTCCACCCCGAGGTCGCGCCCGAACGCCACCAGCAGCTGCGTCGTCGGGCGGACGAAGTAGCTGCCGCCCACGCTGATCTTGCGCTGCTGCGCCCCGTCGTTGCGGTCCGCGCCGTCGACCCGGGTCCTGCCGCCCCGGGTCCGGGACAGGCCGACGAAGGCGTTGGCGCCCTGCGTGAACTGGTAGCGCAGATACGCCTGCCCCTGGTAGAGGATCCTTTGTTCGAGCGTGGCGCCGGAAGCGCCGGCGTCGTCGTTCCTGCCGTGGAACATGGCGTCCCCGGTCAGGTCGACGTACCACCGGTCGGTCAGGCCCTTCACGAAGCCGGCCTGCAGGTCGAACTTCCAGCGGCTCTCGCCCAGGTTGAGCGCGCGGCCGCGCTCGTGGCTGCCCACGGGCAGGTACAGGTAGGGCGCGATGCCCAGGTAGGTGCGGGACGGCGCGTCGTCGACCAGCCAGACGGGCGCGGCCAGGATGACATCGCCCGCGCCGCTGGCGCTTCCCAGCGCACGCGTGTCGCGCCCGGCGTCGAGCCGGCCGAACGGCAGCAGGATCTGCGGCCCGACCGTCAGCCCCCCGATCCGGGTGTAGTGCACCAGCCGCGCGATGCCGATCTCCGAGTCCAGCCGGGGATCGCCCGCCGCCTGCCGCCCCTGCGCATACAGCCTGTCGCGCCCGGCGTGCTGCAGGTACAGCATCCCGGCGGTCGTGCCCTCGGGCGCCGGAACGAAATCGCCGGGGTCCACGTCGATGGCCTGCGCGGCCATCGGCGCCATCGCGGCCATCGCGGCCATCAGCAGGCCGGCCCGGGCCGGTCCGTTCCTCCCGCGGGCGCCGCCCATGGTCTTCGGGGTCGTCACGGCCGGCCTCATCCGCGTGCCTCGGCCGACGCCATGGCGTCGTAGTCCGGCGAGCGCAGCAGCGCATGGAGCTGGCGGCGGCGCACGCCCATGTTGCCGCCGTCGTACAGCGGGAAGCACAGCGCGTCCTGCATCAGGCCGCCCAGCGGGTACAGGTCGGTGTAGGCATCGACGCCGACCACGCGCATGCAGTCGTAGACGGCCTGCACGCACAGCTCCGAGCAGTGGACCTTGGTGATGATGGCCAGCTCGCGGCTGCGTCCCTGCGTGAGATCGAGCTGGTGGCAGGCCTTCCAGGTGAGGTAGCGCGCGGCCTCGATGCGCATCTTGATGTCGGCCAGCATGAAGCCGACGTTCTGGTGCTCGATTACGGGCACCGTGCCGGAGCGCTTGTCGCTGCGGGCGAACTTCAGCGCGATGTCGAAGGCCGCGCGCATCACGCCCACGCACGCCGCGCCGATGAGGGCCGCGGTCCAGGAGAAGGCGCCCTCCAGCATGGCGATGCCGTCGCCGGGCTGGCCCACGAGGTTGGCGGCCGGCACCCGGACGTTGTGGAAGTGGATGCGCGGCGAGACCGTCGCGCGATGGCCCACGGTGTCGAGGAGGCCCACGATCTCGATGCCCGGTGCGCTGCCGGGCACCATGATGACCGCCAGCGATTCCTGCGGCGGCAGGGCCGGATCGGTGCGGCAGATGACGCTGTACAGGTGCGCGCCCTTGCCGTCCCAGCCGGTGCCGTTGGTGGTGTAGTGCTTGGCGCCGTTGATGACCCATTCGTCGCCTTCGCGGCGGGCGAATGTCTGCACGCCGACGGACGGATCGGGATGGTCGTAGTTGGCGCCGCCGGTGACCTCGGTGAAGGCCAGCGCGGCCAGGCGCGAGCCGTCCTCGATGAAGTCCGGCAGGAAACGCTGCTTCTGCGCCTCGGTGCCGTGGTGCAGCACCGCATGCAGCCCCAGGCCGGTCCCCAGCAGGGCGCTCGGCACGTTGACGTCGGCGGCGGCGAGTTCCTCGGACGCCAGGGCGAAATCCAGCGTGCCGAGCGCCGTGCCGCCGATCGAGGCCGGCAGCAGCGCCTTGATGTAGCCGGCTTCGGCCATGGCAGCGTAGAAGGGGCGCGTGGCATAGAACCGGTCCTCCGGCCGCGCGATGGGGGCGATGGTGGGAGCGACCTTGCGCAGCACCTCGGCGGCGAAGGCGCGCGCGCCCGCCTGCAAAGCCTTCTGCGGCTCGGTGAGCTGGAAATCGATAGCCATGGGAAGCGACCTTTCTGTGGGGTTGGCGAATGGACGAATCCATCGTAGGCAGCGGGGCCGGCCCGGTCTTGCCGCCCCGTGCACGCCCGATTGACGATTCGCGCAAGCGCGCGGAACGCTTCCGGCGCAGGCCGCGCCACGGTGCGAACGCCCCCTCCGTTCTGGCCCGGACCTTGCATCGTTCCTTCCGCAGGCGGCACGGGCCGGCGCCCGCGCAGTCCCTGCGGCCCCCCCGCACGCAAGGCTGCACCGACACGATGCGACCGCGCCCGTCGTGCACCGCAGGGAAGCCGGCAGGGGAGCCGGCAGGGGCGGCTGTGCCGGGGCATCCGCGCCCCCCCGACCGGCGAGTTGTTTTTTCGTGCAGGACCAGTTGACGATCCGTGCAAGGTAGGAGGCAGGAGGTCCGTGAGCGATCGCGGCATGCAGATGTGGAGCACCGAGGCCTGCGCGCAGGGCGAGCGGTTCAGCTACTGGCGCGAGGTCCTCTGCGAGGCCTTCGTCTCGCTGGACCCCGTCCTACGGCACGGTCGCGCGGGGCCGGACTTCCTGGGCGCGGTGGACTCCCGCCCGCTGTCCCTGAGCGCGCAGACCCGCGTGTTCTCCCGCGCCCAGCTGATCCAGCGGCGCTGGGAGGAAATCCGCCGCAACCCGGTCGAGTTCTGCTTCGTGAACTTCCAGCTGGAAGGGTCGTGCGTGGTGCGCCAGGACAGCCAGGAGACGCTGGTGTCGCCCGGCGACTTCTCCGTCGTGGACACCACGCGCCCCTACTTTCTCGATTTCCGGGACGACTGGCGCGTCCTGTCGTTCCGCATCCCCCGGGAACAACTGGTGTCCCGGCTGGCGGCGCCGCGCCAGGCGACGGCACGCTGCGTCAGCGGCCGGACGGGGCCCGGGCTGGTCGCGGCCCGCTTCGCTCGCTCCCTCGAACAGATGGACGCCGGCGCCGGCGCCCGGGTGCAGGACGGGCTCAGCGCCGCGCTCAACGGCATCGTCGCCACCGCGCTCGGCGCCACGCTGGAGGCGCAGGAGCGGGACCGGGTGCCGGTGCGGACGGCCTTCCGCCAGGCCGTCGAGACGTACATCGCCGACCATCTGGCGGAACCCCGACTCGGCCCGGACCTGCTCGCGTCGAAGTTCAAGGTCTCGCGCCGGACACTCTACGGCCTGTTCGAGGAGGAACCGCTGTCCGTCAGCGGCCTGATCCGGGAGCTGCGCCTGCGGCGCAGCGCGCACGACCTCCGCAGTCCCGGCCATCCGGGCGTGCTCGCCGTGGCCCTGCGCTGGGGGTTCAACGATGCCTCGCACTTTTCCCGGCTGTTCCGGCAACGGTTCGGGATCTCCCCGCGCGGGTTCGCGGCCCGCAAGCCGGACGATCGAGCGGACGAGGGCCGGAACCCGGCGGACCCGCGCCTCGACTGAGCGGCCGGGGTCGCGCATCCCATCCGGCCCGGGCGGCGACAATCGCGGGTTCGCTCCCCCCCGTTCCCTCCCTTGGCACGGACGTGTCCCGTCCTCAAGCACCATGCACCCTTCCGATCCGGCGGCCCCCGCCGCCCCCGCCCCGCGCGAATTCACCGTCGCGGACTTCGATTTCGACCTGCCCGACGCGCTCGTCGCCCAGCATCCGGCGGCCGAGCGCAGCGCCTCGCGGCTCCTCGACGGCACCGGCGACGACGCCCGCCCGCCGGCGGACCGCGTCTTCCGCGACCTGCCGGGCCTGCTGCGCGCGGGCGACCTGCTGGTCTTCAACGACACCCGGGTGGTCAAGGCCCGGCTCTTCGGCGAGAAGGCCAGCGGCGGCAAGGTCGAGCTGCTGGTCGAGCGGGTGCTCCACGCCGACGACGGCGGCGTCGGGGAGGACGGCGAGGTCGTCTGCCACATGAAGGTCAGCAAGAAGCCGCTGCCCGGCGCGGTGCTGCGCATGCGCGGCGGCTTCGCGGCCACGCTGCTCGGCCGCTGGCCGCGCGCCGACGGTCCGCTGTTCCGCTTCCGCTTCGACGGCGCGGCCGGCGAGACGCCCTACGACCTGATGGAGCGCCACGGCCACGTGCCGCTGCCGCCCTACATCACCCACGCCGATTCGGCCGAGGACGCGCGCCGCTACCAGACGGTGTTCGCCCGCGCGCCCGGCGCGGTGGCCGCGCCCACGGCGGCGCTGCATTTCGACGAGGGCGTGCTGGCCGCGCTGGAGGCGCGGGGCGTGGAGCGCGCCGCGGTCACGCTGCACGTGGGCGCCGGCACCTTCCAGCCGGTCAAGGCCGAGCGCATCGCCGACCACACGATGCACCACGAGCGCTACCAAGTACCGCAGGCCACGCAGGACGCCATCGCCGCGGCCCGCGCCCGGGGCGGCCGAATCGTGGCGGTCGGCACCACCACCGTCCGCACGCTCGAATCGTGGGCCCGCAGCGGCGAGGCCGCGGGCGACACCGACATCTTCATCACCCCGGGCTTCGGCTTCCGGGTGGTGGACGTGCTGCTCACCAACTTCCACCTGCCCAAGTCCACGCTGATGATGCTGGTCAGCGCCTTCGCCGGCTACGACCGGGTGATGGGCCTGTACCGGCACGCGATCGCGCACGGCTACCGCTTCTTCAGCTACGGCGACGCGATGCTGCTGGAGCGCCCGCAGCCCGACCGCACCCCGACCCCGACCCCCTGACGACCGCCATGACGACCGACACCCTCCCCGACGCCCGCGACGGCCTCCCGACCGTTCCCGCCACCCCGACCGCCTCCGCCGAGCCCGTGCCGGCGCACGCACCGGCCACCGGCGCGCCCCCGGCCGGCGCCCCGCCCCGGCTGCGGTTCGACCTGCTCGCCACCGACCCGGACAGCCATGCCCGGCGCGGCACCCTGACCCTCAACCACGGCACGGTGCAGACGCCGATCTTCATGCCGGTGGGCACCTACGGCACCGTCAAGGGCGTGATGCCGCGCAGCCTGGAGGAGATGGGCGCGCAGATCATCCTGGGCAACACCTTCCACCTGTGGATGCGGCCCGGCCTCGACGTGATGGAGTCCTTCGGCGGCCTGCACCAATTCGAGAAGTGGGACAAGCCGATCCTGACCGACTCCGGCGGCTTCCAGGTCTGGAGCCTGGGCGCGATGCGCAAGATCGGCGAGGAAGGCGTGAAGTTCGCCTCGCCGGTCAACGGCGACAAGCTTTTCCTCACGCCCGAGGTGTCGATGCGGATCCAGACGGTGCTCAACAGCGACATCGTCATGCAGTTCGACGAGTGCACGCCCTACGACACCCAGGGCCACATCACCACCGAGGCCGAGGCCCGCAGCTCGATGGAGCTGAGCCTGCGCTGGGCCCGGCGCTGCCAGGCGGAATTCGCGCGGCTGGAGAACCCGAACGCGCTCTTCGGCATCGTGCAGGGCGGCATGTTCGAGAACCTGCGCCAGGAATCGCTGGAGCAGCTGGTCGACCTCGACTTCCCCGGCTACGCGATCGGCGGCGTCAGCGTCGGCGAGCCGAAGGAGGAGATGCTGCGCATCATGGCCCACACCCCGCACCGTCTGCCGGCGCACAAGCCGCGCTACCTGATGGGCGTGGGCACGCCCGAGGACCTGGTCGAGGGCGTGGCCCAGGGCGTGGACATGTTCGACTGCGTGATGCCGACCCGCAACGCGCGCAACGGCACCCTCTTCACCCGCTTCGGCGACCTGAAGATCCGCAACGCCCGCCACAAGACCGACCCGCGCCCGCTCGACACCAGCTGCGCCTGCCACGCCTGCGCCGGCGCCGGCGGCGCGTCCTGGGACGACGGCGGCCGCGGCGGCTTCAGCCGCGCCTACCTGCACCACCTCGACCGCTGCGGCGAAATGCTCGGCCCGATGCTGACCACGATCCACAACCTGCACTACTACCTGAACCTGATGCGCGAGGTGCGCGAGTCGCTCGACGCCGGCCGCTTCACGGAATTCCGGGCCCGGTTCAAGGCCGAGCGGGCGCGCGGGGTCTGACGCCCGGCCGCACCCGGCGCCGCGGAACGAAGCGCCCCGCGCCGCGAGGCCCGGGGCGCTTTCGCCGGCGCGGCCCGGTCAGAGGATCGGCACGCCGCCGGTGACCGCGATGGTCGCGCCGGAGATGTAGCTGGCCTGGTCCGACGCCAGCCAGACGTAGGCGGGCGCCACCTCGGCCGGCTGGCCGGGGCGCTTGAGCGGGACCTGCGAGCCGAATTCCTTGACCGTCCCGGCGTCCATGGTGGACGGGATCAGCGGCGTCCAGACCGGGCCCGGCGCGATGCAGTTGACCCGGATGCCCCGTTCGGCCAACTGCTGCGACAGCCCGCCGGTGAGGTTCTGCAGCGCGCCCTTGGTGGAGGCGTAGGCGACCAGGGAGGCATTGGGCTTGTCGGCGTTGACCGAAACGGTGGTGATGATGCTGCTGCCCGGCGGCATGTGCCGGACCGCGGCCTTGCTCAGGAAGAAGGCGGCGTAGACGTTGGTGCGGAAGGTGCGGTCGAATTCCTCGGCCGAGATGTCCTCGATGCGGTCGTGCGCCATCTGGAAGGCGGCGTTGTTCACCAGGATGTCGATGCCGCCGAGCTCGCGCACCGCGCGGTCGACCAGCGCGTTGCAGTGCGCCTCGTCCTGGATGTCGCCGCGCACCGCCAGCGCGCGCCGGCCCTCGCGGGTGACCAGCTCGACGGTCTTGCGGGCGTCGTCGTCCTCGGACAGGTAGGAGATCAGCACGTCGGCGCCTTCGCGGGCGTAGGCCAGGGCGACCGCCCGGCCGATGCCGCTGTCGGCGCCGGTGATGAGCGCGCGGCGGCCCTGCAGCTTGCCGGAGCCGACGTAGGAGCTTTCGCCGTAGTCGGGCCGCGGGTTCATCGCCTCCTCGGAACCCGGCGGCTCCTGGGCGGGGGTGTCGAAGGGCGGGCGGGGACCGGCGGTGCGGGGGTCGAGCGGCATGCGGGGGAACTCCTGGGATGGCGGGGACCGGATCGGGGGCGCGGCGGGGCGCCGGCACGGGCTCCCCAGTCTGCGCGGGCAGGGGCGCACGGGTGTAGGAATGCGAACCGGATCGCTGTAGGCAGGCCCGGGGCGGACCAGGCCCGGCATCGCGCGCGCATAGCAGGGTTGCGCCGGGAGGGCCTTACTCCGCAGCGGCCCGGTTCCTACATTCCCAGACTGCACCGGGCCCGAACGCGGGTGCCGGGAGAACGCCCGAGAGAACCCCGAGAAGGAGACACCGACCATGCGCAGACGCGATTTCCCCCTGTTCCTGGCCGCCGCCGGCCTGTCCGCTTCCGCCGCCGTCCGCGCGCAGGAGTGGCCCGCGCGGCCGCTCAAGCTCATCGTGCCCTACTCTCCCGGCGGGCCGACCGATGCGGTGGCGCGCATCCTCGCGGTCCGGATGTCCTCCACGCTCGGGCAGCCCGTCACGGTCGACAACCGGGCGGGCGCGGGCGGCGTCATCGGCGTGGACGCGGTGGCGAAGGCGGCGCCCGACGGCTACACGTTCGCGCTGGTCGCGCCCGGCCCGCTGGCCGGCATGCCCAACCTCATGAAGACGCCCTATGCCCCGTCCGACCTGCAGTACATGACGCTGGCGGCCCGCATTCCCAGCGTGATCGTCGTGGGGCGCGCGTCGGGCATCGCTTCGCTGCAGCAGCTGATCGACCGGGCGAAGCAGGCGCCGGACAAGCTCAACTACAGCTCCGCCGGCGCCGGCACCAGCCCGCACATCGGCTTCGAGCTGTTCAAGCGCGAGACGGGCGCCCGGATCGTGCACGTGGCCTACAAGGGCGCCGCGCCCGCGATCACCGCCGTGCTCTCGGGCGAGGTGCAGGCGACGATGGTGGACCTGCTGCCGGTGCTGCCCCACGTGGCCAGCGGCGGCCTGGTGGTGCTCGCCGTGGCCGGCCCGTCGCGCGCGCCGCAGCTGCCCGACGTCCCGACCACGGCGGAACTGGGCTTCCCGGGCGTGCTGATGGAGACCACCTACGGGCTCGTCGCGCCCCGGGACCTGCCGCCCGCGGTCCAGAAACGGCTGCGCGACAGCGCCGTCGCCGCCATCGAGGCGCCCGAGACCCAGGCGCAGTTCCTCAAGCAGGGCGCCATCGCCGCGACCTCGACCGGGGCGCAATACCAGCGCCTGATGCAGGCCGAGTCGGACAAGTGGCGCGGCGTCATCGCCAGCGCCCGGATCTCGCTGGACTGAACCGGACGCCGACGCCATGAAGATCACCGCCGCCGAAGTGCGCCCCTGCGTGCAGGGCCTGGCCGACCCGGAATGGAAATTCGCCCGCGCCCAGGTGCCGCGGCTCGAGGGCGCGGTGCTGTGCCTGGAGGACGAGGACGGCCACCGGGGGCTGGGCTACGCGCACGCCATCCCCGCCATCTCCACGCACGGCGCCGGCGCGCGGGCTGCGCTGGACTTCCTCGCGCCGCGCCTGGTGGGCCGCCGGGCCGACGACATCGCTTCCGTCATGGAGGAGGTGGACGCGACGCTGGCCTTCAACCCCACGGCCAAGGCCGCCATCGACATGGCGCTGCACGACCTGCTGGCGCGGCGGCTGGGGGTGCCGGTGCACGTGCTGCTGGGCGGCAGGCTGCGCGACCGGGTGCCGCTCTCGCGCATCCTGCCGATCAAGTCGCCGGAGGACATGGCGGCCCTCGCCCGGCGGCTGGCCGCCGAGGGCTACCGCCAGCTCAAGCTCAAGCTGGCGGGCGACACCGGGACCGACATCCGCCGCATCGCGGCGGTGCGCGCGGCGGTGGGCGACGGCGTGGCGCTGACGCTCGACCCCAACCAGTCGTACCACGCCAAGCAGCTGATCGGCGCCTTCGCGCGGATGGAGCCGTACGGCATCGCGCTGATCGAGCAGCCGGTGCCGGCCGCGGACGTGGCGGGCCTGGCCCTGCTCACCCGCGCCCTGCCGGTCGCCATCGAGGCCGACGAGAGCGCGCAGACCGTGCGCGACGTTTTCCGGCTGGTGTCCGAGCGCGCGGTGGACGTGATCAACCTCAAGATCACCAACCTCGGCGGCCTGCGGCACTTCATGGAGGCGGTCCGCATCTGCGAGGCCGGCCAGGTCGGCTGCCGCGTGGGCGCGGCCTTCGGCCCGGCGCTGCTGCAGGGCATGGCCCTGCAGGCGGCCAGCGTCCTCAAGGCGCTGCCGTACGCCTGCGAGCTGTCGGAGCACCTGCACCTGCAGGACGACCCGTTCACCGCGCTGCCGGTGCGCGACGGCCACCTGGACCTGCCCGACGCGCCGGGCTGCGGCGTCGCGTACCGCGACCGGGATGTCGCGGGAGGCCCGGGCGCCTAGGCCGCGGCCGCGGGCGCCGGAGGCTCCCCGCCCGCGTCCGGGCTCGCGGCCGTCCCGCCCGGCGCGCCGCAGGCGAAGCAGAAGCGCGAGAAGGCGCTCTTGCGCGTGCCGCAGCCGCCGCAGCGGTCGTGCAGGCCGATGCCGCAGTGCGGGCAGAAATCGATCGCCGGGTCCTTCAGGTCCACGCCGCGCTCGCAGCCGGGGCAGACGCCCTTGGCCAGGCGGGCGAGCGCGGTGTCGTAGCCGAGCTCCTCGCGGCGGACCTGCTCGGGCAGCGCCTCGGCGAGCTTCTGGCGGTCGAGGTAGCGCTGCAGCGCCACGATGGCCTGCCGGCCGGCCGCCACCGTGACCACGATGCCGACCAGGTAGCGCACGTAGCCGCCGTAGCTCGGCAGGTAGGGCACCAGCTCCACGAAGAAGGTGAACAGCGCGAAGAAGACGAAACCCCAGACGAAGGGCCAGGACGGGCTCTTGCGCTTCCTGACGAACAGCCAGCCGGCGATGGCCAGCAGCGGCAGGGTCAGCGCCAGCCGGTAGAGGAAGACGCGCAGCTCGGCGCGGCGCAGTTCGCGGTCGAGCCGCGCCTGGGCGTCCGACTGCAGCGATTGCAGCCGCCCCTCGGCCTGCGCCGCGGCCTGCCGGGCATCGAGCGCGATCTGCTCCTGCGCCTCGACCGCGGCGTCGGCGGCGCGTTCGCGCGCCTGCAGCGTGTCGAGTTCGCGGGTGCGGGCGATCAGCTCCGGGTCCTGGTCGGTGCGCTGGGTGACGCTGCGGGTCGCCAGCCAGTCGTCGAAGGTCTTGCGGGCGGCGGCGGTGTCGCGCTGGGCGGCCTTGCGCAGCAGTTCGGCCCGTTCGAGCGCGTCCTGGGCGGCGCGCCCGGCCTGCTCGGCGGCGCGCTGGGCGGCGCGGTGCGGCGCGGCGGCG
>JAKOND010000169.1 GCA_022702125.1 Burkholderiaceae bacterium
CCAGCGTCCAGGGGCTGCCCGAGAAGCCGATCAGCGGCACCCGGCCGTTCAGGGCCTGCCGGATCGACGCCACCGCGTCGAACACGTACTGCAGCTTGTGCATGTCGGGCACCTCCAGCGCCAGGACAGCGGCCTCGTCGCGCACCGGGCGGGCGAACCGCGGGCCTTCGCCCAGCTGGAACGACAGGCCCAGGCCCATCGCGTCGGGCACGGTGAGGATGTCCGAGAACAGGATGGCCGCGTCCAGCGGATAGCGCTCCAGCGGCTGCAGCGTGACCTCGGTGGCGTAGTCGCGGTGGGTGGCCAGGCCCATGAAGCTGCCGGCCCGGGCGCGGGTGGCGCGGTATTCCGGCAGGTAGCGTCCGGCCTGGCGCATCAGCCAGACGGGCGTGTGGTCGGTCGCCTGGCGCCGGCAGGCGCGCAGGAAGGTGTCGTTCTGGAGGGGGGCGAAGGGCATCGGGGCATTGTCGCAGGGCGCTGATTTGCAGGCAGCTAACATCCGGGCGGAAAAACCGAGGACACGCATGCCACCGGCCTGGGAGGGTGCTGCGGATCCGCTGCCGCGAGCGTCCGACAAAAGTTTGGGGGGAGAGACATGCCTGCGTCCGTTTGCTTCGTGACACCTACCTACGCGCCCGATCTGTGGCGATTCGCCCTGCTGCGGCAGTCCGTGCGGCTGTTCTCGCCGGGCATCCGCCATTACGCGCTGCTGGATTCGGAAGATTTCCCGATGTTCCAAGAGCGTTTCCGGGATGACCCGGGAGTGGAATTCGTCGTATCGCGCGATCTGATGCCGCGCCGCATCGAGCAACGGCGCCTGCGTTCGCGATCATGGCAGGGTGCCCTGTTGCGTCGTATCGCCTGGCGTACCCGAATGCTCCCGGATCCGCTGAACGGATGGAACCTGCAGCAACTGAAAAAGCTGTACTTCCTGAAGCAGTCACCCGCTCCGAACGCGGTATTCCTCGATTCGGACATGGTCCTGTGCGCACCGGTCCTGCCGGAATACTTCTTCCACGGCGACGCCTTGCGGCTGTTGGAGAAGCCCGCGCAGACCCTGGAAGACCACGCCTTCGACGTGTGCACCCACCTGCTGCTGCATACCCCGCTGCAGCAGCGTCAGACCTTCTACAACTACATCTTGCAGGCGCCGAGGTTCCAGCGTGAAACAGCCGAAGCGCTTTTTGTCCAACTGGAAGGTCGATCGGACATGCAGGACTGGCAGGACCGCTTCATGGCATTGCCTTTCCCCTGCGAGTACAACCTGTTGGGATACGCAGCGCGCGAACTGCAGGCGTACGACGGCTATTTCCGGGAGCCCGCATCGCCGCACGACTGGATCTACGACATGCGGTTCCAGGGCGATGAAAGCCATTTGGAAGCGGCGCTGGCCACTTGCGTGGAGGAGCGGGGCACGCGACGGGTGCTGCGGGTGCAGTCCACGCTGGAGGTGGGGGAAACCGAATGCACCGACCGCATCGCACGGATGCTGGCGCAGCTCCATGCGATCCATGCCCTGCAGGGCGGCGTAGCGGAGGAAGCGCATGGGGAGCGGGTCTTCGCCTGATGCGGGCGCCTGGCGCGAGCGTGCGGAGCCGGGCGACCGGCCGGGTCCGGGCAGGTGCCGCCGGATGCGGCAGCGCCCCCGGGTCACCGGCTACAGCCCCGCCACCGCCGCCTTGACCTCGTCGCGCCCCAGCAGCTCGGTCAGCACCACCGGCGCGCGGCCGGGGGCGTGCAGCACGTAGACCGGCACGCCGCTGCGGCCCAGGGCGCGCAGGGCGGCGGTGATGGCCGGGTCCTGGCGGGTCCAGTCGGCGCGCAGCAGGGCGACGCGCCGGGCGTCGAAGGCGGCCAGCACGCCGGCGTCCGACAGGGTGGCCTTCTTGTTGACCTGGCAGGTCACGCACCAGGCGGCGGTGAAATCCACGAAGACCGGGCGGCCCTCGGCGACGAGGCCGCGCACCCGATCCTCGCTCCAGGGCTGCCAGCGCCCGTCCGCCGAAGCCCGGACCGCCGGCACGGGCGCCTGGACGACGTTGCGGCCGACAGCCCAGGCCAGACCTGCGGTCGCCGCTATCGAAACCGTAGCGAGCGCGATCCGTGCGCGGCCCGGCAGCGTCAGCGCCCAGACCACCGCCGACCCGGCCACCAGCAGCGCCAGCAGCGCGCCGGCGCCGTCGATGCCGCTCTGCTGCCCCAGCACCCAGACCAGCCAGGCCACGGTGCCGAACATCGGGAACGCCATCGACCGGCGGAAGGTGTCCATCCAGGCGCCCGGGCGCGGCAGCAGGCGCGCCACCGCCGGCAGCCAGCTGGCCGCGAGGTAGGGCAGCGCCATGCCCAGGCCGATGGCGGCGAAGACCGCCAGCGCCTGCGCCGCCGGCAGCCCGATCGCCAAACCGAGCGAGGCGCCCATGAAAGGCGCGGTGCAGGGCGAGGCGATGGCCACCGCCAGCACGCCCGACAGGAAGGCGTCGGCCGCCGGGTGCCGCAGCCGCGTGCCGGCGAGGCCGCCGGGCAGCGGCAGGCGGCCGAAGTCGAAGACGCCCGCCAGGTTCAGCCCGAGCAGGGTGAAGAGCGCCGCCAGCGCCGCCACCAGCGCCGGCGACTGCAGCTGGAAGCCCCAGCCGAGCTGGGTGCCCGCGGCCCGCAGCGCCAGCAGCGCCGCGCCCAGGGCCAGGAAGGAGGCGACCACGCCCGCCGTGTAGGCGAGGCCGCCCAGGCGCCGCAGCCGGCCGCCGTCGGCATCGCCCGCGTGCCGCGCGAAGCCGACGACCTTGATCGCCAGCACCGGGAAGACGCACGGCATCAGGTTGAGGATCAGCCCGCCGAGCAGCGCGCCCAGCAGCGCCGCGGCCAGGGCCTGCGGTCCGGCGGCGGACGGGGGCGCGGCGCCGCCCGCATCCGCGTTGGCGCGCAGGGCCTCGGCCAGCGCGGGCGGGACGGTCGCGGCGGGCGCCAGCGCGGGCCATGCGCCGACGACCGTCGCCTCGATGCGCCAGCCGGCGGGCGCGGAGGCCTCCGCCGTCGCGGCCGTCCGCTGCCCGTCCGCCGCGCCGCCCGGTGCCCCGCCGGGCGCCAGGACCGCCGGCAGGACCGCCGGGCTCTCGCTGCGGTGCGCCGACAGCGGGATGTCCGCCGTCCAGCGCCCGCCCTGCCAGGCCTGCGTCCAGCCGGTGCCGGCGGCGGCCGAGGGCTCGGTGACGCCGCCGACCTCGGGGAAGAATTCCAGCGTCCGGCCGCGCGCGGAGGCCGGCAGCCCGTCCACCGACAGGCGCAGCCGCCCGCCCTCGACGCGGGCCTCGGCCGCGCCGGCCACCGGCTCCGGGCGGGCGGCCTGCGCGCGCGCGAAAGCCTCGCCGTCGGCGGCGGTCGAGCCGCGCACCGGCAGCGCGAGCGCGAAGTCGCCCTCTTCCGGGATGCATTCCTTGCGGCAGACGAGCCAGCTGGCGTGCAGCCGCACCGTCGCCTCGCCGTTGCCGAACAGCGGAGGCCGGAACGCCGGGGTGACGGTCAGCGGCACCGGCAGCAGCAGCGTGCCCTCGTAGCCGTAGTTGGCCAGGCTGCCGATGGGGATGCGGCGCGGCACCGGCCAGTCGATGTCGCCGGCGACGAGGCCCTCGGGCAGCGTCCACCGCAGCTGCGTCGGCAGGCCCGAGTCGCCCGGGTTCTTCCAGTAGGTGTGCCATTCCGGCTGGTGCGCGATGCGCAGCCCGACCCAGACCGGCTTGCCGGCGTCGAGCCCGTCGGGCGCGTGGGCGATCAGCTCGGCCCGCACATGCGGCGTGGCGACCACGCTGCCGACCGCCTTGCGCGCGGCGGAAGGCAGGCCGTCCTGCGCCATCGCCGGCGCGGAGACTGTGTTCGCAGCTATCAGAAAGAGAGCAAGCAGGAGGCGGGGGAGGAGCATGGGCGACAGGGGGCGACGACGGGGGGCGACGGGGCGGCTGCGGTCGGAGCGGGCGGCGGGGGCGGAAGTTCCTGCGAGCATGGCACAGCCTCCGTCCGCGCCGTCAATCCGCGACCGGCAGGGCGGCGAAGCGTTCGGCCAGGAAATCGACCAGCCGCCGCACCCGCGCCGGCACGAAGCGGTGGCTGGGCAGCAGCGCGTGCAGCGCGAGCGGCTCGCCCCGCCAGCCGGGCAGCAGCGGCACCAGCGCGCCGCTGGCCAGGCTCGGCGCCAGGTCGAGCGCGCTCTTGTAGAGCACGCCGTGCCCGGCCAGCGCCCAGCGGTGGGCGATCTCGGCGTCGTCGGCGGTGCGGCGCCCGCCGACGCGCACCTCGACCGTCTCGGCCGGCGTCTGCGCGGGGTGCCCGTCCGGGCCGGGCGTGCGGGAGAAGCGCCAGCGCCGGCTGGGCTGCCCGTCGAGCAGGTAGGCCAGGCATTCGTGCCGCGCCAGGTCGGACGGATGCGCCGGCGCCGGGTGCCGCGCCAGGTAGGCCGGCGCGGCGCAGGCCAGGCGCCGGGTGTCGCGCAGCCGCCGGGCGACCAGACGGGCGTCGCGCAGGTCGCCGTAGCGCAGCGCGATGTCCACCTGCCCGCGCGCGAGGTCGCGCCGCGCGTCGCTGACCGCCAGGTGCAGCTCGACGCCCGGGTGCCGGTCCATGAACGCGTCCAGCCAGGGCAGCAGCACGTGCCGGGTCAGGTCGCTCGGGGCGTCCAGCCGGATGCCGCCGGCCAGGCGCTGCGCGTCGGTGTCGGCGGCGAGCTGGCCGCGCGCCTCCTCCAGCAGTTCGAGCGCGCGCTGCGCGTAGCCGGCGTACAGCTCGCCCTGCGGGGTGATGCGCATGCTGCGGGTGCTGCGCTCGAAGAGCCGCGCGCCCACCCGGGCCTCCAGCCGCTTGAGGGCCGCGCTGGCGGCGGCCGGCGTGATGCGCAGCCGCGCCGCGGCGGCGGTCAGCGTGCCGGACTGGCGGCAGGCGAGGGCGACCCGCAGGTCGTCGATATTCTCAAAATCCATTTGAAACAGAACCGGTCGGCGGGGCCATTCCCATCGCGGGGCGCAGGAATTAGATTCTGCCTTCCAACGATCCCCCGGAGTCTTCCCATGAAAGCCGTCGGCTACCGCCAGTGCCTGCCCATCGACGACCCTGCCGCGCTGCAGGACCTCCAACTGCCCGCGCCGGACGCGGCATCGCTCGGCCCGCACGACCTGCTGGTCGCGGTGCGCGCGGTGTCGGTCAATCCGGTGGACACCAAGATCCGCCTCCACCGCGCCCCGGACGGCGGCCAGCCCGGCGTGCTGGGCTGGGACGCGGTCGGCACGGTCGAGGCGGCGGGCGCGCGAGTCGCCGGCTTCGCGCCCGGCGACCGGGTCTGGTACGCCGGCAGCCTGACGCGGCCGGGCACCAACGCCGAATTCCACGTGGTCGACCACCGCATCGCGGCGCACGCGCCCGCGTCGCTGTCCGACGCCGACGCCGCGGCGCTGCCGCTGACCGCCATCACCGCCTGGGAGACGCTGTTCGACCGGCTGGCGGTGAAGACACCGGTGCCGGGCGCGGCCCCGGCGCTGGTCGTCCTCGGCGGCGCGGGCGGCGTCGGCTCGATCGCGATCCAGATCGCGCGGGCGGCGACGGATCTCACCGTCATCGCCACCGCGTCGCGGCCCGAGACCGCCGACTGGTGCCGCGCGCTCGGCGCGCATTTCGTGGTCGACCATTCCCGGCCGCTGGCGCAGCAGATCGCGGCGCTGCCGCTCGATGCGGCCCCGGCGTTCGTCTTCTCGACCACGCACACCGACCGGCACCTCCCGGCCATCGCCGAGATGATCGCACCGCAGGGGCGCTTCGCGCTCATCGACGATCCGGAAGTGCTCGACGTCAATCCGTTCAAGCGCAAGAGCGTCTCGATCCACTGGGAGTTCATGTTCACCCGCTCGATGTTCGAGACCGCCGACATCGCGGCGCAGGGACGGCTCCTCGCCGAGGTGGCGCGGCGGGTCGATGCCGGGGAGATCCGCAGCACGCGCACCGAGACGTTCGGCCCGATCGACGCGGCCAACCTCCGGCGCGCGCACGCGCTGCTCGAAAGCGGCCGCGCCCGGGGCAAGATCGTCCTCGAAGGCTTCGGCGCATAGCGCCCGCGAACGGCTGTCACGCCGCTTCGTAAGATGGAGGGCATGCACGTTCCTCCCGCTTCCCCGACCGCGGCCCCGCCGGCCTCCCGCTTCTGGGCCGAGCTGCGCACCGGCGATTTCGCGCGCATGCAGGCCGACGGCGGCGCGGAGGGCACGGTGGCGGTGCTGCCGGTGGCGGCCACCGAGCAGCACGGCCCGCACCTGCCGCTGTGCGTGGATTCGGCGCTGGCCGACGGCGTGATCGCCGCCGCGCTGCCGCACCTGCCGCCCGACCTGCGGGTGCTGTTCCTGCCGACGCAGGCGGTGGGCTTCAGCCCCGAGCACCTGCGCTTCCCCGGCACCCTGAGCCTGTCGGCCGACACGCTGATGCGGCTCTGGACCGAGATCGGCGAGGGCGTGGCCCGCGCCGGCGTGAGGAAGCTGGTGCTGCTCAACGGCCACGGCGGGCAGGTCGGCGCGATGGACCTGGTGGCGCGCGACCTGCGGGCGCGCTGCGGGCTGCTGGTGTATTCGGCCAGCTGGTTCTCGCTGCCGCTGCCCGCGGCGGTGTCGGAACTGTTCCCGCCGCAGGAGCACCGCTTCGGCATCCACGCGGGCGACATCGAGACCTCGATGATGCTGGCGCTGCGCCCGCGGCTGGTGGACATGGCCGCCGCGCGCGACTTCCCTTCCACCTCGCAGGACCGGGCCGCGCGCTACGCGCTGATCGGCGACGGCCGCAGCGCCAAGCTGGGCTGGCAGATGCAGGACTACAACCCCGCGGGCGCCGTCGGCAACGCGGCCGCCGCCACCGCCGCCAAGGGCGCGGCGGTGATCGATGCGGCGGCCCGGCAGCTGGCGCTGCTGCTGCAGGAGGTGGCGTCGCTGCCGCTGTCCACGCTGCGCGACCGCACGGACTGGACGGCATGAGGCGGAAGCGGCAATCCGCGGGACGGCCCCCTCGCGCCGACGGGGCAATAGAATTTCATGCAAGCCACTGTCTGCCGCGCGCCTGGCGAACCCGCCACGGCCGCCGGCCCTGCCCGGATGGCGCACGCGCTGCGCCACGCACCCTGTACGCCGGAAACCTCTTCGACTTGCCACGCTCCCCCCTCCATGTCGGACACCGTCTCTGAACCGATGCGCCTCGAGGCGCTGCGCCAGATGCGGCTGCACGAGATGCGCGAGGACCAGACCTTCGCCCATTTCGCGCAACTCGCCTGTGATGCGTTCGCCGTGCCGATGGCCGGCATTTCCATCGTCGATGGCCACCACCAGTGGTTCCTCGCGCGCGCCGGCATCGCGCGCCGCGCCGCGGCCCTGGACAGTTCGCTGTGCACCAACGCCGTCCGGCTCGGCGGGCTGCTGGTCGTCCCCGACCTCCAGGCCGATCCGTGCTACCGCGCGCATCCGGTCGGCCGCGGCGCCGACGGCATGCCGGGGGTGCGGTTCTACGCCGGCGCGCCGCTGCGCACCCGTTCCGGCCTGGTGCTCGGCACCCTGTGCCTGATGGACACCGTCCCGCACCCGGCATTCGGGCCGCACGAGCGTCGCCTGCTGGAATCGATGGCGCGCACCGTCTCGGTCCGCATCGAGGCCAACCGCGACACCGGCCTGGTGGACCCGATGACGCTGATGCCCAACCGCACCCGCTTCCTGGTCGACATCGACACGCTGCAGCGCGGGCCGGCCGCGGTCGCGCAGGTGGTGGTGCTGGTCGAGCTGTGCAGCCGCGAGTACCTGCACGACATGGCCAAGGCGCTGGGGCAGGACTACGCCGACCAGTACCTGGTGCGCGCCGCCGACCGGCTGCGCCAGGCCATCACCCCGCAGCGGGTGCTCTACCGCGTGTCCACCACCGCCTTCGCCTTCGTCCACGGCAGCGACGGCGACGAGGCGATGGACGCCGCCTTCCAGCGGCTGGCCGATTTCTTCGCGGTGCCCTTCGATTTCCACGGCATCCCGCACACCGCGCGCGTGGCCATGGGCGCCATCCGCCTGGGCCAGGTCGCGGGGGCGGCCGAGCTGCTGCGGGCGCTGGTCGCGGTGACCGACCAGCTGCGGCTGCAGGGCCGCGCCTGGGGCTTCTACGAACGCAGCGGCGACGAGGCGCAGCAGCGCGCCTTCCAGCTGCTCGCCGCGCTCGGCGGCGCGCTGGCCGGCGACGACCAGCTGGCGCTGCACTACCAGCCGCGGCTGGACCTGCGCACCGGCGCCTGCGTCGGCTTCGAGGCGCTGCTGCGCTGGAACCATCCGCTGCTGGGCATGGTGCCGCCGGCCGAGTTCATTCCGCTGGCCGAGAAGACCGCGCTGATCAGCCAGGTCACCCGCCGGGTGCTGCAGATGGCGCTGGCGCAGTCGGTCCGCTGGAACGCCAGGGGCCATGCGGTGGACATCGCGGTCAACGTGTCGGCGGTGGACCTCGACCAGCCCGAATTCGTCGACGACCTGCTGCGGCAGATGGCGCGCTGCGGCGCCGACCCGCGGCGCATCGAGATCGAATGCACCGAGAGCGCGCTCTCGCTCCACCCGGAACGCTTCCGGGCCCACCTGCGGCGGCTGCGCGCGCACGGCGTGCGGCTGGCCATCGACGACTTCGGCACCGGCTACAGCAACCTCGCCTACCTGAAGGACATCCCGGCGCAGCTGGTCAAGATCGACCGCTCCTTCGTCAGCGCGCTGGCCACCGACGCGCGCGACCGCATCATCGTCACCACGCTGATCCGCATGGCGCGCGAGCTCGGGCTGCGGGTGGTGGCCGAAGGCGTCGAGACGCCCGAGGTGCTGGAGCTGCTGACCGGATGGGGCTGCGACGAGGCGCAGGGCTACTGGATCGCCCGCCCGATGCCGGTCGAGGCGGCCGAGGAATGGCTGCGCAACCACACGGGCCGGCTGGTGGCGGGCGCCGCCGAGGCCCCGGGGCTGCGGTCCGCGCCGGACGTCCGCACCGCGACCGGGTGACGGCCCCGAACGCCCGGCCGCGCACCGCCTCCCGCCCCGTCCCCACCCTTTCCCCAGGAGCGTTCCCATGAGCCAGCCGAAGGATCGCACGGCGACGTCCCCGTCCCCCGCCCCGGCGGAGGACGCCGGGGCGGCGCATCCCGGCCAGTTCGCGCTGCTGCGGCAGCGGCGCTTCGCCCCCTTCTTCTGGACGCAGTTCGCCGGCGCGGCCAACGACAACCTGTTCAAGTTCGCCTTCACCGTGATGGTGACCTACCAGCTGCAGGTGGCCTGGATGCCGCCGGCGATGGCGGGGCTCGCGATCGGCGCGCTGTTCGTCCTGCCCTTCCTGCTGTTCTCGGCCACCGCCGGGCAGCTGGCCGACAAGTACGACAAGACGGCCCTGATCCGGCTCGTCAAGACGGTGGAGATCGGCATCATGCTGCTCGCCGGCGCGGGCTTCGCGGCGGGCAGCGCGGCGCTGCTGCTGGCCTGCGTGTTCCTGATGGGGCTGCACTCGACGGTGTTCGGGCCGGTCAAGTTCGCCTACCTGCCGCAGGTGCTGCGCGAGCACGAGCTGACCGGCGGCAACGGCATGGTCGAGATGGGCACCTTCGTCGCCATCCTGCTGGGCAACGTGGCCGGCGGGCTGCTGGTGGCGGTGGGGCAGGGCGCGCCCGACGCGCCGCCGGCCGCGGCCTGGCTCGGCATGCATCCGGGCCACCTGCTGGTGGCCGCCGCCTGCCTGGGGCTGGCGCTGCTGGGACGGCTGGCGGCGCAGGGCATCCCGCCGCTGGCGGCGACCGATCCGGCGCTGCGCATCCGCTGGAACCCGGCCACCGAGACCTGGCGCAACCTGCGGCTCGCGAACGGCGACCGCACCGTGTTCCGCTCGCTGCTGGGCATCAGCTGGATGTGGTTCTTCGGCGCGGTGTTCCTGAGCCAGTTCCCGAGCTTCGCGCGCGAGGTGCTGCACGGCGACGAGCGGGTCGCCTCGCTGCTGCTGGTGGCCTTCTCGGTGGGCATCGGCACCGGCGCGCTGCTGTGCGAGGTGCTGGGCCGGCGGCAGGTCGAGATCGGGCTGGTGCCGCTGGGGGCCATCGGCATGAGCGTGTTCGCCATCGACCTGTACTTCGCGTCGCGCGCGCTGCCGCCGGTGGCGGACGCCGCGGGCGCCCCGGCGCTGCTGGGCCTCGCCGCCTTCCTCGGGCGCGCGGCGCACTGGCGGGTGCTGGCCGACCTGCTGCTGCTGTCGCTCTTCGCGGGGCTCTACAGCGTGCCGATGTACGCGCTGGTCCAGATGCGCAGCCAGCCCACGCACCGCGCCCGCATCATCGCGGCCAACAACATCCTCAACGCGCTGTTCATGATCGCCAGCGCGCTCATCGCCGGCGCGCTGCTGGCGGCCGGCGCCACCGTGCCGCAGGTCTTCCTGCTGACCGGGCTGGCCAACGCGCTGGTGGCGGGCTACATCTTCTGGCTGGTGCCGGAGTACCTGCTGCGCTTCCTGGCCTGGGGCGCGACCCGCCTCGTCTACCGTTTCCGGGTGCGGGGCGCCGGGCACATTCCGCGCGCCGGCCCGGCGCTGCTGGTCTGCAACCACGTGAGCTTCGTCGACCCGGTGCTGCTGATGGCCGCCAGCCCCCGGCCGATCCACTTCGTGATGGACCACCGCATCTTCGCGACGCCGGGCCTGGGCGCGGTCTTCCGGCTGGCGCGCGCCATTCCCGTGGCGCCGCGCAGCGAGGACCCGGCCGTCTACCGGGCCGCCTTCGACCGCGCCGCGCAGGTGCTGCGCGACGGCGAGCTGCTGGCGATCTTCCCCGAGGGCGGCCTGACCCCCGACGGCCGGCTGCAGGACTTCAAGGGCGGCGCGATGAAGATCCTGGAGCGCGCGCGAGAGGACGGCCTGGAGGTGCCGGTGGTGCCGATGGCGCTGTCGGGGCTGTGGGGATCGTTCTTCAGCCGCATCGAGCGGCGCGGCGGCCGGCCGACCGCGATGGCGCGGCCCTTCCGGCGCGGCCTCTTCAGCCGCGTCGGCCTGCGGGTCGGCGCGCCGGTGCCGGCCGCCTCGGCCGGGCCGGCGTTGCTGCGCGAGCGGGTGGCGGCGCTGCTGCAGCGGCCCTAGGTCGTCGTCGGCGCCAGGGCCGGCGGTCCGCCCCGCGTGCGGAACACCGCCACCGCCGCCACCAGGTCCTGCGCCTGCAGGTGCAGGCTGCGGGCGGCGGCGGCGCTTTCCTCGACCAGCGCCGCGTTCTGCTGGGTGGTCCGGTCCAGCTGGTGGACGGCTTCCCCGATCTGCGCCGCGCCGCCGCGCTGCTCGGTGCTGGCGTTGCTGATGGCGGCCACGATCTCGCGGACCCGGTCGATCGCGCCCTCCACCTCGCGCATCGTGGTGCCGGTGCGGCCGGCCAGCGCCACGCCGTGGCCGACATTGCGCGCGCTGGCGTCGATCAGCGACCGGATCTCGCGGGCGGCGCCGGCGCTGCGCTGCGCGAGGCCGCGCACCTCGCCGGCCACCACCGCGAAGCCCCGGCCCTGCTCGCCGGCGCGGGCGGCCTCCACGGCCGCGTTGAGCGCCAGGATGTTGGTCTGGAAGGCGATGCCGTCGATCACGCCGGTGATGTCGGCGATGCGCCGGCTGCCCTGGTCGATGGCCTCGATCGTGCCGACCATCTCCGAGATCTCGGCGCCGCTGCGGCGCGCGATGTCGCTGGCCTCCCGGGCCAGCCGGCTCGCCTGGAGGGCATGCTCGGCGTTCTGCGCGACGGTCGCGTTCATCTGGTCCATCGAGGCGGCGGTCTGCTCCAGCGCCGAGGCCTGGGTCTCGGTGCGGGCCGACAGGTCCTGGTTGCCCTGGGCGATCTGGCGGGAGCCGGCGGCGATGCCGTCGCTGCCGGAGCGCACCTGGGCGACCGTGCGGGACAGGCTCTCGCACATGTGCGCCAGCGCGGCCATGACGCTGGCGGTGTCGCCGGGCGCCACCGGCACCTCGACCGTCAGGTCGCCCTGCGCCACGGCGTGGGCGACCGCCGCCGCGCGGGCCGGCTCGCCGCCGGCGGCGGCCCAGACGCCGCGGCACACCCACCAGCCCAGTCCGGCCAGCAGGCCGGTAGACAGACCGAATACCAGCAGCTGCAGCCAGCGTGCGGCGCGCCGGGTGTCGTCGAGCGAGGCGAGGGCCCGGGCCGCGAAATCGCCGGCGGATCGCACCGTCGCATCCACGCCCTGCCGGTGGGCCTCGTACCGGCCGTGCGCCGTCTGCAGCGCCGATTGCGCGGCCGTGCGGTCGCCGCCGGCCAGCGCGGCGAAGACGGGCGCCACCGCCGCCAGGAACCGTTCCGCTTCCGCGTGCTGCGCGCCCAGCAGCTGGCGCTCCAGGCCGTAGGGCGGGTGCGCGGTCCAGTAGGCCACCCGGTCGCGGTACTCCTTCTCCAGGCGCCGGGCCTCGTCGCGGGCGCGCGCCAACGGCATGGAGTTCTCCACCGCCTGCGACAGCACCAGCCGGAGTTCGATCAGGTACAGCGGCGGAGGAAGGATGTCGGCCGTCACGTCCTTGGCCACCAGGGCGCGCTGGGTCGCCCGGTCCGCCACCACGATCCCGCAGAACGAAACGGTGGTCAGCACCGCGCCGGCCAGCACTCCGGCGCCGACCAGCAGGGCCAGCATGGTTCTCAGGGATTTCATCGGTCTTCCTCCGGGGGCCTCCGCACGCGCGACGCGGCGCTTGGCTTGCGTTCAAATTTGTGAAAATATGTTACTTATACAAGCTTGCCAAAGACTGAATGGCGCGGCCCCGCGTCCTGCAGAATCCTGGTCCTGCGCCATGCCCTCGGGCCGAATGGCGGTCCGCGGGCATGCCGGGGGCCAATGCACGAGACGACGAACGACAACCGCGCGAAGGGTGAGCCATGGTGGAGCAGGGCAGCGAGCTGGTGAAGGCGGTGGTGGTGCTGGCCGCCGGCGTGGTGGCGGTGCCGCTGTTCCGGCGGCTGGGGCTGGGGTCGGTGCTGGGCTACCTGGTGGCCGGGCTGGCCATCGGGCCGTCGGGCATGGGCTTCTTCACCGAGGCCGGCACGGTGCTGCACATCGCCGAACTGGGCGTGGTGATGTTCCTGTTCGTCATCGGGCTGGAGATGCAGCCGCGCCGGCTGTGGGGCCTGCGGCGCGAGATCTTCGGCATCGGGCTGGTGCAAGTGGTGGGCTGCGGCCTGCTGCTGACCGGGCTGGGCCGGGCGCTGGGGCTGGCGCCGGCGGCGGCCTTCGTCGCGGCGATGGGCTTCGTGCTGTCGTCCACCGCCATCGTGATGCAGATCCTCGACGAGCGCGGCCAGACCTCCACCGCGCGCGGCCAGCGGGTGGTGTCCATCCTGCTGCTGGAGGACCTGGCGATCGTGCCGCTGCTGGCGGCGGTGGCCGCGCTGGCGCCGGCCCGGCCGGGCGACGCGGAGGGCTCGGGCTGGCTCACCGCCGGCGCGGCGGTGGCGGCCATCGTCGGGCTGGTGCTGGTGGCGCGCTTCCTGCTCAATCCGCTGTTCCGCATCCTGGCCCGCGCCCATGCGCGCGAGGTGATGACCGCCGCCGCGCTGCTGGTGGTGCTGGGCGCGGCGCTGGCGATGGAATGGGGCGGCCTGTCGATGGCGCTGGGCGCCTTCGCCGCCGGGGTGATGCTGTCCGAATCCACCTTCCGCCACCAGCTGGAGGCCGATATCGAGCCCTTCCGCGGCATCCTGCTGGGCCTGTTCTTCATCGGCGTGGGCATGTCGCTGGACCTGCGGCTGGTGCTGGAGGACTGGCCCCGGCTGCTGGCCGGCGTGCTCGCGGCGATGGCGCTGAAGGCGGGCGGCATCTGGGTCTTCGCGCGCCTGTTCCGCGCCGGCGGGCGCGAGGCGACGGAGCGCGCCGCGATGATGGCCCAGGGCGGCGAATTCGCCTTCGTGCTCTACGGCGCGGCGGCGGCGGCCGGCATCGTCGGCGCGCCGGTGCACGCGCTGCTGACGGCGGCGGTCATCCTGTCGATGGCGCTCACGCCGCTGGCGGTGATGGCGCTGCGCTGGCTGCCGCGGCCGGCGCCGGCGCCGGTCGACATGCGCGGCGTGACGCCGGTGGCCGATGCCGCGGCGGACGCGGTCCGGGGCGCGGCGGGGCCGGCGGC
>JAKOND010000214.1 GCA_022702125.1 Burkholderiaceae bacterium
GCGCGTCTTCCAGGAGCACGGCCAGTTGTTCCTGGGTGACCGACTTGCAGGCGAGAACGGGAGAATTCATGGTGCGGTAGGAGGAGTCGAGGCGCGGATGCCGGAACCGGCGTGCATGCTTCAACGCGCGAACCGGTACGCGGATGACGGGCGGCGGAGCATTTTGAAAATATTTCTTACAGGCCGCGCGGCCCGGGCCCGGAGCCGTCCGCCTGCTGCCTTGCGCATCGGGCCCCGGCAGTCCGGCTTGCCGAGGATATTTTGCATCTCTTTGTTTCTTCCTGCACGGACGGACAAAGATCGGGCGGTCCGCCGCAGGTCTTCTTCGGATCGTCACGAAGGAATGGACCGGGCCGGACGCCGCCCCAGGGGAAAGCGCTCAGAAGACGATGTGCAGCGAGTGGAGCACCAGCGGCATCAGCGAGGGACGACGCATCGATTGCTCCAGCATGGCAGCGGCCTGTGCTGCGATCGCGGGCAATACGGCGCCGATCTGGCTGGGGATGAACTGGGTCACTGCGGCTGTCATAGTGGAACCTATGGTGCGTCGCGCAGTGGCCGTCCGGGCGAATCCATTGCCTCCGGCGTGCGACAGCATCCGCGCCGCCGCGCGCATGGCTCCCCGCCTACCCGGTGTAGGGGTTTATGCCGGGGCATGCAGGACGGGCGATGGCATCCGCACGGGTCCTCCCCGGTAACACGGCGAGATACTTCCCGCCGGAATACCCACTACGCTGAAGCATGACCACGCCGCAATTCGATCCGCAACTCGCTGCATCGCTGGTGCAGATGCATGCCCAGCTGTCCGAGCTGGCCCTGGAACTCGACCGGGCCGTGGAAGCCCTGCACGAACTCCGCTTCCTGCAAACCGTTTCGGGGACCGACGACATGGCCCAGGGCCTGCGCCAGACTGCGGCCTCCCTGATCGCCCGGGCCTCCCGCCTGCCGTCCTGATGCCGACCGGCGGGTCATCGACTCGACGGTGCCGCCGGGCCGCTCCCGCAGCGCGCTTCGCCAGGGCCATCGCCCGCCCGCCGGGAAACGCAGAGCGCAAACGATCACGGCCCGCCGAAGCGGTATGCGACGGGCGCGCGCCGCAGGCATGCCCGTCGCGGCCGACCGCTTCGGCGGCCTGCGGGGCCATCAGCGGCCGCGCTTGCGGCGGTGTGCCGCGCCGAGCAGGCACAGGCCCGTCAGGGCCACCGCCCAGCTCGCCGGCTCGGGCACCGACGACGCCATCCGCTGCGCCACGAAGCCCGGCAGGTCCGCGTCGGTGAAGGCGAAGACGTAGAAGCTGTTGGGCCCGGACGTCGCGGAGACGAAGTCGTTGTCGTTCGCGATCCACAGCGTGTGCTGCAGCATGTCGTTGACCAGCAGGTCCTCGCCGAAGGCCAGGCCTTCGAGCTTGGACGGCACCTTGCCGTCGGAAATGCCCGCCGCATTGAGCGCGGCGCGGATGTCCAGGAAGGTCGTCGGCACGATGGCGGCGCCGGCCAGCGCAGCCGCGCCGGAGAGGTCGCCCACGTCCTGCGCGCCGGCGATGTCGATCTGCATCAGGCGCTTGACCGCGGCCTTGCTGCCGTCGCCCAGGCCCTTGCCGTCGCGCTCCAGCACCAGGAACTGGTGATCGTTGACCGCGACGATCTCGCTGCTGTTGTAGGTCTTGCCGCCGATCTGGTTGTCGTAGGCGTACTGGCGGGTGGCGCCGGTGGCCACGTCGATAGCCACGATGCGGTTGTAGCGGGCGCCGTCGCCGCCGTCCTGGATCAGCGGGCCCTGCATGAAGCCGACGAGGGTCTTGCCGTCCGGCGTGATCGCCAGGCCTTCCATGCCCTTGTTGGCGACCCGTCCCACGGTGTTGCCCGCGATCTCGGCGGCGCCCGCGGCGCTGGGATTCGGCGCGGCGAAGCCCGCCGGCAGCGCGAAGGTGCGGATGCGCTGGCCGGTCGCCCGGTCGAAGGCGTAGACGTAGGGGCCGTACTCGTCGGAGACGTAGACCGTCTTGCCGTCGGGCGACACGCGCATGCCCTCCGGGTCCAAGCGGGCGTTCGCCGGGTTGGCGGTGCTGCCGGCGCCGTAGTTGTCGGAACGGCCGCTGAAATAGAAGGTGCCCGCGGGTGCGCCGGCATTCACGCCGTTGCCGGCGGGCAGGCCGGCGGTGCTGCCGTAGTTGAGCGGGGTCGCGCTCGACAGCAGGGTCGTCGCCTGCAGCGTCGGCACCAGGGTGTAGGCCAGGGCCGCGCCGGCCGCGTTGGGCGTCAGCGCCATCGACACCGTGTGGAAGCGCGGGATGTAGCTAGTGGTGTTGTCCACCGCGCCGCCGCCGGCGTAGGCGGTGGCGTTGGGGCCGCGGTCCGGCAGGGCGAGGAAGGTGCTGCCGCCGGCCCATGCCAGCGCCGAGCCGCTGCCGCCCAGGATGCCGGCGGGGTTGCCGTTCTCGAGCGTGCCTTTCAGGCCCGACAGGTCGGCCGTGCCCGTCAGGCTGCCGCTGGCGATCAGGGTGGGCGTGGCGTGCGCGGCAGGGGACAGCCACAGGGCTGCGGCGGTCGCTGCCGCCAGGAGGGTCAGACGCATGGGGTATTCGAAGGGAAGTGAGGGAATCGGGGTGACGGTGGCGAGGCGGGGGCGCGGTCTCAGTCCAGCAGGTCCGAGTAGTCGCCGCGCCCGTAGGCCTCGCTGGCTTTCCAGGGCGGCACGGCGGGCGCCGGCAGCGCCGTGGCGGTCATCAGGTAGCTCGAGGTGCCGTGGCCGTCGGTGCGCTCCACCCGGCGCGGGAACTGGCCGGCGACGTCCCAGTCCACCAGCGTGACCTGCTCGCCGGCCTGGGCGCGGTAGCGCTGCACCCCGCCCTTCGGGGCGCCGACGGCCTGCATCTTCCGGAGCGCGGCGGGCGGCACCAGCCAGTACACCGTGTCCCACGACCCGCCGTAGCCGACGTTGCCGTGGTGCGCCCGGTCCACCTCGATGACCCGCGCGGTCTTGGCCAGCACGACCTCGACCCGCTCGGTGCCGTCGGCGTTGCGGTGCACCTGCAGCGGCGCGCCCTGCGCCTCGTCGTGGGCATGCCCGGCATGCGGGCCGTGGGCGTGCTCGTGGCCGTGCGAGACGCTGTCGCGCAGCACCGCCGGCAGGTCGCGCTCGACCCAGACGCGGCCGGGACGGCGCACCATGGTGTTGGCATAGCGCGTGTCGCGCTGGACGCCGTCGTTGCCGATGGCCATGGTGTGGTAGCTCAGGCGCAGCCGGACGGGCGGGGCCGCATCGACGGCCGCGGTGGTCCGGGCGACCGCCGCTGCATTGGCCGGCGCGAGGGCGGCGTCGGCGGCCGGGCTCGCGTTCGGGGCCTGTGCGCCGGCACCGGTCGCCAGGCCGAGCGCGCACAGCAGCGCCAGGGTGCGGGGACGAAGGGAGAAGGAGGTCATGCGGGGTTCTCGTGTGGATGTGCAGGGCGCGGCCGCCAACGGGAAAAGGGTTCGACCCCATGCGCGGTCGAACCCTTCGGCGCTGCGGGCTTCAGAGGCCGGCGGCTTCCTTCACCTTGAAGAACACCCGGGTGTTGTCCATGGTGCCCTTGAAGATCCGCGCGCCCGCGCCGCCGGCGAACAGCATCACGTCGCCGCCGCCGTGCGTCTCGGCGCCCGGGGTGCCGAGGTTGACGCCGACTTCCTGGAGGAAGTTGTCCTGCGTGGTGTCGACGTTGCTCAGGTCCTCGCGCGAGGCGCCGCGCGCCGGTGCGATCCAGGCCTTGTTGCCGTCTTCGTTGTTGACGCGGCTGGAGGCGCTGGCGTTCGGGCGGCCGCCGTTGCCGAAGACCAGCGTGGTGTAGGGCTTGCCGTCGGCGGCCTTGGCCACGGCGCCGGACTGGTAGTCCACCACCTTGCCGAGGATCGGGTTGCCGATCTTGCTGTAGCCGTTGAAGGCGATCGAGTGGTCGTGGTCGGCGGTGACGACGACCAGGGTGTTCTTCAGGCCCGGGTCCTTCTTCTGCATGTAGGCCAGCGCGGTGTCGATGGCCTTGTCCATGGCCAGCGTGTCCTCCAGGGCGCGCTTGGCGTTGCTGCCGTGCAGCGCGTGGTCGATGCGTCCGCCCTCGACCATGAGGAAGAAGCCCTTGTCGTTGCGGCTCAGCACGTCGAGCGCCTTTTCGGTCATCTGCGACAGGCTGGGCTGGTCCAGGCCCTGGTTCACCCGGTCCAGCTCGTAGGCCATCTCGCTCTGCGAGAACAGGCCGAGCAGCTTGCCGGCGGCGGTGGCGTTCAGGGCGGCGAGCTTGGTGCCGGTGTCGACGTAGGTGTAGCCCTTGGCCTGCATCGCGCTCACCAGGTTCGCGCCGTCGGTGCGCTTGCTGCTGCCGTTGAGCGCCAGCGGCAGGTAGTTGCGCTGGCCGCCGCCCATGAGCACGTCGACGCCGTCGAGCAGCTTGGCGTTGTAGCGCGGATGGCCCGGCACCGACTGCTCGGCGATGGTGTTGTAGGCGTTGCGGTTGCAGATGTGCGAGTAGGTCGCGGCCGGCGTGGCGTGGCCGACGCGGGTGGTCGAGACGGCGCCCACCGAGCGGCCGGCGGCCTTCGACAGCTCCAGCAGCGTGGTGGCCGGCGTGCCGTTGCCGGCGGCGCAGGTGGTGTCCTCGCCGTTGATGTATTGCGCGCCGCTGGCGGTGTAGGCCTGGGTGTCGGAGGACATCGAGATGACCTCGTTGTTGGCCTTGACGCCCGTCATGTACGCCGACATGGACGGGGCGCTGTCGGTGGTCTGCCCGTCGTGGGAGAAGGTCTTGACGCGGGCGGCGTAGCCGAGCTGCTGCATCGTCAGCTGGGCGCGTTCGCTGCTGGCGAGCGAGCCGGGCGCGGCGGCGAGCTGCTTCTCGCCCTTGTAGATGCGCGCGGCGGTGACGGTGACCGGGCCCATGCCGTCGCCGAGGAAGAAGATGACGTTCTTGGCTTCGCCGGCGGCCTGCGCCGGGGCGCCCACGGCGGCCAGGGCGCAGCCCAGTGCCAGGGCCAGGGAGGTGCGGGTGTTCGTTTTCATGGAAAGGGTTCCTTGGTGCTCCGTCGCCGGCTTCAAAGCCCGATGGATTTCTTGATGAGACCGAACACGTCGTTGTTGGTCAGCGTGCCGACGAAGTTGTCGGCGCCCAGGCCCTGCGCGCCCAGGAACACGTCGGCGCCGCCGTGGGTCTCGCTCGACAGCGGCACCACGGCCTCCTGCAGGTAGTCGGGGCTCTCCAGTTCGGCGTCGCTGATCGGGCCGCGCGCGGCCAGGCGGCGCGGTCCGTTGCCGAAGCCCAGCACGGTGTAGGGGTTGCCGTC
The DNA here is from genome assembly GCA_022702125.1 of Burkholderiaceae bacterium. Taxonomy (GTDB): domain Bacteria; phylum Pseudomonadota; class Gammaproteobacteria; order Burkholderiales; family Burkholderiaceae_C; genus JAKOND01. The sequence continues at coordinate 5,310 of JAKOND010000214.1, forward strand.
GACGTCGAGCGACGGCGCGCCGCCGACGTAGTTCTTCACCAGGCCCAGCACGCCCGGCTTGCCCGGCTCGGTCTTGCCGGTGCGCTGGGCGTAGCCGTTCATCTGCAGCGTGTGGTCGTGGTCGGCGGTGACGACGATCAGCGTGTTCTTCAGGCCCGGGTCCACCGCCTGCATCTTGTCGAGCGCGGCCTTGATCGCGTCGTCGAAGGCAATGGTGTCCTGCAGCGCGCGGCGCGCGTTCGTGGCGTGCAGCGCATGGTCGATGCGGCCGCCCTCCACCATCAGGAAGAAGCCCTTCTTGCGGGCCACCAGGGCGTCGATGGCCTTGGCGGTCATCTGCGCCAGGCTGGGTTCCTTGGACGGGTCGCGGTCCAGGTCGTAGGCCATGTGGCTGCTGGTGAACAGGCCGGCGATCTTGGTGCTGCCATCGGTCGGCAGGCTGTTGAACTCGGCCGTGTTCGAGGCGTAGCTGTACTTGGCCGCCTGCAGTTCGGTCACCAGGTTGCGCTTGTCGTTGCGCAGGCCGCCGGCGGTCTCCTTGGGCAGGAAGTAGCTGCGGCCGCCACCCAGCACCACGTCGATGCCGTCGCCCAGGGCCGCGTTGTAGCCGGTGCCGCCCGGCACCAGGGCGGCGGCGATGGTGTTCTCGGCGTCGCGGTGGCAGACGTGCGAATAGGTCGTGGCCGGCGTGGCGTGGGTGATGCGCGCGGTGCTGACGACGCCGGTGCCGTAGCGGGCCGCCTTCATGAGTTCCAGCAGCGTGGCGGCGGGGGAGCCGTTGCCGGTGCTGGGGCAGGTGCTATCGAAATTGGTGTGGTACGGCGTGCCGTCGGGCTTGGTCGCCTTGGTCTCGGCGGACATGGAGATGACTTCGTTGTTCATCTTCACGCCGGTCATGTAGGCGGCCATCGAGGGCGCGCTGTCGGTGACCTGGCCGTCGGCGGAATAGGTGTGGACGAAGGCCGTTTCCGGCAGCTGGTCCATGGTGAGTTCGCCGTCCTCGCCGACCTTGTAGATGCGCGCGGCGGTCATCGTCGTGATGCCCATGCCGTCGCCCAGGAAGAACAGCACGTTCTTGCTCGGCTCGAAGGGCGTCGTGCCCGCGTTGCTGCCGTTGCCGTCGCTGCCGCCGCAGGAGGCCAGGGCCATGGCGGCACACAGCGCCAATGGACGGAAAAGGGGATTGCGCATCAAAGCTCCTCGGGACGGCGCACGGCCGCGACCCTCTTGTTGGAATCGGTCTAGGAGCCTCGCAATCTAGGTCTGCCGCGTGACGGATCTATGACGGATGCGCGCATACCGCGTTCCGGACAGCCGTATCCGGGTAGTTACCTATTCATTTTCGGTTCACTGCTAGGATGAAAAACAACAGGAGTACGCATATGGCACATACCGCCTTGGTAGTAGGCGCGAGCGGGATCGTCGGCAGCGCGACATCCCGGCTATTGATCGAACAGGGCTGGACGGTCCACGGACTGGCCCGCCGGCCGACCGCGCAGGACGGGGTGCGACCGCTCGCGGCCGACCTGCGGGACGCCGCCGGCACCGCGGCGGCGCTGGCGGACCTGCGCCCGGACGCGGTGTTCGTCACCACCTGGGCCCGACAGGACAGCGAGGCGGAGAACATCCGCGTCAACGGCGCGATGGTGCGCAACCTGCTCGACGGCCTGCGCCCCGGCGCCAGCACCCGCCATGTCGCGCTCGTCACCGGATTGAAGCACTACCTCGGACCGTTCGAGGCCTACGGCCGGGGCACCCTGCCCCAGACTCCGTTCCGCGAGGAGCAGGGCCGCCTCGATGTCGAGAACTTCTACTACGCCCAGGAGGACGAGGTCTTCGCCGCCGCGGCGCGGGACGGCTTCGCCTGGAGCGTGCACCGGCCGCACACCGTGATCGGCAAGGCCGTCGGCAACGCGATGAACATGGGCACCACGCTCGCCGTGTACGCGACCCTCTGCCGCGAGACCGGCCGCCCGTTCCGCTTCCCCGGCTCCGCCGTGCAGTGGAACGGCCTGACCGACATGACCGACGCCCGGCTGCTGGCGAGGCAGCTGCTGTGGGCCGCCACCACGCCGGCGGCGCGGAACGAGGCCTTCAACGTCGTCAACGGCGACGTCTTCCGCTGGAGCTGGATGTGGGGACGCATCGCGGACTGGTTCGGTCTGGAGGCCGCGCCCTTCGACGGCACGGTCGTCCCGCTGGCGACCCAGATGGCCGACGACGCACCGGTGTGGCGACGGATCGCCGCGCGCGAGGGCCTGGCGGAGGCCGACCTCGGCAAGCTGGCCTCGCCCTGGCATACCGATGCCGACCTGGGCCGGCCGATCGAAGTGGTGACCGACATGGGCAAGAGCCGCCGCCTGGGCTTCGCCGCCTACCAGCCGACGGACGACGCGTTCTTCGATTTGTTCGCGCAGTTGCGCGCCGACCGCCTGATTCCGTGACACGCATTCCCGTCGCGCGGGCGGCGGGTTGTCAGTGGGATTTCCGCTTCTGCGGCGCCGCCTCCGCTTCCAGCCGTTCGGCCGGGTAGAGGTGCATGAAGTCACGCGTCCGGTCGGCGGACGCGCGCAACCAGTCCCCGTAGGCGCCGGTGGGCAGGATCACCACCATGCGCTTCTCGTCGCCGGGCTTGTGGAAATTGCGCATCAGCCCGTGCTCGTCGGCGTTGACGGTCAGCATCGTGTAGCTGTGGACCGTCTCGCCCTGGGCGTTCTTCCAGCTCGACCACAGGCCCGCGATGCCCATCGGCTCGCCGTCGCTACGGTAGATCCGGGTGGGCACGGCCTTGCCGCTGCGCCAATCGGGCTCGTAGATCCAGGCCGCGGGGATGATGCAGTGACGGGCGTGTTTCCAGGCGTCGCGGAAGCTCGGCTTCTCGTGCGCCGTCTCCGAGCGGGCGTTGTAGGTGCGGCGCGCCAGGGTGTCGTCCTTGGCCCAGTGCGGCAGCAGCCCGAAGACCCCGGGCAGGGCTTCGCGGTCCGGCACCGCCTCATCGCCCGCATCCGCCGCATCCGGCTGCCGGACGAACAGGCCCTGGTAGCCGGGCCACAGGTCTTCCTTGCCGGTGTCTTGCGGGAGCCGGACCTGGAAATGGCGCTCCAGCCGGGCGCGGTCGCGGACGGCTTCGTAGTGGGAGCACATCGGACGATGGCCGCCGAACGCCTCAGCCCGCTCCGCCGTGGCCGCCGGAACCGCCGCCGCCGCGTCGCGACTGGTGCTGGTTGCCGCTGCCCACCTGCCCTTCGCGGTCGTGGCGGCTCTCGGGCGTGCGCTGCGACTCGTGCTTCTGCGTGGGCGCGTTCCCGCCCTGCTTGTTGAAGTCGTTGTCCACCTTGCCGGTGTGCGGGGTCTGCTTGTCCTGCGGATGGCCGAAGTTGCTGGTCGTCATGGATGTTCTCCTGGGAGTTCGTCGACGGGACGGATCCTCATTATTCGAGGCCGCACCCGCCCTCGTATCGGACGGGACCGCTATCCGGCGTGGCGCGGGAGGCATGCGAACGCGCGACCCCCCTCCGGCGTGCATGCGGGGACGCGCCGTCCTGCCGCGTCCCGCCGCCCCCTACCGGGCCGGTTGCGCGTCGTGCCATTCCTGCATGCCGCGCATGGGCTGGAGCTTTCGGAGGTCCTCGCGCAGCGCCTGGACGACGAAGGACAGCCGCTCGGCCCGCACCAGGGCCTCGTTGCGTTCGCGTTCGGCCTGCTCGGCGTGAGCCGACGCCGCCGCGGCCCGCTGTTCCAGGTACCGAACCTGCGCCAGCCGGCGATCCTCGGATGCCCGGAAGCGCGCCTCCTGCTCGGCCAGCTGCCGCTCCATCCGGTCGAGGATGGAGACGCTCTTGTCATCGGCCGCGACGGCCGCCCGGACTCCGGAACTGATCTTCTGGACCAGCTTCAGGGCGAGGAACAGCCCGCCACCGCCCGCCGTGGCCCACAGAGCCAATTCCTTGAAGATCGCGGCATCCATCGACAGCCCCTTTCCAACGCATGAGATCCTGCACATCCGGCGCTCGCGATTCGCTTTCGCGCCGTTCCGGTATATTATCGGAATTGCGATATTTTTCAATCGGTTTTCCGCTAATTCCGGCGCCCGCCCCCGACATCCATGCAACACGACAGATCCGCGTTCGGCCGACGGCTCCTGCAGGCCCGCAAGCACGCCCGATTGACCCAGGTGCAGCTCGCCAAGGCCGTGGGCATGTCGCAGGGCACCCTGGCCGAGGCGGAGAAGACCGCGTCGGGCTCCTCGTTCACCGCGCAACTCGCGGCCGCCACCGGGGTGCATCCCGAATGGCTGGCGTCGGGTTGTGGCGATATGCTCGCGGCAAAGCGTTCAGAACCCATTCAGATAGACCTTGAGAACCACCCTGACGTACAGGCCATCCGCACCGTGAGACTGCGTCTGCGCGCCGGCATCCACGGCTATTCCGTGGAGGTGGAGTCGGACATCGGACCGCCCATCTTCCTGCCCACCGAATGGCTGAAGAAGCGCGGCCTGAAGCCCGAGCACATGCTCGGCCTTCCGGTGCAGGGCGACAGCATGGAGCCGACCCTCTACCACGGCGACCAGGTGGTGATCAACACCGCGAGCACCGAGCCGCGCGACGGCCGGATCTTCGCCATCAACTACGAGGGCGAGGCGGTGATCAAGCGGCTCGTCCGGGATGCCGGCCGGTGGTGGCTCTCGTCGGACAACGCCGACCAGCGGCGCTTCGCCCGCAAGCTCTGCAGCGACGCCGGCTGCCTGCTGATCGGCGAACTCGTCTTCCGGCAGAGCGAGCGATTCTGACGGGATAATCGGCGCAAGCACGACAGTAAGCCGTCCCGCCCCGCACGCGAGGCCCCCGGACCGGACCGCTCGTCCTGCACCATATCCACAATATCTCGGTCCGGACGGGGGAGGAAACATGCCAAGGAACGGCAAGAAGAAACGCGCGAGGCTCTGGCTCGCGGGCCTGCTGTGCTCGGGCGGCGCCGTGGCGGCGGGCGGTGTCTACTTCCTGGGCACCCACCATGTGGTGGCCGGGACGTCGGTCGGTGGCATCGCCGTGGTCCCGAAGGCGAATTTCTCGATGGCCGAGGTATTCGTCGACCACGACAACGTCCGGCAACTCGCGCCGGACGAGGCCCGCGCCGTCTCGCCGCGCTATACCGCCCTGCTCGCCAGCATGGACAACGAGCAGATCGAGATCGCACGGCACAACGCGCAGCGCGCCGGGCCGTCGGCGGAGGTCGTCCCCGGCATGACCGGGGCCGCCGTCGAGGAATTGCTCGGCAAGCCCGAACACCTCGATCGTCCCACCGACGATTCGGAAGTGCGGCACTACGGCTCGGTGCTGGTGCTGATGCAGAAGGACAAGGTCCTCAAGGTCCTGCGCTGAACCGGGGCCCGGGACGGCAAGGCGGCCCGGGCGGGCGCGCCGGTCAGCGGGTGCCGGCCGTTCCCTGGACGTTGGTCGTGGCCTTGTCGCCTGCGGTCTCGGGCTCGCGGACCGTCTGGGTGCGCGCGCCGATCGGTCCGGCGCCCAGGTCGCCCTTCTGCTCGGCCTTGCGCGCCTTGAGGGTTTCCCGCTTGTGGACCTGCGAGCGGCCGAAGTTTTCGCGCTCCCGGGATTCGATCTGGCTTGCCTGCTTCGCGCGTTCGGCCTGCGCGCTCGTGACGCCCTGGGCCAGGGCGCCGAAGGAGGCGGCCGCGATCGCGGCGCCCGCGACGACGCGCAGGACGCGGGAATGGGAAGGGTGGTGCATGGAGTTCCTCTCGACCGAGAACATCGGCATTTACTGCTGGGACTGGCCCTGCTCCGACGCCGCCAGGTCGTCGACCGCCTTCTGGGCCTGCTCCTGCGCGAAGGACAGCGCCTGCTCGCGCGATTCGCAGGGCCGCTCGGGCTTGGTCTTGGCGCGCAGCACCACCTGGCCCGCTTTCTCGACCTCGTAGCTCGCGTGCCAGATGCCGGGTTCGGCCTCGTCGGCGGTGGTCGTGATCTTGTAGTCGCTCGATTGCTGCTGGTTGCCCATGGGGTGCTCCTGTGGATGAGACGCCAGCATGCATCCGGGCCGCCGGACCATGGCGCGAAAGTGTTACCGGCGGACGGTGCGGCCCGGGGGGGCGCCCCGCGGTCATCCCGGGCCCTGCCGGTCCTGCCGCGCGTCCGGCTGGGGACCCACATAGCGCCCGCGGGGGCGGATGACCTGCCCGACGCCCAGTTGCTCCAGGCTGTGCGCCAGCAGCCCGACGCTGCGGGCCGTCGCGTACAGGCCGAAGGCCGCATCGGCCGGCAGGCGGCAGTGCGCGACGAGCGCGGCCAGGGCCACGTCGATGTTGGGCCGCAGCCCCGTCAGCTCCGCGACTTTCTCCATGAAGCGGGCGATCGCTTCCGGCGGCTCGAAGGTCGCCAGCAATGCGGCTGCGCGCGGATCGCCGTCCGGGTAGATGGGGTGACCGAATCCCGCCAAATCCAGGCCGTTGGCGAGATGGTGCGTGACGACCGCCTCGGCACCCAGGCGTTCGACCTCGCCGAACAGCGCCTGCACCCGGCCCGAGGCGTCGCCGTGCAGGGGGCCCGAGAGCGCCGTCAGCCCGGCCAGCAGGCAGGCCGGCAGGGAGGCGCCGGTGGAGGCGGTGATGCGGGCGGCGAAGGCCGAGCTGGTCAGCTCGTGGTCCGCCAGCAGCACCAGGGCCCTGCGCAGCTGCTCGGCCACCGTGTCCGGACGCTTCCAGCCCCGCGCGAAACGCAGGTGCACCGGCTGTTCCCCCGGGGCGGCCCCGAAGGCATCGGCCAGCCGGCCGACCAGGGACTGGCATTCGGTGAGCAGCACGCGGGGAAGGCGCCCGCGGGTGGAATGCCCCACCGCCGCCAGGCCGGCCAGGCCGGAGAAGGCCGCGACCCGTCCCGGCCGGGCGGCACGGGGCGGCACGGTAGAGGGCAATGGCGCGGGCGACGCGAAAACCATCGCCTGGTCGGCATCCCAGAGCAGCCGAGCCGCCTCCTCCAGGCTCGCCGACGCGGACAGGTCCACGGCATCCCGGCCCCGGTAGTGGGGACGCCCGTGGAAGAAGGCCGACAGCGCCGTGGGAATGCTCGGCTCCGCGCCGAACAGGGTGTCGGCGGCCAGCGCCTCGCGGTTGCGCCCGGTCTGCTTGCGCCGGGTGAGGCGCGCGATGTCGTCGGCGCGGTATAGGCTGCGCCGCACGTCGGCCGGATCGGGCATCGCCTCCAGCTTGCCCCGGCTCGCATAGGCGTACACCGTCTGCGGCTTCACATCCAGGAGGCGACAGGCCTCGTCCATCGATATCCAGGCTGCCATGGCGTCCTTCGGTTGGGGTCGGTCAACACATTGATTTAAAAAGTCAATGTTGCGCTGATTATCAACTATTGATTAGCATGCGTCGGCACCCGGACGAAACCCGGGGAACGCGAGCCAGCCCCCTCCTCCCGCCGAAGAATCGCCATGAAACCCAACGTCCTGCAGCTCAACCCCATCCTGGTCCCCGAGGTCAACGACGCGCTCGCCGCGCGCTACACGGTCCACAAGCACTTCGAGATCGCGGAGCCGGAAGAGTGGCTGCGGGCGCACGGCGCATCCATCGAGGCGGTGGTGACCGGCGGTCACACCGGCATTCCGCGGGCGATGCTGGAGCGGCTGCCCGCGCTCAAGGTCGTGGCGGTGAACGGCGTGGGCACCGACGCGGTGGACCTGGACTACTGCCGCGGCCGTGGCCTGCCGGTGACCGCGACCCTGGGCGCGCTGACCGAGGACGTGGCAGACCTCGCCATCGGCCTGCTGATCGCCGCCTGCCGCGACCTGTGCGCCGGCGACCGTTTCGTGCGCGACGGCCTGTGGGAAGCGAATCCCCAGCCCGGCGCCCTCCCGCTGGCCCGCCGGTTCAGCGGCATGCGCGTCGGCATCGTCGGCATGGGCCGGGTCGGCCGGGCCGTGGCGGCGCGGGCGGCGGCCTTCGGCTGCCCGATCCGCTACACCGACCTGCGCCCGATGGACGATGTCGCGCACCCTTTCGTGCCAGACCTGGTGGCGCTGGCGCGCGACGCCGACGCGCTGGTGCTGTGCGCCGCGGCCGACCGGGCCGAGGGCATCGTCGATGCGGCCGTGCTGGACGCGCTCGGTCCCCGGGGCTTCCTGGTCAACGTGGCGCGCGGCCGGCTGGTGAACGAGGACGACCTGGCGGCGGCGATCGCGGCCGGACGCATCGCCGGCGCGGGGCTGGACGTGTTCGTGGACGAGCCGCGCGTTCCGGAGGCGCTGCGCCGGTCGGACCGCGTGACGCTGCAGGCCCACCGCGCCAGCGCCACCTGGGAGACGCGCGCCGCCATGGGCCGGATGGTGCTCGACAGCGTGGCGCAGGCGCTGGCGGGCGAGCGCCCGGCCATGAGCCTGACGACCTGAGCGCGGCGGCCGCCTACCGGGCCGGGGCGACGCGGGCCGGTCCGGCCGGCGCGGTCGGCGCGGCCGTCTTGGCGGCCGGGGACGGCGGCGGCGCGGCGTAGCGCCGGTCGGTCAGGGCGCCCAGGAACGCGACGACCGCGTCGATGTCGTCCTCGCTCATCGCGGGCGTGCTGCCGGCGCGCCGGTTGAGCGGCGTGCTCACGGTGTTGACGTTGCCGCGCAGCGCCTGCGGCAGGTCGTCGAAAGCCGGGCGGGCGCCGTACCAGTCCTGCGGACGGGTGGACCGGGTCGCGTAGAAGCGGACCGCGTCGCGCAGCGAGTCGAACACGCCGTTGTGCATGAAGCGCTGGCGCACCGCGACGTTGCGCAGGCTGGACGTGCGGAAATAGCCGCACCAGGCGTCGCTGTCGGGCCAGCGGCGCGCCTCGGCGGTGCGGCACAGGCCGAGGTCGAACCGGTCGGCGCGCGCATTGGCCGGCAGCTTCCGGTTGCGCGGCACGCCGAGGGCCTCGTAGCCGAAATCGGTGAAGAGCGACCGCGCCGGGTTGCTCGACGTGGCGGTCACGCTGTGGCAGGAGGCGCAGTTGCCCTGGTCGGGGTTGCGGAAGATCGCCAGCCCGCGCTGCTCCAGCGGCGTGAGCGCAGTCTTGCCGCGCAGCGACTCGTCGAAGCGCGAGTCGAAGGGCGACAGCTCGTCGCTCTGCAGGTAGGCCTCCAGGCTGCTGCCGAAGGCCTGCAGCGCGCGCTGCGGATCGCGCAGCGCGCCGGCGCCGAACTGCGCCTCGAAGGCCGGCTCGTAGCCGGCCTCCCGCAGCCGCCGGGCCGCGGCGCGCGGCGTGCCCAGGTTCATCTCGTGGCGGGCCAGCAGCGGCTCGCGCACCTGGGCCGCCAGGGTGTCGGCGCGGCCGTCGAGCATCAGCCCGCCGAAGGGCGCCGGCGCGGGCGCGTCGTCGTCCTGGTAGAAGTAGAGCGGCGGCAGGTAGCGCGCGTAGGTCAGCGAGGGCGGATTGCGGGTGCCCAGGCGGCCGCGGATGCTGCCGCCGGCCACGCCGTCCCGGCCGCCGTTGAAGCTGGAGAAGGCCTGCGCCGGGTCGTGGCAGCTGGCGCAGCTGGTGCCCCGCGGCTGGGACAGCCGGACGTCGCCGAACAGCCGGCGCCCGAGCGCGATGCGTTCCGGCGCCGGCCGGGCGAGCGGCCGGGCCGCGGGCACGATGGCGGCGTACCGGGGCGTGTCGCCGATGCGGCCGATCAGGGTGGGGGTGTCCGGCTCCGCACAGGCCGCGCCGGCCGCGAGCGCGAGGCCGGCGGCCAGCACCGCCGCCCTGCCCGCCCGCGCGGCCCGGCCGCGCCGCGCGTTCACGGCGCGAGGAAGCCGGTCTTGTCGCACAGGACCTTCGATCCGTTCGGCACGCAGGTGGTCAGCAGCTTGCCGGTCTTGGTGTAGGCCTTGTAGAGCCAGCCCGCATCGCCGCGCTCCATCATCATGAAGCCGAAGGTGTTGGTGTGGGTGATGCGGTCGAGCACCACGCCCGGCGCCGGCGTCACGCCCGCGGGGAACGGGTCCGGCAGGTTGACGTCCACGTTGTCCCCGCCGTTGCCGGTGACGAAGGTGGCCGGATGCGCGCTGCTGAAGTTGAGCGCCTGGAAGTCGTGCACATGGCCGTGCAGCGCGATCTTCACGCCCTCGGGATAGTAGGCCACCGGGTTGAGCGTCCTCATCACCGCCTGCAGGCCGGCGTTGCCCGGCGCGGGCGCGCCGCCGGCGATCGGCGCGAAGGCCAGGATCGGGTGGTGGTTGGCGAACAGCGAGGTCTTCGACGTGTCGGCCACCAGCCCGGCCACCTTGCGGAACTGGGCCTGGTAGATCGGGAACTTGAAGTCCGAGGCGCCGAAGGCGGCGGTGCCCGCCTTGGCCGAGTCGAAGATGACGACCTGCGTGTCCTTGCCCAGCGCCACCGCGTACGGGTCGCTGAAGTTGGCGGTGTTGTCGTTGGCGGGGCTGTCGCAGCTCAGGCTGCTGTCGTAGGCCCGCGTGTCCAGGAAGCGCGCCCAGCCCTGGCCGGCGCGCGCGCATTCCTCGTGGTTGCCGCGGGCCACCACCCAGGGCGCGGCGGCCAGCAGCGGCGCCGCCGGCTTGAACAGGTCGGCCTCCCAGGTGTCCCAGCCGTAGCCCCAGGGGCTGTCCTTGCAGCCGGCGATGTCCTTCGGGCAGGCGTTCTCGCGGTAGTGGTAGTCGCCGATGTGCATCACCAGGTCGGGCTTCATCGCGGCGATGGTGGCGGCGATGGTGGCGAAGGGCCAGGCGGTGCCGTCGTTGCAGGCCTGGAAGGCGTTGTCGGCCTTCTTCATGCGGCAGCCGGTGTCGGCCAGCACGGCGATGCGCTGCGGTTCGGCCTTGGGCAGCGGCAGCGGCCGTCCGGCCAGGGCGACGAAGCCCGCGCCGGCGCCCAGCACGGTCTCGCAGGTGGTCACCGGGAATTCCGAGGGCTTGGAGTCGGCGGGGTCGCTGGCCGTCGTACGCTGGGCGGCGGTGCCCGCGGCCGCGCGCAGGCCCATCGTCGCGACATTGCCGTCGATCTGGATCGACGGGCAGCTGCCGGCCGCCGTGACGGCGCGCACGATGCTCTGCCCGTTGGCGCCGACCTCGACCCAGGCCGCCTTGACCTGGGGATCGACGGCCGCGCCGGCCAGCGAGCCGCCGTCTCCGCCGCAGGAGGCGAGCGTGGCGGCAGCGGAAACCGTGGCGAGCGCCAACAGCGCCGGCATGGGGCGCAGGGAAGGATTTTTCATGGGGGAAGCTGTCGTTTGGGTGTCGTGGCCGGATGCCGGCCGGATGATCGCGACGGCGTGTGACGATGCCGTGACCCGGCCTCGCGTCCTCAACGCTCAGTCGATCAGCCCGCCCGCGTCGTGGAACGGGTACGGTCCCTCGAAATCCCCCGCGGCCGCCAGGTGGCTCACCATCCGCCCGCCGGCCGGCAGGGCATGGACGCGGAACCCGGTCGGCTCCAGCACCCACTGCGAGGCCGCGTCGGGCCGCAGGTCCAGCGCCACCTGGTGCGCCGGGCCGGGGGCGGTGCAGGCGATGCTGCCGCCGAAGCGCGCCTCGATCGCGCGGTGCAGGTGGCCGCAGATCAACCGCTCCACGTTCGGGTGGCGCCGGACGAGCGCCTCCAGCGCCGGCGCGCCTTCCCGCAGGCCGATGCGGTCCATGTGGCCGATCAGGGTGTCGAAGGGCGGGTGGTGCATCGCGACGACGACCGGCTGGCCGGTGCGGCGGTCGAGTTCCGCCGCCAGCCAGGCCAGGCGCTCCGCGCACAGTTCGCCGTGCGGTTGGCCGGGCGTGGTGGTGTCCAGCGCGACCAGCCGCAGGCCGCCGACCGGCACGCTGTACTGGATGAAGCCGCCCGGCGCGCCCAGGTAGCCGTGGCCGGGGAAGCCGCGTCGCAGCGCGTCGCGGTCGTCGTGGTTGCCCGGCAGCAGGTAGACCGGCAGGTCGTCCAGCGGCGCCAGCAGTTCGGCCAGGTGGGCGTACTCGGCCGGCCGGCCGAAATCGCTCAGGTCGCCGGTGATGACGACCGCGTCGGGCCGCTGGCGCAGCGCCCGCACGCTGGCCACCGCGCGGCGCAGGTAGGGCGCGGTGTCGATGCGGCCGTAGGCCAGGCGGCCGGGCTCGCGGATATGGGTGTCGGTGAGCTGGACGAGGAAGGTGGTGGCGGAAGGGGCGATGGAAGTCATGTCGGGAGGTCCGCGGAAGGTGCCCCGAGCGATTCGCCGGGGCGGAAACGGTGGGGCAGCAGGCGGCTGGCGGCGGCGGCCAGCGGCGCGGCCGCCTGGGCGGCCGGCGCCAGCAGCGCCACGCAGGCCGCGCCGATGTCGTGGTTGGGCTGGGCGATGGTGGCCAGGCTCGGCACCAGCTCCGCGCCGAGCGCGATGCCGTCGAAGCCGGTGACCGAGAGGTCCTGCGGCACCCGCAGCCCGCGCCGGTGCGCGGCGCGCAGCGCCCGCAGCGCCAGCAGGTCGTTGGAGCACAGCAGCGCGGTCGGGCGGACCGCGCCGTCGAGCACGGCGGCCAGCCCGCCGGTGGACGGATCGTCGAAGGCCACCTCGACCAGCGGCCCGGGTGGCAACCCGCAGGCGGCCATGCCGCGCAGGAAGCCCCGGTGCCGGGCGCGCGACCGGTCGGAGGCGCGCAGGTCGCCGCACAGCATGGCGATGCGCCGGTGGCCGCGGCGGTGCAGCTCCCGCACCAGCTCCGCCACGGCGCCCTCGTTGTCGACCGACACGCACGGGTGCCGCGGATGGCGGTTGTAGGCCAGCACGTAGGGCAGCCCGGCCGCGCGGATGGCGCGCAGGGCCTGCGCCCGGGCCGGGTCGGACACGACCAGCACCAGCCCGTCGACCCGCGGCAGCAGCGCGGCGACGGCGGCCTGCTCGCGGTCCGGCCGGTATTCGGTGGTGGCGAGCTGGATCGCGTAACCGGCATCGGCGGCGGCGGCGGCGATGCCTTCGAGGCATTCGGCGAACACCGGGTTGTGCAGCGTCGGCAGCACCACGCCCAGCACCTCGCTGCGCTGGCGCCGCAGCATGCGGCCGGCGCCCAGCGGCCGGTACTGCAGCCGGCGCGCCGCCGCCTCGACGCGGCCCCGGGTGTCGGCCGCGACGTTCTGCGGGCAGTTGAAGACGCGCGAGACGGTGGAGGCCGACACCCCCGCCTCCAGCGCCACCGCGTGGATGCCGGCGCGGCTCATGGCGCGGCCACCGCCGGCAGCAGGCGCTCGGCGGCGATGCGGATGCCGACCGCGTCGCCCGCCTGCCACGGGCTGTCGCGCGCGGCATCGGCCAGCAGCGGCCCCTGGCCCCCGGCCTCCAGCCGCAGGTGCACCCGGTCGCCCAGGAAGCTGCGGTGCAGCACCCGCGCCCGCGCCCGGCCCGGCTGCGGAGCGACGATCTGCACGTCCTCCGGACGCACCAGCAGGCCGTGCGGCACCCGCTGCGCCAGCAGTTCGCCGCCCAGCGTCACGTCGCCCGCGGCGTCGGCCCGCAGCCGGTTGACCCGGCCCAGGAATTCCGCGACGAAGGGATGGGCCGGCCGGCGGTAGAGCGACTCGCCGTCGCCCACCTGCACGATCGCGCCGCCCTGCATCACCGCCATGCGGTCGGCGATGGCGAAGGCTTCCTGCTGGTCGTGGGTGACGTGGACCGCGGTGATGCCCAGGCGGCGCAGCAGCTCGGCCAGCTCGTCGCGCAATGTCTCCTTGAGCTGCGCGTCCAGCGCGGCCAGGGGCTCGTCGAGCAGCAGCACCCGGGGGCGCACCGCCACCGCGCGCGCCAGGGCCACCCGCTGCCGCTGG
>JAKOND010000254.1 GCA_022702125.1 Burkholderiaceae bacterium
GTCTTCTTGAGCAGCTTGACGGCCTTGAGGACCTCGTCCACGTGGACCGGCACCTTGAGGCCGCGCCATTCTTCCCGCAGGACCCCGTCGGGGCCGATCAGGAAGGTGCTGCGCTCGATGCCCTTGACCTTCTTGCCGTACATGATCTTGTTCTTGACCACGCCGAACATGTGGCACATCTTCTCTTCCGTGTCGGCGATCAGTTCGAAGGGCAATTCGAGCTTGGCCTTGAACTCGTCGTGGGACTTCATGTTGTCGCGCGAGACGCCGAACACGGTGGCGCCCGCTTTCACGAAGTCCTGGAAATGGTCGCGGAACTGCATGCTCTCGGTGGTGCAGCCCGGGGTGTTGTCCTTGGGGTAGAAGAACAGGACCAGGGTTTCGCCGAGGTGGGAGGTGTTGGAAACCTTGAGTCCGCTCGTGGCGTTCGCTTCGAATTCGGGGATGGGCTTGTTGACAACGATCGCCATATAACTTCTATGCTGCCTAGTGATGATGTGGTCGTTGGGGTGCCGGGAGTCGTCTTTGCACGCCTGCGATTCTTGTTCTACTTCCCGACCGAAGGGCATGATTTTACCCCGAAACCACCTTTGCCGGTTATAAAGCCGGGTTACCCTGGATGTCGGGCGCGGTTTCCAGCAGCAGGGCGGCCACGACCTTGCGGCCTTCGGCGGCGAGGATGTTGTAGGTGCGGCAGGCCGCCGCGGTGTCCATGGTCTCCAGGCCGATGCGCCGCGCGATCAGCGGCCGCAGCCAGGCCGCCGGGGGAAAGCGGTTGCGCGCGCCGCTGCCGAACACCATCACCTCGGCGTCCAGCGTGGCCAGGCGCGCGAAGTGCTCGGGCGTCAGGTCCTCGAACCGGCTGCATTCCCAGTCGATGCGCTGGCCGGTCGAGCCGACGATCACGCTGTGGTTCACCGGTTCCTTGTCGATCCCGATCCAGCCCGGGCCGTGGCCGGTGATGGTCTGGACGTCGGTCTTGTCGGGCTGGAGTTTCATGGCTGCGGGCGTGGGAATCGGGTGGCGGCGCGGCCGGGGTGACGTCGCCGAACTGTGGTCAAATTATAGGTTTCGCCTGCGGCATGCGCGGCATCCAGCCCGGATGCCGTCCTCGCCCCCAACGGAAGGCCCGCGTGAAAACCATCCACAAATCCGCCAAGCTCGCCAACGTCCTCTACGACATCCGCGGCCCCATCATGGACCGCGCCAAGCAGATGGAGGAGGAGGGCCAGAAGATCATCAAGCTCAACATCGGCAACCTGGCGGTGTTCGGCTTCGATGCGCCGGAAGAGGTGCAGCAGGACATGATCCGCCACCTGCCGACCTCGGCGGGCTACTCGGACAGCAAGGGCATCTTCGCGGCGCGCAAGGCGGTGATGCACTACACCCAGCAGCAGGGCATCCAGGGCGTGACGCTCGACGACATCTACCTGGGCAACGGCGCGTCCGAGCTGATCGCGATGGCGACCAATGCGCTGCTCGACGACGGCGACGAACTGCTCGTGCCGGCGCCCGACTATCCCCTGTGGACCGCGTCGGCCAGCCTCTCGGGCGGCACGCCGGTGCACTACCTGTGCAACGAGGACGACGGCTGGATGCCCGACCTCGACGACATCCGCGCCAAGATCACCCCGCGCACCAAGGGCATCGTGGTCATCAACCCGAACAACCCGACCGGCGCGCTCTATTCGGACGAGCTGCTGCGCAGCATCGTCGCCATCGCCCGGGAGCACGGCCTGGTGATCCTGGCCGACGAGGTCTACGACAAGGTGCTCTACGACGACGTGCGGCACACGGCCATCGCCAGCCTGTCGGACGACGTCCTGACGCTGACCTTCAACTCGCTCTCCAAGAGCTACCGCTCCTGCGGCTACCGCGCCGGCTGGCTGGTGGTGTCGGGCGACAAGCGCCCGGCCGCCGACTACATCGAGGGCCTCAACATGCTCTCGAACATGCGGCTGTGCGCCAACGTGCCGGGCCAATGGGCGGTGCAGACCGCGCTCGGCGGCTACCAGAGCATCAACGAGTTGGTGGGCGAGGGCGGCCGGCTGCGCCGCCAGCGCGACCTGGCCTACGAGCTGATCACCGCCATCCCCGGCGTGAGCTGCGTCCGGCCGCAGGCCGCGCTCTACATGTTCCCCCGGCTCGATCCGGCGGTCTACCCGATCGCCGACGACCGGCAGTTCTTCCTGGAACTGCTGGAGGCGACGCGGGTGATGCTGGTGCAGGGCTCGGGCTTCAACTGGGCCGCGCCGGACCACTTCCGCATCGTCTTCCTGCCGCACGAGGACGACCTGCGCGAGGCCATCGGCCGCATCGCGAAGTTCCTCGAAGCCTACCGCCGCCGCCATGCCGGCGCGAAGGCCGCCCTGCCGGCGACGGCCGCCGCGCCGGCGCTGTCGGTGGTGCCGGCCCGCGCCGCTGCGACCTGACCCGTTCCCTTTGCCGCCGTTCCGGCCCCCGCCGGGCGGCGGACCCGTTGTGTTCCCGACCCTTTCCGCCATCATGAAACCGATCCAAGTCGGCCTGCTCGGTGCAGGCACCGTAGGCAGCGGCACGTTCAACGTGCTGCGTCGCAACCAGGAAGAGATCCGCCGCCGCGCCGGCCGCGGCATCGAGATCACCATGGTGGCCGACCTGGACACCGCCCGCGCGCAGGCGCTGGTCGGCGAGGCGCCGGACGTGCGGATCGTGGCCGACGCCCGCGCGGTCATCGCCGACCCGGACATCGACGTCGTGGTCGAGCTGATCGGCGGCTACGGCGTCGCCAAGCAACTGGTGCTCGAGGCCATCGCGGCCGGCAAGCACGTGGTGACCGCCAACAAGGCGCTGCTGGCGGTGCACGGCACCGAGATCTTCGAGGCGGCGCACGCCAAGGGCGTGATGGTCGCCTTCGAGGCGGCCGTCGCCGGCGGCATCCCGATCATCAAGGCGCTGCGCGAAGGCCTGACGGCCAACAGCATCCAGTGGATCGCCGGCATCATCAACGGCACCACCAACTTCATCCTGTCGGAGATGCGCGACAAGGGCCTGGACTTCGGCACCGTGCTCCAGGAGGCCCAGCGCCTGGGCTACGCCGAGGCCGACCCGACCTTCGACATCGAGGGCGTGGACGCCGGCCACAAGATCACCCTGATGGCGGCCATCGCCTTCGGCATCCCGGTGCAGTTCGACAAGGCCTACGTGGAAGGCATCACGAAGCTGGGCGCGCAGGACATCCGGTACGCCGAGCAGCTCGGCTACCGCATCAAGCTGCTGGGCATCACCCGGCGCGGCCAGGGCGGCGTCGAGCTGCGGGTGCATCCGAGCCTGGTGCCGGCCAAGCGGCTGCTGGCCAACGTCGAGGGCGCGATGAACGCGGTGGTGGTGCAGGGCGACGCGGTCGGCACCACGCTCTACTACGGCAAGGGCGCCGGCAGCGAGCCGACCGCCAGCGCGGTGATCGCCGACCTGGTCGACATCGCCCGGCTGCACACCGCCGAGGCCGAGCACCGCGTGCCGCACCTCGCCTTCCAGCCCGACGCGCTGTCCGACCTGCGGGTGGTGCCGATGGACGAGGTGGTCACCAGCTACTACCTGCGGCTGCAGGTGGCCGACCAGGCCGGCGTGCTGGCCAAGGTCACCGGCCTGCTGGCCGAGGCCGGCATCAACATCGACGCCGTGCTGCAGCGCGAGGCCGACGAGGTGGGCGGCGAGGGCGCGACCCAGACCGACCTGATCATCCTGACCCACGCCACCCGCGAAGGCACCATGAACGCCGCGCTGGCGCAGATGCAGGCGCTGCCCACGGTGCTGGGGCCGATCACCCGCATCCGCAAGGAGGAACTGGCCTGATGCTGTACCGCTCCACCCGCGGCCACCCGGACCGCAAGCGCTTCTGCGAGATCCTGCTCGAAGGCCTGGCGCCCGACGGCGGCCTGTACCTGCCCGAGGAGTACCCGCAGGTCGATGCGGCGACGCTCGCCGCCTGGCGCGCGACCTACGCCACGCGCGGCTACGCGGCGCTGGCCTTCGAGGTCCTGTCGCGCTACATCGACGACATCCCCGCCGAGGACCTGCGTTCCCTCTGCGACCGCACCTACACCCGCGAGGTCTTCGGCACCGACGCCATCGTGCCGCTGCGGCCCCTGGAAGAAGGCATCTGGCTGGAGGCGCTGTCCAACGGCCCGACGCTCGCCTTCAAGGACATGGCGATGCAACTGCTGGGCAACCTGTTCGAGTACGAACTGGCCCGGCGCGGCGCGCAGCTCAACATCCTCGGCGCGACCAGCGGCGACACCGGCAGCGCGGCCGAGTACGCGATGAAGGGCAAGGCCGGCATCCGCGTCTTCATGACCTCGCCCGAAGGCCGGATGAGCCCGTTCCAGCAGGCGCAGATGTTCAGCCTGCAGGACGACAACATCCACAATCTGGCCATCGCCGGCGTGTTCGACGATTGCCAGGACATCGTCAAGGCCGTCTCCAACGACCTGGCGTTCAAGCAGCGCTACAAGATCGGCACCGTCAACTCGATCAACTGGGCGCGGCTGGTGGCGCAGGTCGTCTACTACTTCGCCGGATACTTCCAGGCGACCACGCATGACGACCAGAAGGTCGGCTTCAGCGTGCCCTCGGGCAACTTCGGCAACGTCTGCGCCGGCCACGTGGCGCGGATGATGGGCCTGCCCATCGACACGCTGGCGGTCGCCACCAACGAGAACGACGTGCTCGACGAATTCTTCCGCACCGGCACCTACCGCGCCCGCGGCAGCGCCGATACCTTCGAGACTTCCAGTCCGTCGATGGACATCTCGAAGGCGAGCAATTTCGAGCGCTTCGTCTTCGACCTGCTGGCGCGCGACGGCGCCCGGGTGCGCCAGCTCTTCGCCGACGACCTGGCCGCGCACGGCCGGTTCGACCTGCGGGACGACGACGCCTTCCCCGAGGCCGCGGCCCGCTACGGCTTCGTCAGCGGACGCAGCACCCATGACGACCGGCTCGCGACCATCCGCGACACCTGGGAACGCTTCGGCACCATGATCGACACCCACACCGCCGACGGGCTGAAGGTGGCGCGCGCCCACGCCAAGCCGGGCGTGCCGATGCTGGTGCTGGAGACCGCGCTGCCGGTCAAGTTCGCCGGCACCATCGTCGAGGCCCTGGGCCGCGAGCCCGAGCGGCCCGCCGCCTTCGTCGGCATCGAGGCCCTGCCCAAGCGGGTGCGGTCGCTGCCCGCCGATGCGGACGCGGTCAAGCGCTACATCGCCGAGCACTGCGAATGAGATCGGCCTCCTGCCCGGGAACCGCCTGGGCTGGCAGCTACGATTTCGATAGCGGAACGCGCGGAGCCCGGCGATGAAGGTCGTCGGCTTCGCCGCCTATTCCGGCGCCGGCAAGACCACGCTGGTCGAGGCGCTGATCCCGCGCTTCGTCGCGCGCGGCCTGCGGGTGGCGGTCATCAAGCACGCGCACCACCGCTTCGACGTGGACACGCCCGGCAAGGACAGCTGGCGCCACCGCAAGGCCGGCGCCAGCGAGGTGCTGGTGGTGTCCGACGTGCGGATGGCGCTGATGCGCGAGTTCGCCGACGCCGGCACGCCGCCGGTGCACGACCTGATCGCGCAGATCGACCCGACGGTCGACTGGCTGCTGGTCGAGGGCTTCCGGGGCAGCGACCTGCCGAAGGTCGAGGTCTGGCGCGCGCCCGCGGCCGATTTCGCCGGCCACCCGGCGCGCTACCCGGACGATCCGGCCGTGCGCGCCATCGCCACCGACGCGCCCGGGGCGCTGCCGGTGCCGACCGCGCTGCCGCTGCTCGAACTCAACGATCCGGACCGGGTGCTGGCCTGGCTGCTGGACCGCGCGGCGGATTTCGCCTACCGGGCGCCCGCCGCCGGTTGATCCGCCGCCCGCGATGCGCCCTGTCACCCGGGGGCATCCGCCGCCCGGCGACAATCCGCGGATGACCGCTCCCGCCGATCCTTCCCTCGCCCGCAAGGGCCTCATCTCGCTCGACGACGCGCTGCAACAGCTGCTGGCGCACGCCGCCGCGCTGGGCGACACCGAGACCGTTTCCACCTTCGACGCCGACCGCCGGGTGCTGGCCGCCGACCTGCGCTCGCCGATCGCGGTGCCGCCGCTGGACAACAGCGCGATGGACGGCTACGCCCTGCGCAGCGCCGACGTCCCGGCCGCCGGCACGGTGCTGCCGGTGTCCCAGCGCATCGCCGCCGGCGCGGTGGGCGCCGCGCTGCGGCCCGGCACCGCCGCCCGCATCTTCACCGGCGCGCCGGTCCCCGCCGGGGCCGACGCGGTCGTGATGCAGGAGCAGTGCGCCGCGCAGGACGACGGCACGGTGCGCATCGACACCGTGCCGGCGCCCGGCACCGCCATCCGCCGCGCCGGCGAGGACGTGGCCCGGGGCGCGGCCGTGCTGTCGCGCGGCGACCGGCTCACGCCGCAGGCGCTCGGCCTGGCCGCCAGCGTCGGCGCCGACCGGCTGGAGGTGGCGCGCCGGCCCCGGGTGGCGCTGTTCTCCACCGGCGACGAACTCGTCATGCCCGGCAGCGTCGCCCCGGCCGACATTCCGCCGGGCGCCATCTACAACTCCAACCGCTTCCTGCTGCGCGCGCTGCTGCAGCGCCTGGGCTGCGAGGTCACCGACCGGGGCATCGTGCCCGACCGGCGCGACGCCACCGTCGAGGCGCTGCGCGACGCGGCGGCGGGCCACGACCTGGTGCTGACCAGCGGCGGCGTCTCGGTCGGCGAGGAGGACCACGTCAAGCCGGCGGTCGAGTCGCTCGGCCGGCTGACGCTGTGGCGCATGGCGATCAAGCCCGGCAAGCCTTTCGCCTACGGGCAGATCGACCGCGCAAGCGCGGACGGTTCCGCGGGCGCGGCCCATTTCATCGGCCTGCCGGGCAATCCGGTGTCGAGCTTCGTCACCTTCCTGATGCTGGTGCGGCCCTTCCTGCTGAAGCTGCAGGGCGCGACCGTCCTCGCGCCCACCGTGTCGCGGCTGCCGGCGCACTTCGCCTGGGACCGCGCCGAGAACCGGCGCGAGTTCCTCCGGGTGGCGCGCAACGCCGCGGGCGGGCTGGACCTGTTCGCGCACCAGGGCTCGGGCGTGCTGACCTCGGCGGTGTGGGGGGACGGCATCGTCGACAACCCGCTCAACACCACCATCGCGCCGGGCGACCCGGTGCCCTTCCTGTCGTTCGCGGAGCTGCTGGCATGAGCGCGTCCACCGCACCGTCCGCGCGCCGCATCGCCGTGCGCTATTTCGCCTCGATCCGCGAGGCGCTGGGCACCGGGAGCGAGACCGTGTCCACCGCCGCCGCCACGGTCGGCGCGCTCCGCGACGAACTCATCGCCCGCGGCGGCGCGCACGCCGCCGCGCTGGACCGCGCGCGTCCGGTGCGCATCGCGGTGGACCAGGTCATGTCGCCGGAGTCGCAGCCCCTGGCCGACGGCGCCGAGGTGGCCTTCTTCCCGCCGGTGACCGGAGGCTAGATGGACCGCCCTATCGATTCCGCACCCGTCGCCCCGGAGCCGCCGGCGGGGATCTGGCGCGTCAGCGTCCAGCCCGAGGACTTCGACCTGTCCGCCGAAGTGGCCGCCCTGCGGGCGGGCGACGGCGGCGTGGGCGCGGTGTGCAGCTTCGTCGGCACGGTGCGCGACCGGGCCGGCGGCGACAGCGTCGCCGCGATGGAGCTGGAGCACTATCCGGGCATGACCGAATCGTCGATCGCGGCGATGGTCGAGGCGGCGCGGGCGCGCTTCGACATCCGGGCGGTGCGGATCGTCCACCGCATCGGGCTGCTGCAGGCCCGCGACCAGATCGTGCTGGTGGCGGTGGCGTCGGCGCACCGGGGCCAGAGCTTCGAGGCCTGCGAATTCCTGATGGACTACCTCAAGACCCGCGCGCCGTTCTGGAAGAAGGAGCACACCCCCGACGGCGCCCGCTGGGTCGATGCGCGCGAGGCCGACGACGCGGCGCTGGCGCGCTGGGGCATCGGCGGACCGGAAGACGCTCCCGCCGCCGGCTGATCGCGGCGCCTCCGGGGAGCGGACAGGGCGCCGCCGCCGCGCCGGCCGGGCGCCCGCCGCGCCGCCGGCGGGCACGGGCGGTCAGTCGCCGTGGGTGTCGTGCGTGGCCGCATCGCCGCGGCGCCAGTAGCCCGCGGCCTTGACCTGCTTCGGCGGCACGCCGCGCGCGTCGACCAGGTGCGCGCGGATCGCCTTGGCGGCGGCGGATTCGCAGGCGACCCAGGCGTAGAGGTCGTCGGCGGGCGGTTCCAGCCCGCGCAGCCGTTCCAGCAGGCCGTTGACGGCGCCCGGCGCCGCGCCCCGGCGGTGCACCCAGACGGTCCGCAGGTCGGCCGCGCTTTCGAAGGCGATTTCGTCCTCCGGTCCGTCCACCTCGGCCAGCACCAGCGCGCGGCTGCCGGCGGGCAATTCCTCCAGCCGCCGGGCGATGGCGGGCAGCGCAGTGTCGTCGCCCACCAGCAGGTGGCCGGCGAAATCGGTCGGCACGAGGAAGGAGCCGCGCGGTCCGCCCACGCCCAGCCGCTGGCCGGGGGCGGCCTGCGCGGCCCAGGTGGTGGCGGGGCCGGCGTCGTGCACCGCGAAGTCGATGTCCAGCGTGCCGGCGGCCGCGTCGTGGCGGCGCGGGGTGTAGTCGCGCATCGTCGGCTTCGCGCCGTCGGCGGGCGGCGCCGGGCCGTCGGGGCCGGCGGTCGGCAGGACGAGGCGGCCGGTGGCCGGGTCGGGGAAGAAGAGCTTCACATGGTCGTCGAAGCCCGGGCTGTGGAAGCCCTCGAGGGCCTCGCCGCCGAGGGTGACGCGGATCATGCGCGGCGTGAGCCGGCGCACCGCGACCACGTCGAGCAATCGGAAACGCAGTTCGTGGCGAACCCGTCGCGGGCTGCGGTCGGCGGCCGGCGGGAGGGACGCGGGGGTGTCCGGGAGGGCGGAGGGCGGCAGGGAGGCGTTCATGTCAGATCCGATCGAGTTGCTGGGTGGCGGAGTCGAGGATGGCAGCGAAAGCGTGGGCTTGCTCGTCGGTGAGCGTGCCGCGGGCCAGCCGCGCGTGGATGGCGAACTTGAGGTTGTGCAGCGCGCGTTCGACCGGCGGCGGCTGGTCGCCGCGCCCGGAGGCCGGGGCGGAATCCATGCGGGCCAGCAGCGCGTCGACCGCCTCCCGCTGCTCCGCCAGGTGCTGCCGGCCGGCGTCGGTGATCGCGTAGCGCTTGCGGTTGCCGGCGGCGCCGGACGCGGCGCCGGAGGCATCCACCACCGCCAGGCCGGTGTCCTCCAGCAGCGTGAGCGTCGGATAGACCACGCCGGGGCTCGGGCTGTAGCGGCCCTGCAGCCGCTCCTCGATGGCCTTGATCAGTTCGTAGCCGTGGCGCGGCCGGTCGGCGATCAGCTGCAGCAGCACCAGCCGCAGCCCGCCGTGGCCGAAGATGCGCCCGCCGCCGCGCCGGCCGCCGAAGCCGTCGCCGCCCGCGGCAGCGGCGCCACCACCATCACCACCTCGCCTGATGGGAAAGTCGTCGTCTTGCATGGTTCAATCCGTTATATCGATTAATAAAAGATATATCTAATTAGATCGGATTGCAAGTCGCAGGCGCAAAAAAAGGGAGAGGACGGGCCGATGCCTCGTTCCTCTCCCTGGATTCTTTTCCCGGGCCGGCCCAGGTGCGGCCTGGGCTGCCTGCTCCTGTTTCAGGAGCAGAACGCCTGTTGCGGCGGAGTCAGTCGAACAGCTCCGCCGCATCCAGCCGGATGCCCAGCCGGTCCTTTCCCGACAGCGACGGCGCCCCGTCGAGCGGCCAGGGCAGCGCCAGCGCGGGGTCGTCCCAGGCGATGCAGCGCTCGTGCTCGGGCGCGTAGTAGTCGGTGGTCTTGTAGAGGAACTCCGCCGATTCGGAGGTCACCACGAAGCCGTGCGCGAAGCCCGGCGGCACCCACATCTGGCGCCGGTTGTCGGCCGAGAGCAGCTCGCCGACCCACTGGCCGAAGGTCGGCGAGCTGCGGCGGATGTCCACCGCCACGTCCCAGACCTCGCCGGCCACCACCCGCACCAGCTTGCCCTGCGGCTGCCGGATCTGGTAGTGCAGCCCGCGCAGCACGCCGCGCACCGAGCGCGAATGGTTGTCCTGCACGAACTCGATGCCCTGCAGGCCGGTGGCCTCGGCGAAGCGCCGGGCGTTGAAGCTCTCGTAGAAGAATCCGCGCTCGTCGCCGAACACCTTGGGTTCGAGGACCAGCACGCCGGGGAGGGAAGTGGGTAGCGCCTGCATCAGAAGACCCTGTCGCTCAGGAGATTGCGGAGATAGAGGCCGTAGCCGTTCTTGGACATGGGACCGGCCAGGCGCAGCAGCGCGTCGTCGCCGATGTAGCCCATGCGCCAGACGATCTCCTCGGGGCAGGCCACCTTCAGGCCCTGGCGCTGCTCCAGCGTCTGGATGAACTGGCTGGCGTCGAGCATGCTGTCGTGGGTGCCGGTGTCCAGCCAGGCATGGCCGCGGCCCATGATCGAGACATGGAGCCGTCCCTGCTCCAGGTAGAGGCGGTTGAGGTCGGTGATCTCCAGTTCGCCGCGCGCCGAGGGCTGCACCTGCCGCGCCAGTTCGGTCACCTTCTCGTCGTAGAAATAGAGGCCGGTGACCGCGTAGCGCGACCGGGGCGCGGCGGGCTTCTCCTCCAGGCTGATCACCTTGCCGGCCGGGTCGAATTCGACCACGCCGTAGCGCTCCGGGTCCTGCACCGCATAGGCGAAGACGGTGGCGCAGCCGGTGCGGGCGTCGGCGGCCTGCAGCAGTTCGATCAGGTCGTGGCCGTGGAAGATGTTGTCGCCCAGCACCAGCGCGCTGGGCGCGCCGTCGAGGAATTCCTCGCCGATCAGGAAGGCCTGGGCCAGTCCGTCGGGCGAGGGCTGGACCGCGTACGACAGCGCGATGCCCCACTGGCTGCCGTCGCCCAGCAGCTGCTGGAAGCGCGGCGTGTCCTGCGGGGTCGAGATGACCAGGATCTCGCGGATGCCGGCTAGCAGCAGCGTCGAGAGCGGGTAGTAGATCATCGGCTTGTCGTAGACCGGCAGCAGCTGCTTGGACACGGCCAGCGTGGCCGGGTAGAGCCGGGTGCCGGAGCCGCCGGCCAGGATGATGCCCTTGCGCGGACGGACCGCCGGGACGGTCGGAGGGAGGGAGGTGCTCATTGCGGTGCCAGGAGGGTTTCGAGGACGCGGGTCGCCTGGGATTCCCACGACGGCAGCGACAGGCCGAACACGCTGCGCAGCCGCGCGGTGTCGAGCCGCGAGTTGGCCGGACGCGGGGCGGGCAGCGGGTAGGCGCTGGCGGGGATGGGCCGCACCGCGTCGGGCGTGCAGCGCATCGGCGCGCCGAGCCGGGCGGCCTCGGCCATGATGTGGCGGGCGTAGCCGTGCCAGTTGGTGACGCCGTCGGAGGCCAAGTGGAACAGGCCGCCGGTGGCGTCGCGGTCGGGCAGCACCGCCTTGAGCGCGTGCGCGGTGGCGTCGGCGATCAGCGCCGCGCCGGTGGGGGCGCCCCACTGGTCGGCCACCACGTTCAGGCCGTCGCGCTCGCGGCCCAGGCGCAGCATGGTCTTGAGGAAGTTGCCGCCGTGCGCGCCGAAGACCCAGCTGGTCCGGAAGACCAGGTGGCGCGGCGCGGTTTGCGCGGCCTGCTCGCCGTCGAGCTTGCTGCGGCCGTAGGCGCCGAGCGGCGCGGGCTCGTCGGACTCGCGCCAGGGCGCCTCGCCGCTGCCGTCGAAGACGTAGTCGGTGGAGTAGTGCACCAGCCAGGCGTCGAGCGCGGCGGCCTCCCCGGCCAGCAGCGCGGGCAGTTCGGCGTTGATGCGCCAGGCGCCGGCGCGGTCGGATTCGGCCTGGTCGACTGCGGTGTAGGCGGCGGCGTTGACGATGGCGCGCGGCGCGGTGCGGCGCACCAGGGCGCGCACCGCGTCCGGGTCGGCCAGGTCGCACTCGGCGCGGCCGACGGCGACCACCGGGCCCAACAGCGGCAGGGCGCGCTGCAGTTCCCAGCCCACCTGGCCGTCCTTGCCGAGCAGCAGCAGCGGCGCGCCGCCGGTCGCGAGGAGCGCGCTCATGCCGAGGCCTCCGCCGCCGGGGCCCGCGCCGCGCGGCCGGCGTACTGGCGCTCGTTCCATTCGCGGTAGGCGCCGGTGGTCACGTGCTCGACCCACTCCGGGTGCGCCAGGTACCAGTCCACCGTCTTCTTCAGTCCGGTTGCGAAGGTCTCCCGCGGGCGCCAGCCGAGTTCGCGCTCGATCTTGCGGGCGTCGATGGCGTAGCGCCGGTCGTGGCCCGGCCGGTCCCGCACGAAGGCGATCTGGCCGCGGTAGCTGGCGCCGTCGGCGCGGGGCCGGGCCGCGTCGAGCAGGTCGCACAGCAGGTGCACCACCGACAGGTTGGTCTGCTCGTTGAGCCCGCCGACGTTGTAGACCTCGCCCGGCGTGCCGGCCTCCAGCACCCGCGCGATGGCGCGGCAGTGGTCGGCCACGTAGAGCCAGTCGCGCACCTGCAGCCCGTCGCCGTAGACCGGCAGCGGCTCGCCGCGCAGCGCGCGGTGCAGCACCAGCGGGATCAGCTTCTCGGGGAACTGGTGCGGGCCGTAGTTGTTGGAGCAGTTGGTGGTCAGCACCGGCAGCCCGTAGGTGTGGTGGTAGGCGCGCACCAAGTGGTCGGACGCTGCCTTGGAGGCCGAGTACGGGCTGTTGGGCGCGTAGGCCGTGGTTTCCGAGAACGCCGGGTCGGACGGGCCGAGCGTGCCGTAGACCTCGTCGGTCGAGACGTGCAGGAAGCGGAAGGCCGCCTTCTCGGCGCCTTCCAGCCCCGACCAGTAGGCCCGCGCGGCCTCCAGCAGCCGGAAGGTGCCGACCACGTTGGTCTGCACGAAGGCGTCCGGCCCGAGGATGGAGCGGTCCACGTGGGATTCGGCGGCGAAGTGCAGGACGGCCCGGGGCCGGTGCTCGGCCAGCAGGGCGGCGATGGCGGGCTGGTCGGCGATGTCGGCGCGCACGAAGCGGTGCAGGGGCGAGTCGGCGAGCGGGGCCAGGTTCTCGGTGTTGCCGGCGTAGGTGAGCAGGTCGATGTTGAGGACCGGCTCGCCCGCGGACGCGCGTTCGCGGCACCAGTCGAGGACGAAGTTCGCGCCGATGAAGCCGGCGCCGCCTGTGACGAAGATCATGGAAAGGAGAAGAAAGCGTGGGTCGGGCGTCGCAGCGGAAGGCGGCTGCGTGCTCAGGAGGGAAGCGTGGCGCGGTGCTGCTGCCAGCGCCAGGCGTCGGCGCACATCTGCGCGATGCCGCGGCGCGCGGTCCAGCCCAGCACGTCGCGCGCCCGGGCCGGGTCGGCCCAGCACTCGCCCACGTCGCCCTCGCGGCGCGGAACGATGTCGTAGGGGACCGGCCGGCCGGACGCGGCCTCGAAGCTGCGCACCAGGTCCAGCACCGAGGTGCCGCGTCCGGTGCCGAGGTTGAAGGTGTGCACCCCCGCATGGCCCGCCAGGTGGCGCAGCGCGGCGATGTGGCCTTCGGCCAGGTCCATCACATGGATGTAGTCGCGCACGCCGGTGCCGTCGGGCGTCGGATAGTCGCCGCCGAAGACCTGCAGCCGCGGCCGCTGGCCGGCCGCCACCTGGGCGACATAGGGCGCGAGGTTGTTGGGCACGCCCTGCGGCTCCTCGCCGAGCGTGCCGCTCTCGTGGGCGCCGACCGGGTTGAAGTAGCGCAGGCAGGCGATGCTCCACGCCGGATCGGACCGGGCGACGTCGTGCAGCATCTGCTCGATCATCAGCTTGGTCCAGCCGTACGGGTTGGTGGCCCGCAGCGGCGCGGTTTCGTCGAGCGGCATGGCCGGCGTGGGCGCGTAGACGGTGGCCGACGAGGAGAACACCAGCCGCCGGACGCCGGCGCGGCCGAGCGCGGCCACCAGGGCCAATGCGCCGTCGATGTTCTCGCGGTAGTAGCGCAGCGGCTCGCGCACCGACTCGCCGACCGCCTTCAGGCCGGCGAAATGGATCGCCGCCTCGACGGGGTGCTCGGCCAGGAGGCGGTCGAGCAGCGCCTCGTCGCGCACGTCGCCCTCCGCCACCAGCGGCGCGCGGCCGACGAGCGCGCCGATGCGTCCCACCACGTCCCGCGCGCTGTTGCTGAAGTTGTCCAGGATGAGGAAGCGGTGCCCGGCCTCGGCCAGGGCGACGCACATGTGGGAGCCGATGAATCCGGCGCCTCCGGTGATGAGGATCATGGGATGCAGGAACTGAGGGTGGGAGGGAGCCGGCGACAGGGGTTCTCGCGGAAATGCGCGCAGCGCTCGCAGAAATGGGCTAGGCGTCCGGGACAGTATAGGGACCGGATATTGAAAAGCTGTAAGCAACCCCGAGTTGCGGAGCAATTGGATTCACGAGGCAACCACCAACCATGCGCACCGACAAACTCACCACCAAGTTCCAGGAAGCACTCTCCGACGCCCAGAGCCTGGCGCTGGCCAACGACCATGCCTACATCGAGCCGGTCCACCTGCTGCTGGCGATGCTGCGGCAGGACGACGGTCCGCGGGCGCTGCTGCAGCGCGCGGGCGTCAATGTCGCCGGCCTGCAGTCCGCGGCCGAGGCCGCGCTGCGCAAGCTGCCCGAAGTGCAGGGCCAGGACGTGACCGTCGGCCGAGACCTGAACAGCCTGCTGCAGGCCACCGAGAAGGAGGCGCTCAAGCGCGGCGACCAGTTCGTCGCCGGCGAGCTGTTCCTGCTGGCCCTCGCGGACAGCAAGGCCGACATCGGCCAGCTGGCCAAGACCCACGGCCTGTCGCGCAAGCCGCTGGAAGCGGCGATCGACGCGGTGCGCGGCGGCAAGGGCGTCGACAGCCCGGATGCCGAGGCGCAGCGCGGCGCGCTCGCCAAGTACACGATGGACCTGACCGAGCGCGCCCGCATCGGCAAGCTCGACCCGGTCATCGGCCGCGACGACGAGATCCGCCGCGCGATCCAGGTGCTGCAGCGCCGCACCAAGAACAACCCGGTGCTCATCGGCGAGCCGGGCGTCGGCAAGACCGCCATCGTCGAGGGGCTGGCCCAGCGCATCGTCGCCGGCGAAGTGCCCGAGTCGCTCAAGGGCAAGCGGGTGCTGTCGCTCGACATGGCGGCGCTGCTGGCGGGCGCCAAGTACCGGGGCGAGTTCGAGGAACGGCTCAAGAGCGTGCTGAGCGAACTGGCCAAGGACGAGGGCCAGACCATCGTCTTCATCGACGAGCTGCACACCATGGTCGGCGCCGGCAAGGGCGAGGGCGCGATGGACGCGGGCAACATGCTCAAGCCGGCGCTGGCGCGCGGCGAACTGCACTGCGTCGGCGCCACCACGCTCGACGAATACCGCAAGTACATCGAGAAGGACGCCGCGCTGGAGCGCCGCTTCCAGAAGATCCTGGTCGGCGAGCCGAGCGTGGAGGCGACCATTGCCATCCTGCGCGGACTGCAGGAGAAATACGAGGTCCACCACGGCGTGCAGATCACCGACCCGGCCATCGTCGCCGCGGCCGAGCTGAGCCACCGCTACATCACCGACCGCTTCC
Source organism: Burkholderiaceae bacterium (assembly GCA_022702125.1). Classification (GTDB taxonomy): domain Bacteria; phylum Pseudomonadota; class Gammaproteobacteria; order Burkholderiales; family Burkholderiaceae_C; genus JAKOND01. The sequence goes on from JAKOND010000254.1 coordinate 15,596, forward strand.
TGCCCGACAAGGCGATCGACCTGATCGACGAGGCCGCGGCCAAGATCAAGATCGAGATGGATTCCAAGCCCGAGGTGATGGACCGGCTCGACCGGCGCCTGATCCAGCTGCAGATCGAGCGCGAGGCGGTGCGCCGCGAGAAGGACGAGTCCTCGCAGAAGCGCTTCGGCCTGATCGAGGAGGAGATCGCCAAGCTGCAGAAGGAGATCGCCGACTTCGACGAGATCTGGCAGGCCGAGAAGGCGCAGGCGCTCGGCTCCAAGGAAGTGATGGAGGAGATCGACCGCACCCGCTTCCAGATCGAGGAATACACCCGCAAGGGCGATTTCAACAAGCTGGCGGAGCTGCAGTACGGCAAGCTGCCGGAACTGGAGAAGCGCCTGAAGGAAGCCCAGGCCAGCGAGGCCGGCAAGGGCACCGGCGCCGATGGCGCGGCCGGCCCGAAGCTGCTGCGCACCCAGGTCGGCGCCGACGAGATCGCCGAGGTGGTGGCGCGCGCCACCGGCATCCCGGTGGCCAAGCTGCTGCAGGGCGAGCGCGACAAGCTGCTGGTGATGGAAGACAAGCTGCACGAGCGGGTGGTGGGCCAGGACGAGGCCGTCAGCGCGGTGGCCGATGCCATCCGCCGCTCGCGCTCGGGCCTGTCGGACCCGAGCCGGCCGACCGGCTCCTTCCTGTTCCTGGGCCCGACCGGCGTGGGCAAGACCGAGCTGTGCAAGACGCTGGCCGGCTTCCTGTTCGACTCGGAGGACCACCTGATCCGCATCGACATGAGCGAATTCATGGAGAAGCATTCGGTGGCGCGGCTGATCGGCGCGCCGCCCGGCTACGTGGGCTACGAGGAGGGCGGCTACCTGACCGAGGCGGTGCGCCGCAAGCCGTACAGCGTGGTGCTGCTCGACGAGGTGGAGAAGGCGCATCCGGACGTGTTCAACGTGCTGCTGCAGGTGCTCGACGACGGCCGGCTGACCGACGGCCAGGGCCGCACCGTGGACTTCAAGAACACGGTGATCGTCATGACCAGCAACATCGGCTCGCCGATCATCCAGGCGATGGTCGGCCGGCCGACGGAAGAGATCAAGGAGGCGGTCTGGGACGAGCTGAAGAACCACTTCCGGCCCGAGTTCCTGAACCGCATCGACGAGACGGTGGTGTTCCATGCGCTGGACGCGAAGAACATCGAGTCCATCGCCGGCATCCAGCTCAAGGTGCTGCAGCAGCGGCTGGCCAAGATGGACCTGGTGCTGGACGTGTCGCCGGCGGCGATCGCCGAGCTGGCCAAGGTCGGCTTCGATCCGGTGTTCGGCGCGCGGCCGCTCAAGCGGGCGATCCAGCAGCGCATCGAGAATCCGCTGTCGAAGCTGCTGCTCGAAGGCCGTTTCGCGCCCAAGGACGTGATCCCGGTGGAGGTCGATCCGGTGCGCGAGCCCGGTGTGTTCCACTTCGGTCCGGCGCGTTCGGACGCCAGCCCGCCGATGGGTTCCTGACCGGTCGGCGGCCCAGCGGAGCAATGCACAGGATGCGAAGGATGCGGATCGATGGACGGTAGTACGGGCGCCGGCGCCGGCGTCAAGGGTTGGGTGGCGGCGCTGGCGCGCCTGCTGCTGGGGATCGCGCTGGCGGCCGTCGCCGCCGTTCTGGCGGTGCTGGTGCTGGCCGCGGTGCTGGTGCTGGCGACCGTCTGGTCGCTGCGGCTGGCCTGGGCCCGCCTGACCGGCCGGCCGGTCGGCGCCTGGCACATGGGCATCGACCCGGCAGGCCGGTTCCGCCAGGCCTACGGCGCGGCGGGGCGCTGGCAGGCGGGGAGCCGGGCGCGCGCGTCGAGCGCCGCCGCAGCCGAGGCCGAGCCCTCCGCCCGCGCGTCCACCGGTCCGCTGCCGTTGCGCAGCCGCCAGGGCGTGACCGACGTGGAAGCCCGGCCGGTGGAGCCCGACCCGCCGCAAGGCTAGGTCGCTAGCCGGCGACCATGCCCTTGGCCTGGTACATGGCGTGGTCGGCGGCCTCCATGAGGTCTTCCACGGTGCTGGCGTCGTCGGGATAGAAGGCCACGCCCAGGCTGATGCCGACCTCGAGCCGCTCTTCCACGCCGGCGACCACGATCGGCATGGACACCAGGCTCTGCAGCTTCTGGCAGATGGCATCCATCTGCTCCGGGCTGCCCGCCGGCTCGAACAGCAGCACGAATTCGTCGCCGCCCATGCGCGCGGCGGTATCGCCGATGCGGATCGCCGCGCCCAGCCGCTTGCCGACCTCGGCCAGCACTAGGTCGCCGACCGCATGGCCGTGGATGTCGTTGATCGCCTTGAACCGGTTCAGGTCGGCGGCCACGACCGCGAAGCGCTGGTTGCCGCGGGCGGCACGGCCGAGGGCCTGGCGCAGCCGCGACAGCAGCATCCGGCGGTTGGGCAGGCCGGTCAGCAGGTCGTGGTTGGCCTCGCGTTCGAGCACCTGGCCCTTTTCCCGGACATGGGTGTAGGCCAGTTCCAGCGCCCAGCTGCGCTCGGCGATGCGGGCTTCGAGCCGGCGCTCGCTGTCCTGCAGGGTATCGACCATGTGCTGGGTGGCGGCGATGGCGGCGGCCTGCCGCTTCTCGCGCGACTGGCGGGTTTCGGCCGCGCGCTCGGGCAGGGCGAGCGACAGCAGCAGCAGGTGCACCGCGGAGCCGATGAGCAGCGCCTGGGAGGTGAAGGCATTGCTCGGCACCTTGCCGAGGCTGTGCAGCAGCACGACCGCGGTGCCGGCCAGCAGCGCCAGCCAGGCCGCCAGGAAGAAACGCACGCCCGGCTGGCGCTGGCGCATGCCGACCGCTCCGAGGAGGGTGGCGAACAGCGACAGCAGCACCAGCAGCCCCACCAGCGACCAGGCCGCCGCCTGGTAGGAGGTGGTGGCGGCCCAGGCGGCGGTGCCGACGAAGGCCGCGCCCAGCACCGGCAGCACCCAGACCAGTCCGAGGCGCCGCAGGGTGTGGCGCAGGAAGCCGTGCACGAAGACGCAGCCCATGCCCGCCGACAGGGCAATGCCGATCACGGCCGACAGGTGCGTCCAGCGCGGGTCGCCCGGCCAGAGGAACTGGCCCGCGAAGCCGGTCAGCCCCGCCTGGCCGAGCGCCATGGCGGTCACCATGCCGGCATGGACCAGATGCAGCTTGCCCTGCTGCAGCGCGAAGAGCAGCACGTTGTACGCCAGCAGCGTGCCCAGAATGCCGAAATAGAAGGCCAGTGCCGCATAGGTGCGCTGGTCGTGTTCCCAGAGCGCGGTCATGCGCCAGAGGCGCACCGGCAGCGCCAGCGTGCCCTCGGACCGCACCCGCAGGAACACGGTGACCGGGGCACCGGTGGACAGCGTCACCGGGAAGACGTGGTTGCGGTGCACGAAGGGCCGTTGCGCGAAGGGCTGGTTGTCTCCGGAGGCCTGCGCCAGGATGCTGCCGTCCGGCTGGCGCACGAAGAGGCGCACGTCGTCGAGCGAGGGGTTGGCGGCCTCCAGCAGCCAGACGCCGTCGCCTCCGGGCGCGGCCGACAGGTCGAGCCGCAGCCAGATGGTGTCGCGGCTCAGGCCGAAGTTGCGTGCGCCGACGAGCCCGGGCGACGCCGCCTGGAAGCGCAGCGACTGCGGCGGCCGCGCCACGTCCTCGATGGTCAGCGTGCCCGGCGGATCGCGCAGCACCCGCATCCGGGTCGAGAGGTCGTACGACGGCTGCGTCCCCAGGGCCAGCGTGCTGCCGTCGGTCGGCGCCGCCGGCGCAGCGGCTTCCGAGGGCGGCGCCGACGCCGCGATGGCGGGGAGGGCGGACGTTTCCGGAGCCGCGTCCCGGGACGGGTCCGGAAGCGGTTCGGACGGTGCCGCCGCCGCCGCAGGAGCGGTCGCCTGACCGGCCTGGGCGCGCGCGGCGCCCGGGATCAGGCAGGCTGCGCAGAGCAGCGCCAGCAGGCAGGCGGCCACGCGCGGCCGGATGCGACGGAAGGACGGGCTCGACAGCGAAGGGAAGGGAGGCATGGATGCGCAGAACGGGATTGACCGATATTGTAAAAAAGTGCGCCAGAATGTGTGGATAACTTTTCGCCGCGGGGATGCTCAATTCCGGCGGACCGCCGGAGTGTTGCGCGCGCGCACCAGGAAGCGGCTCGGCGGAGCGCCCAAGGCCTTGCGGAACATGGCGCTGAAGGCGCTGGCACTGTCGTAGCCGAGCGCGTCGGCCACCTGCGCCAGCGGACGGCCGCCGGCGATCAGCGGCAGCGCGCGCGCCAGCACCACCTGCTGGCGCCACTGCATGAAGGTGGTGCCGAGTTCGCGCTGGAACAGCCGCGCGACGGTGCGGGCGCTGGCGCCGGTGTCCCGGGCCCAGGCCTCCAGCGTGGCATGGCGGGTCGGGTCCTGGAGCACGCGTTCGCACAGGCTGCGCAGGCGCTTGTCGGACGGCAGCGGCACCCCCATGCGGACGGTGCCGGCGCGGCCGAGTTCGTCGTGCAGCAGCGGCACGACCAGCGATTCGCGGTGCAGCAGCGCGTCGTCCGCGCCCATGCCGGCGCGGTCGGGCGTGGTGTCGAGCGCCAGCACCAGCGCGCGCAGCAGGTCGCTGACCTCCAGCACCACGCAGGCGTCCCAGGGGCCGCCCGCGGGCAGGTGGCCGGGGTGGAAGTACAGCGTCTGCAGCTCGGCGTCCTCGACCACCGTGATCGAATGCTCGACGGTGGCCGGCAGCCACACGGCGCGCGACGGCGGCACGATGTAGGTGCCGCCCGCGGTGACGACCCGGATGACGCCCGCCACCGAGAAGGTCAGCTGCGGCCAGGGGTGCGCGTGCGGCACGACCTGGGTGTCCGCGCGCAGGAAGCGCCGCTTGGCGCGCAGGGGCCGGGCCGGCGTGGGCACGTAGAGGTGCGGCGTCAGCGTGTGCACCGGCAGCATCGGGCGCGGCTCGGCGCGCGGCGGCGCCCGGGGCGCGACCGCAGGCGGGGGAACCTCCGTGCTTGGCGGGATCTCGACAGAGATTGGCTTCATGTCGCGATTCTGACGCGAACGACGGATTTACGATGACCGGTGCCCTGTTGCGGCACGAATTTATGCACCGGTGCATGCCTGCGCCGCCGCTCCGCAGCCCGAATCCCCGCTTCCCGAAGGACCTCCCCGCGCCATGTCCCCTGCCACCGTTCCTTCCGCGGACGATGCGTCCGCCTTCCGCCGCGACGCCGGCTTGATCGGCCTGGTGGGCGTGGCCCACGGCATCAGCCACTTCAGCCAGCTGCTGCTGGCGCCGCTGTTCCCCTGGCTGCGCGACGCGTTCCAGGTCGGCTACGCCGAACTCGGGCTGCTGCTGACGGTGTTCTTCACCGTGTCCTGCGCGGTGCAGGCGCTGTGCGGCTTCATCGTCGACCGGCACGGGCCGCGGCCGGTGCTGTTCGCCGGGGTCGCGCTGCTGGGCGTGGCGGGGCTGGGCTTCGCGGTGTCGCAGTCCTACTGGATGCTGATGGGCTTCGCGGTGGTGGCGGGCATGGGCAACGGGGTGTTCCATCCGGCGGACTACACGCTCTTCAACCGCAAGGTCTCGCCGCAGCGCCTGGGCCACGCCTACAGCGTGCACGGCATCAGCGGCAACCTGGGCTGGGCGCTCGGGCCGGCCTTCGTGGTGCCGATCGCGATCGCCTCGTCGTGGCGGGTGGCGATGGCCTGCGCCGGGCTGCTGGCCTTCGCGATCCTGGCGCTGCTGTGGTGGAAGCGCCAGCTGTTCCTGCTCGACGAGTCACCGGCCGCCGGCCGCGCCGCGGCGGCGACCACCGGCTTCGGCTTCCTGCGCATCCCGGCGGTCTGGATGTGCTTCGGCTTCTTTTTCTTCTTCGCGATGTCGCTGGGCATCGTGCAGGCCTTCGCGCCCGAATCGGCGCGCCAGCTGCACGCGGTGCCGGTCGCCTGGGCCGCGATGTGCCTGACGATCTACATGGTCGCGAGCGCGGGCGGCATGGTGCTCGGCGGCTTCCTCGCCAAGGACCCGTCGCGCTGCGAGCGCATCGTGGGCGCGGGCTTCGGCGTGGCGGCGGCGATCGCGCTGACGATCGGCCTGTCCACGGGCCTGTCGCCCTGGATGGTGCCGGCGCTGTTCGGCGCGATGGGCTTCTTCTCGGGCATCGCCGGCCCGTCGCGCGACCTGCTGGTCAAGCGCTCGACGCCGGCCAACGCGTCGGGCCGGGTCTATGGCGTGGTGTACGCCGGGCTCGACATCGGCCAGGCGATATCGCCGCTGATCTTCGGGGTGCTGATGGACCGGCACCAGTACCGCAGCGTCTGGATCGGACTGGCGATCGTGCAGGGCGTGCTGATCGCGAGCGCGTTCAACGTGGGGCGGGTGCGGCGCGACCGCATGGCGACGGCCTGAAGCCCGCCGGGCCGCGGGCATGGCGCTATCGTTTCGGTAGCTGGCAGCCGAGGCGGATCGCTGGCAGGCAGCGGTTTTCATCCATGAAAAAGGCGGCTACCGCCGAAGCGATAGCCGCCCTGGGTCCGGTCCCGCGGAACAGCGCGGGCCGCGCCCGGGGGCGCGGCGGACGGTGCGTCAGACCATCGGCGGGTCCAGGTCGCGTTCCGGGTGGCGGTGGCGGGCGACCGCCGCGATGAAGCGGTCGGCGGCGCCGTCATCGCCCGCATCCGCCAGGATCAGGCCGGGGTCGGCCTCGCCGGACGGCAGCGTCGTCCCGATGTCGAGCTTGTCGAGCAGCGCCTGCGACGCGCCGAAGGCCAGGATGGTCTTGCCGTGGCGGTACTGGTCCTTCACGAACTCCATCGTGTGGCCGTCGCGCTTCAGGCGGGCCAGCGCGTCGGCGCCGTCGGGCAGCACCAGGGCGTCGAACAGCACGCCCGGGGTGTTCTCCAGCGACGCGTCGGCTTCCACCGCGTCGCCCGAGGCGGGCTGCACCGTGCCGATGCGCACGCCGACGAGGCGCGGCACCGCGCCGGCGTCGACCAGTGCCTTCTGCAGCGCGGCGATCGAGTCGCCCTCGAAGCCGTCGGCCACCAGGATCGCGATCTTGCGGGTGCGGATGCCGCCGTCGCCGGGGAAGGCCATCAGCGACAGCGCGGCCGAGGTGGCGACCTCCGGGTTGGCCGGGGCTTCCGCGGCGCGGGGCAGGGCGGCGGGCACCGGCATGCCGAGGCCGTCGGCCACGCGCCGGGCCAGCTCGGGCGCCACGTTGACCAGCGAGGCCACCATGCGCTCGCGGATCGCGGGCACGGTCAGCTTGCTCAGCTCGAAGCGGAAGCCGCCGACGATGTGCGCCTTCTCCACGTCGGTCTGGCTGTTCCAGAACAGCGTGGCCTGCGCGTAGTGCTCGGCGAACTTCTCGGGCTTGCCGCGCACCTTGTCTTCCTTGACCGGCGCCGGGAAGGACACGAAGCCCTTCGCGCCGGCCTGGTAGGGGCTGCCGCCGGCCAGCGAGTTCGGCTCGTAGGCGACCCGGCCGCGGTGGATGGCCTGGCGGTGGATGCCGTCGCGCTGGTTGTTGTGCACCGGCGCGATCGGGGCGTTGATCGGGATCTCGTGGAAGTTCGGCCCGCCCAGGCGGCTCAGCTGCGTGTCCACGTAGGAATGGATGCGGCCCGACAGCAGCGGGTCGTTGCTGAAGTCGATGCCCGGCACCACGTGCGCGGTGCAGAAGGCGACCTGCTCGGTCTCCGCGAAGAAGTTGTCCGGGTTGCGGTTGAGCACCATGCGGCCGATCGGCTCGACCGGCACCAGCTCCTCGGGGATGAGCTTGGTGGAGTCGAGGATGTCGAAGCTCCAGTCCTCGGCCTCCTCCTCGGTGAAGACCTGCACGCCGAGTTCCCACTCGGGGTACTCGCCGGCCTCGATGGCTTCCCAGAGGTCGCGGCGGTGGAAGTCGGAATCGGCGCCGGAGATCTTGACCGCCTCGTCCCAGACCAGGGAGTGGGTGCCCAGCATCGGCTTCCAGTGGAACTTCACGAACTTCGACTCGCCCTGCGCGTCGATGAAGCGGAAGGAGTGGACGCCGAAGCCCTGCATCATCCGCAGGCTGCGGGGCAGCGCGCGGTCCGACATCGTCCACAGCAGCATGTGGGTCGATTCGGGCATCAGCGAGGCGAAGTCCCAGAAGGTGTCGTGCGCCGAGGCGGCCTGCGGGATGGCGTTGTGCGGCTCGGGCTTGACCGCGTGGACCAGGTCCGGGAACTTGATCGCGTCCTGGATGAAGAACACCGGGATGTTGTTGCCCACCAGGTCCCAGTTGCCTTCGTCGGTGTAGAACTTGACCGCGAAGCCGCGCACGTCGCGCGCGGTGTCGGTCGAGCCGCGTTCGCCGGCGACGGTGGAGAAGCGCACGAACACCGGCGTGGTCTTGCCGGCTTCGGCGAAGAGCGAGGCGCGGGTGTATTTGGCGAGCGAGCCGTAGGACTCGAAGTAGCCGTGCGCGCCCGATCCGCGGGCGTGCACGATGCGCTCGGGGATGCGCTCGTGGTCGAAATGGGTGATCTTCTCGCGCAGGATGAAGTCTTCGAGCAGGGTCGGGCCGCGCAGGCCTGCCTTGAGCGAATTCTGGTTGTCGCCGACCGGCACGCCCTGGTTGGTGGTCAGCACCTGGCCGGTGGAATCCACCCGCACGCGGTCGAGCGGCAGGACGGTGGGGTTGACGCCCTGGGGCGGCACGCCATCGCCGTTCTTGGCCGAGGGATTGGTCTCGCTCAGGGTGCTGGCGCCGACGCTGGGGTCGGCCGCGGCCACGTGCACGCCTTCGGGCGGCGAGACGGCGTTGTCGTGACCGTGCTCCAGCGCCTTGTTGGCGTTGAAGGGAATGGACGCCACCAGGTCGTTGGTGGCGGCATGCTGTTGCGCCAGCGCGTCGGGCGCGGTGCCGGGGTGGGCCGGCGCGCTGGAGGTGTTGCGCGACGCGGCCTTGGCGCCGACGGCGTCCTTGGACGCGGGATTCGTGGATTTCGGGGTCGTGGGCACGGAAAAGCTCCTGGATCGTGGGGAATCCGGCAGGCAGCCGCCCTCTGGGGGACGGGACGCTTGCGGGGCGGACCTGCGGCGGGGTCCGGCAATGCCGCACCGGACGGCACGCAGCCGGGCCGGGGCCGCGGTGCGCGCACCCAACACTGGGCGCCCGGTTCTCGGGGCGGCCACTGGCTCGCCCCGGCATCGAAGGCCGGGGAGGACCGGCGCAATTCGTTCCCCGAGTTATAGGGGCGCGCGCCACGGCAAGTGTTTCAAGGCGTCAGGTGCCGCAGGCGCTCCCGTCGCTGCTCCTGGCGCCGTCGCCGTCGCGATCCGCGCCGCCGAACTGCAGCGCCGCCAGCCGCGCGTAGGCGCCGCCGGCCGCCACCAGCCCGGCATGCCGGCCCTGCTCGACGATGCGGCCCTGCTCCAGCACCAGGATGCGGTCGGCCCGCTGCACGGTGGACAGCCGGTGGGCGATGACCAGGGTGGTGCGGCGCCGGCCGCCGGCACCCGCCGGGCCCTGCAGCGCGGCGTCGAGCGCGGCCTGCACCATGCGTCCGCTCTCGGCGTCGAGCGCGCTGGTGGCCTCGTCGAGCAGCAGCAGCGGCGCGTCCTTGAGCAGCGCGCGGGCGATGGCGATGCGCTGGCGCTGGCCGCCCGACAGCCGCACCCCGCGCTCGCCGAG
>JAKOND010000257.1 GCA_022702125.1 Burkholderiaceae bacterium
TTTACGAGCAAGAGCGGAAGGAGTATCTGGAGAAGAAAAATCTCTACGCCGAGGAGCATGCCAAATGGGCAAGTCGGCAGTCGACAAATCTTACGATGTTGAAGGAAGGCGGTGGGACCAGGAAAAATTCAAAAGACCCGGAGCCCAAGCCACCAAGGCCGCCACAGAAGCCGCAGGGCGAGAATTATGGGCATATCGATGTGCGCACTTATGATGGATACATAAGTGATGCAAAAACTCTTAAACTTGCAAACCCCTTCCCGGCTGGAGGATCATCCAAAGGAATGGTTGTAAATGGAATTTACAGAAAGATTAGTGACCCTTCTGTGCAGTATAGAGTTTTGGCATTTCTGAAATGCTTGCGCGAATGGGAATGCCATGAGGAAAGCGATGATGCCAAGCGTTATTACTATCTGTATTCCGCCATTAAGGGTCGTCGAATATTCAGCGACACCAGCAAGCATCCTTTTGAAGGGTTGAATTTTTGCCTACGCCGGCGGGCGCATATCAAATCAGACTGGCCACTTATCAAGAGCATGTGTACCCAAAGGGGGATATTCCTTGTGGTTTCTCCCGTGAGATACAAGATAGGCTTGCCGTGAAGCTCTTGCAAGTACGTTCAGCGCTAGGTGCCGTTCGTAGTGGAAAAATATCTGAAGCAATACTGATGCTTGTGAATGAATGGGCATCTTTGCCTGGCTCTCAAAAAGGTTCCAGACATGAAAGGCGCAATGGAATGGAATATTTGTACACCGAGAAAGATTTTTGCGCCAAGTACAACGACTTTTTAACGGAATTAACCAAATAGGATCAGCATGAGTGAAATTCTTAAGTTTTTCTGCATTCCGATAACTTTCTTTATCTCAAGCGCGGCAGTCGCATCTAATAATCCTTGCGAATTTTTAAAGAAAAGAAAGACGCCCATAGTCATTCTTTTGAACAAAAACGGAGAAATATCAAAGGAAAAAGTCAATCTCGGAAATTTGAAGTTCTCCTCTGATTTCAAGGCAGAGTATTACAGAATTCCTACCGCATACAAAGTAATAGCCTACCCGCGCACTCTCTTTTTTCAGACAATGGCTTCCGGCTCCGGTTATGTAGGCCTAGAACAATCCAAGCCGCTATGCCCCAATACCTTAACTTTTAATATCAAAGTTTACATAAACTTTGATAAAGGTGATGCTCGGCCCTATAAATTTAACTATAGATTTCCTGATGTAATGATGGAAGATCTTCCATCAACGCCCGCACGTGAAGCCAACGAAATCTTATATTTCAAGCCCGAAGTAACTGGAACTATTATTCAGCCAACGAAATGAGAATATTATAAAATCGACAGCTTATGCTGTACCAGCTGTGACAAGCTATGGAGATCCTTTCTATTTCCGAGCCGGCAGAAATAAAGGCCAGCAAAGTTTTGGCAGGACACTCACCGACGAGATAAATTTTCTTAATATCTCATACGCACCATATAATCCGATGCATCTGCAATATGGAAGAAAATTCCAGATGCCATTTGAGGCCACATTGTCTCTATGTATTGGTGCTGCTAGAACACTTGATCAAGTGATATTCTTAAAAATGATTTCGTGCAAAAATATGAGGCCATTGCGCAGGAAATCAATTGCGAATAAAAGATGAAATTTAGATTCCTTACTCTAGCGATTTTTTCTTTCTCATGTCTTCATTAAAAGCTGCCGAGGTATTCGACCTCTTGAAAGGCGAGAAAATTCCATCGCATACTTGTCAGACCAAAGAGGCTTCATTAAAAAGGAGGGCATAAATCTAAGGGATATTCCTTTAGATTCAAACGTGAACGACGAGAAATTCAAGATTGACACAAAACATTTTGTTGTGGTTTTCCCCAAAAAGCTTTACGTCACGAATCCCTGGGCTGGGATGGGTTACGGAATCGATCTAATTCCGGCAAAGCCAAGTATTTGCGCAGGAAGTACAACCTACAAAGTCATGTTGAATTGGGTCAGACGTAGAGGGGGCATAAGACCTTACCGATTCGAGGCACCTTTTCCGGAATTTTCTATAACCGATGATCTTGGTTATGAAGAAATAGCTCCTAACCTGTACAAATTCAAAGCTGTAGTAACAGGCAGGATGGTGGATCCCAAAAATTAGGATCTCAGCAAATCGACGGAGGACGACGGCTGCTTGAACTCCAGTCTTCCAGATGTCCAGACGATCAATTCCGCATTACCCGCAACTCTTCCTATGGACTCGTGACCCCTTTGCGTACTAGCTGCTCTTCATCGTGCAGCATCAAAGTCATCCTCACCGACAGCGCGATATTCCAGATCAATGATTCCACCGCTCGGCTGTGCTCGGTCACGGATCGCAACGTACGCCACCGGCAGCTCGAACACCTCAGTGCCACCTCGGCCGCTGGACGGGTCGGTCTTGCAAGCCAGACCGTGCAGCATGCCCAGCAGCGAACCGGCCGAGAGGAAAGGCTATGCGCCCACACCGGTCAGGCGGAATCCAGCGGCGCGAGCAGCAGGTCCAGGTCCCCCGGCCCGAACTTCGCGGCGTCCGGGGCGTCGTGGCCGAGCACGCCTTCGGCGAGCGCCGCCTTGCGCGCCTGCAGCTCGCGCATCCGTTCCTCGATGCTGCCCTCGACCAATAGCTGGTAGACGAACACCGGCCGGTCCTGGCCGATGCGGTGGGCGCGGGCGGTGGCCTGGGCCTCGACCGCCGGGTTCCACCATGGGTCCAGGTGGACGACGGTGTCGGCGGCCGTCAGGTTGAGCCCGGTGCCGCCGGCCTTCAGGCTGGCCAGGAGCAGCGGGGCCTCCCGCGCCTGGAAGCGGCGCACCACCTCGCCGCGCCGGTCGGGCAGGGTATTGCCGGTCAGGCACAGCCAGCGCAGCCCGAGCGCGTCGAGTTCGGCGCCGACCAGGTCCAGCATGCCGGTGAACTGCGAGAAGACCAGGATGCGCCGGCCGTCCTCCACCAGGGCCGGCAGCAGGACGCGCAGGCGTTCGATCTTGGCGCGCTCCATCGGCGGGGGCGGTCCGCCCGGCGCGCCGTCGAAGGCCCGGTCGGACGCCCCCTCCGGAGCGTCGCCCGGCACGCCGGACGCGCCCGGGCCCTCCGCGAACGCATCGCGCGCCCCGGGCGCCGCGTCGCGCAGCAGCCGTGGGTCGCAGCAGACCTGGCGCAGCTTGAGCAGCGCGTCCAGCACCGCGATCTGCGCGCCGGCGAAACCGCTGCGCTGCAGAACCCGGCGCACCTGCTTGTCGGCGGCGACCCGCACGCTTTCGTAGAGCGCGCGCTGCCGGCCGCGCAGCGGCACCCGCTCGACGATCTCGGTCAGGGGCGGCAGCTCGGCCGCGACCTGCTCCTTGCGGCGGCGCAGCACGAAGGGCCGGATGCGGCGCGCCAGCAGGTCGGCGCGCAGGGTTTCGCCGCCCTCCTCGATCGGCTTGCGCCACAGGCGCTGGAAGCCGCGCGCGTCGCCGAGGAAGCCCGGCATCAGGAAATCGAACTGCGCCCAGAGTTCGCCCAGGTGGTTCTCCAGCGGCGTGCCGGTCAGGCAGAGGCGGTGCCGGGCGCGCAGGCGGCGCAGGGCCTTGGCGCTGCGGGCATCGGGGTTCTTCACCGTCTGCGCCTCGTCGAGGACCAGCAGGTGGAAGGGCTGGGCGCGCAGCGCGTCGATGTCGCGCCAGACCAGCGGGTAGGTGGTGATCACCAGGTCGTGCGCCGCCATGCGGCCGAAGTCCTCGGCGCGCGCCGCGCCCTGCAGCACCAGCACCCGCAGGCCCGGCGCCATGCGGCGCGCCTCGGCCTGCCAGTTGAAGACCAGCGAGGTCGGCACCACCGCCAGCGAGGGCCGGTCGGCGCGGCCGGATTCCTTCTCCAGCAGCAGGTGCGCCAGCGCCTGCGCGGTCTTGCCCAGGCCCATGTCGTCGGCCAGGATGCCGGCCAGGCCGTGGGCGCGCAGGTACTGCAGCCAGGCCAGGCCGCGCTGCTGGTAGGGCCGCAGGGTCACGCCCAGGCCGCGCGGCGCTGCGACCGGCGGCGGCGCGCCGGCCGCGCGCAGGCGCTGCGCCAGGGCCTGCAGGTCCGCGTCGCCCTCGAACCGCCAGGCGCCCGCGTCCCGTCCGGATGCGTCGCCCGCTGCCGTGCCGACCGCGCCGCGGTCCAGCCCGCGCCGCACGTCGTCGAGCCGGTGCGCGTCCCAGGCCGACAGGCGCAACGGGCCGTCGGCGCGCTTCGGGTCGGTCAGCAGGTCGAGCATCGCGCCGACGATGGCCTGCAGCGGCGCGGCGGGCGCCGTGACGCGCCGGCCGCCGGGCATGCGCAGCGTGACGGGTTCGGCCGGGTCGATGGCGGCCAGCCGACGCAGGTCGCGCCAGCGGGCGTCGCGCCGCAGCAGGTCGGCCAGCAGGGGCGCCAGGTCGAGCGATTCGCCCTCGACCTCGATGCCCAGCGTCAGCAGCCAGGCGCCCTCCCGCGCCGGCAGCCCGAGCGGCCCGACCGCGCGCGGACGGGCGGCCCACGGGGCGGCGGGCTCCAGACCCAGTTCCTCGCCGGTCTCGGGCCGGACGCGCAGCCGCCAGGCCTCCACCGGCACGCTCAGGTGCGCGAAGCCCGGCCGCACCACCACCGACCAGCCCCGGGCCTGCAGCTCCGGCACCCGGTCGGCCCAGAAGTCGCCGAAATCCTCCTCGCGCAGCAGCGACCAGAGCGGGCCGGCATGCGGCGCGGCGGCCTCGTCGCTGCGCCACTGCAGCGCCACCGCCGGGAGCGGATGCAGGCCCAGCGTCCAGAGCGTGCCGGCCGCCTCGGCCTCGGCGTCCGGGTCGCGGCGCAGCGGCAGGCGGCGGCCCGCGGCGTCCTCCACGTCGTGGTGCGCATCGGCGCGCCGGTACAGCACCGACACCGGCGCCGGCGTTTCCCAGCGCAGCCCGCCGGGGGCGGTGTAGGTCCAGTCGATGCGGGCGACGGTCACCCGCTCCCCGCGCGGGCCGAACGGCCCGGCCGGGCGCAGGCCGAGCAGCCCGTCGCCGCGGCCCAGGGTCTGCAGGACGATGCGCGGGCGGAAGGCGGCGGGGACGGCGGGCGGGGAGATCGTCGGGGACGGCGCGGGAAGCATCGGGGGATTCTTCCACGCCGGGCCCGCCGCCGCGGCTCCGGTCAGAGCGCGATGCGCCGCGTCGCCATCCGGTCGGCCAGCGCCTGCTCGTGGGTCACCAGCAGCAGCGCGCAGCCGTGCTCGGCGGCGGCCTCCGCCAGCAGCGCCATCGTCTCCTGCTGGGTGATCGGGTCCAGCCGCGAAGTCGGCTCGTCGGCGAACAGCAGCGCCGGGCGCAGCAGCAGCACCCGCACCAGCGCGAAGCGCTGCAGCTCGCCGCCCGAGACCTGGCCCGGCAGCCGGTCGAGCAGGCCCGCGTCGAGCCGCAGGCGCTCCATCAGCCGGGCCGGCGCACGCGGGTCGATGCGGTGGCGCCGCACCAGGTCCTCGATCGACGCGCGCAGGGCGATGCGCGGCGCGAACGCGGCGGCCGGGTCCTGGTAGAGCTTCTGCAGCCCGAGGCGGCCGACGCCCGGTCCGCGCGCCACCGTGCCGGCGTCGGGCCGCAGCAGGCCCAGCAGCAGGTTGCCGAGCGTGGTCTTGCCCGAGCCGCTGGCCCCGGCGATGGCGACGCGCTCGCCGGCGTGGATGTCGAGGTCCACGCCCGCGAACAGCGTCCGGCCGCCGAAGCGCTTGGAGAGGCCGCGGCCCCGCAGCACCAGGCCGCCCGCCGCCGGCGCCGGCAGCGGCGCCCAGGCCGCGGGCTCGGCCGCCAGCAGGCGCCGGGTGTAGGCGTGGCGGGGCGCGGACAGCACCGCCTCGGCCGGGCCCTCCTCCACCATGCGGCCGTCGAGCATCACCGCCGCCCGCCCGCCGAGCTGGCGCGCCACCTGCACGTCGTGGGTGATGACCAGCACCGCCCCGCCCCGCGCCAGCACCGCCTGCATCAGCCGCACCACCTGGTCGCGCAGGTCGGCGTCCAGGCCCTTGGTCGGCTCGTCGGCGATCAGCACCCGGGCGCCGCCGGCGCGGGTGGCCAGGAAGGCGACCCGCTGGGCCATGCCGCCCGAGATGGCGAAGGGGAACTGCCGCGCCGCCGCCCGCAGGCCGAGCGCATCCAAGTCCTCCTGCGCGCGGCGCTCGGACGCGTCGAGGTCCTCGCCCGGATGGCCGACCAGCGCGTGGCTCTCGGCGATCTGGTCGATCACCCGCATCGTCGGGTCCAGCGCCAGCCACGGCTCCTGCGGCAGCAGCGCCAGGCGCCGGCCCCAGAGCCGGCGGCGCGCGGCCGGGTCGGCGGCGTCCGAGGCCTCGCCGTCGATGCGCAGCCGGCCCGTCGCCCGCAACGGACCGGGCAGCGTGCCCATGAGGGCGTGCGCGATCAGCGACTTGCCCGAGCCGCTCTCGCCCAGCAGCGAGAACGCCTGCCCGGGCGCGATGGCGAAGGACACCGGCCGCACCAATGCGCCGGCCACGGGTCCGTGGACCTGGAGTTCGTCGACGCGCAGCAGCGCATCGGTAGCGGCCGGCGCCCCAGCGGGCCTTGCCGGGGCGATGGCGTCCGCTGCGGGCACGGAGCCGTTCGCGGGCGGCCCGGAATCATCAAAAACCATAGCTGCAGGAGAAGATGGAACGCCGGCCGGCGCGATAAAAGCATCACCAGACAAGGCGTCCGCCACCGGGACGGTGCCGCCGGCATCCTCGACGGACCGGCTCATCGGGCCTCCTCCGCGCCCGCGGCCAGCGCCAGGCCCAGCAGCAGCGCGAACAGCACCGCCACCGGCGCGGCCACCAGCCAGGGAGCCTCGTCGTAGTACGGCAGCAGCTGGACCATCATCACGCCCAATTCGGCCGTCGGCGGAGTGACGCCGGTGCCGACGAAGCCCAGCGCCGCCAGCGCCAGCACCGCGGTAGCGGCGCCGAAGGTCATCAGGGTGCGCAGCAGCGGCAGCAGCTCGGGCAGCAGGTGGCGGCGCACGACATGGCCCGGGCCGAAGCCCAGCAGCCCGGCGGCCTCGACCTGCGGGCCGGCCAGGATCGGCGCGGCGGTGGCGCGCACCACCCGGAAATACTCCACCCACAACGTCAGCGACAGGCCCAGGTACAGCGGCCAGAAGGCACCGGGCGCGAAGGCCGCCAGCAGCAGCACCAGCAGCAGGCCGGGCAGCGCCATGACCGCATCGGCCAGCAGGCCGCAGGCGCGGTCGGTCCAGCCGCCGCGCCAGGCCGCCAGCAGGCCCAGCGCCGCGCCCGGCAGCGCCGCCGACAGCACGCTCAGCAGCGCCAGCCCGAGCGACAGCCGCATCGCGTGCAGGATGCGCGCGAGCTGGCTGCGGCCCAGGTGGTCGGTGCCCAGCGGCGCGGCCCACGACGGGGCGGCCAGGATGTTCGCCAGGTCCTGCCGCGCCGGGTCGATGCCGCAGAGCCACGGACCGAACAGCGCGCCGCCCGCGAGCAGCGCCAGCAGCGCCGCGCCCGCGCGCCGGCCGCGCGAGCCGCCGCGCCACCGCTGCAGCAGCGACAGGAGCGGCGAGGCGCGCGCCGCCGCGGCCGCCGGCCCGGCGCCGGAGCCGCCGGCCGCCGCCGGGGCGCGGCCCGCCCCGGGCAGGCCGTCCCGCCCCCCGGGGCCGGCGTCGCCGGGCCGGCTCATGCCGCCCTCCGCCGGCGCGGGTCGATGGCCAGGCAGGCCAGGTCCACCAGCGCGTTGAGCCCGACGAACAGCAGCCCCATCGCCATCGCGGTGCCCTGGATCATCGGCACGTCGCGGCCGAAGATGGCGTGCACCAGCGCGTGGCCGATGCCGGGCCAGGCGAAGAGCGTCTCGACCACCACCACGCCCTCGACCAGGAAGGCCAGCTGCACCCCGAGGTAGGCCACCACCGGCACGCCGACGTTGCGCAGGCCGTGGCGCAGCAGCGCGGCGCGCGCCCCCAGGCCCTTGGTGCGGGCGAAGGCGTAGTACGGCGACCGGGCCACCGACCGCATCGCGTCGCGGGTGACGCGGCAGGACAGCGCCGCCAGGCCCAGCGCCAGCGTGGCCGCCGGCAGCATCAGGCTGCCGGCGCCGCCGTGGCCGGCCGCGGGCAGCGCGCCCAGCCGCACCGAGAACAGCAGGATCAGTCCCAGCCCGAGCACGAAGGGCGGCAGCGCGCGCAGCGCCAGCGCCGCGGCCAGCGTCGCGCGGTCGAGCCAGCCGCCCGGCCGCAGCCCCGCCAGCAGCCCCAGCGGCGGGCCGACCGCCAGCGACAGCAGCACCGCGCCGCCGGCCAGCCGCAGCGTGTGGCCGAGCTGGTGGCCGATCTCCTCGGCCACCGGATCGCCGCTGACCCAGGACGCGCCCAGGTCGCCGCGCAGCAGGCGGCCCCACCAGTCGGCCAGCGCCGCGGCCCAGGGCCGGTCCAGGCCGAGTTCGGCGCGCACCGCCTCGGCGGCGGCGGCGGTCACCATGTCGTAGCCGTAGCGCCCGGCGGCGATGCGGTAGGCCATGTCGCCCGGCAGCAGGCGCAGCAGGAAGAAGCACAGCAGGCCGACGAGCAGCGCCAGCAGCACCGCCTGCAGCGCGCGCCGGGCCACGGCCCCCAGCACCGCGCGCAGGGCCGGGCCGGCGGCCCCGCCGGCGCGCGGCAGCGCGCGGCCGCCGGCCGGCGCGGGCCGGAGCGCGGCGGGAGCGCCGTCCTGCTCGGGCCGGAGAGCCACGGAAGCGGTGTCCCGCCGGGGTTGGAGCGCGGCGGAAGCGCCGTCCCGTCGGGGCCGGCGCAGGGCAGTCAGGAGGTCCATCGCAGGTCGGTGAGTCGGTAGGAGAGTTCGAGCGGGTCCAGCGCGAAGCCGTCGACCCGCGCGCCGACGGCAGCCACCTGCCGGTACCAGGTCAGCGGGATCACCGGCAGGTCGCGCTGCAGGAGCGTGGCGACCCGGGCGCGCAGGGCGTCGCGCGGCGCGTGCGCGTCGCTCGCCAGCGCCTGCAGCGCGTCGATCAGCGCCGGGTCGGACCAGCCCATCGCGCCCCAGTCGCCGCCGTCGGCCGTGCCGAAATCCTGCAGCAACGTGCCGACCGCGTCGGGCACGATGGAGAAGCTGCGCGCCAGCAGCGCCAGCTCCAGCGCCCCGCTGCGGTGGCCGGCCGGCACATCGCTGGAGCTGCCCACCCAGACCCGCACCGCGATGCCGACCTGGCGCCACTGCTCCTGCAGGATGGTCGCGAGGATCGGCAGTTCGGGCCGGTCGACGAAGCACAGCAGCGTCAGCGCGAAGGGCTCGCCATCGGGCCGGCGCAGCATGCCGTCGGCACCGGGCGCCCAGCCGAGCGCGGCCAGCAGCGCGCGCGCGGCGGCCGGATCGTGCGCCAGCGGCGCCAGCCCCGGCTGGTGCCAGCCCGGCATGCCGGGCGGGAACATCTGCGTGGCGGCCAGTTCCGGCGCGCGCGCCAGCGCCCGGGCGATGCCGGTGCGGTCGAGCGCCAGCGACAGCGCCTGGCGCGCCCGGGGATCGGCCAGCCAGCGGTGGCCGGCGTTGAGCTTGAGCACGGTGGTGCGCGGCAGCGTGGTTTCGGCGATGGCCGGCGCCGACGGGCCGCGCGCCTGGCGCAGGTGGCGGATCCGGGCGATGGCCGCCGGGTCCAGCGCGAAGGCCAGGTCCGCCTGGCCGCTTTCGGCCATCAGCGCGCGGGTCTCGGCCCGGCCGGCCGACAGGTAGCGCAGCCGCTGCACCGCCGGGCGCGGCCCGCCGTGGCCGTCGAACCAGGCGGCCTCCAGGCTCTGCGGCGGCGCGATGCCGGCGATGCGGTACGGGCCGCTGCCGACCACCGCGCGCACCCGGCCCGCCGCGTCGAAGGCCGACGGCGCCAGGATCTGGGTGGCGCTGTGCGCCAGCAGGCCGGGCAGCAGCGCGAAGGGCCGGGCCAGCGCGATGCGGACCGCGTCGCCGTCCGCCTCGATGGACACGATCGGCGCGAGCTGCAGCACGCCCGGCTGGCCCTGCGCGCGCCGCAGCGCCGCCGCGACCGCGCTGGCGGTGACCGCCGTGCCGTCGTGGAACCGCGCCCCGGGGCGCAGCGGGAAGCGCCAGGCGCGCTGGTCGGGCGCGACCGTCCAGCCGACCGCCAGGCCCGGCGCCGGGCTGCCGTCGGGCTGCGCGCCGAGCAGCGTCTCGGCGATCTGGAGCCGCGTGAACAGGTAGCCGGTGCGCGAGGGGTCGAGGCCGACCAATTCCCATGGCCCGACCAGCCGCAGCACGCGGTCGTCCGGCGGGGCGGAGGGTGCGGCGGCGGCGCGGGCCATCCAGGCGGAGGCGGCCAGCGCGACCGCGCCGCGGCGCGTCAGGGAAGGCAAGCGGGGGGGCGGGTGCGGTGCGGAGTTCAAGGCGGGGGCGCGCCGCCGGACGGGGCGCGCATCGGGACAGCGTTCATCGGAACCGGTACTGCAGCCGCGCCGTCACGGTGCGCGGCGCGCCGGGCGCGATCCAGACGCTGCTGTAGGAGCTGGCGTAGTAGGTCTTGTCGAAGAGGTTGTGCACATCCAATGATAGGCGGGCGTTGCGCGTCGCCTGCCAGTAGCCGAGCAACCGGACGGTGCTGTAGGCCGGCAGGTCGAGGCTGCCGGTGACGTCGGCCGTCCGGCGGCCCACGTGCACCAGTCCGCCGCCGACGCCGTAGCGGCTGCCGTCGGCCAGCGCGTCCTCCCGGACCAGCAGCAGGCTGCCGGAAACGCGCGGCACGTTGCGCAGCCGGGTGCCGGGCGCCAGGGCCGCATCGCGGGTGACCTGCGCATCGGTGTAGGCGGCGTTGGCGCTGACGCGCCAGTTCCGGTCCAGGGCGCCGGCCAGGTCGGCTTCCAGGCCGCGGCTGCGCACCTCGCCGGCGGCGGTGGAGAAGCCGGCGTCCGCCAGGTCGGTGGTCAGGACGTTGCGCTTGGCGATCTGGAACAGCGCCATCGCGCCGGCCAGTCGCTGGTCGGCCGACTGCCACTTGAGGCCGGTCTCCAGCGCGCGGCCGGATTCCGGATCGAAGGCGTTGCCGAGGCGGTCCGATCCGGCATTGGGCCGGAAGGACCTGCTGGCCGAGGCGTAGAGCGACAGCGCTTCGCTGGCGATGTAGGTCACGCCCAGGCGCGGCGAGGTCGCGGTGTGCGCCTGCTGCGCGGCGCCGCCGGTGCGCAGGTTCCGCAGGTCCTGGTGGAAGCGGTCGATCCGCACGCCGGCCATCAGCTTCCACCGCGCCGTCAGGCCGATCTGGTCCTGCAGGAAGACGGCGTTGTTGCGCTGGTGCTCGTCGGTGTCGGTGCTGGGCCGCAGCGCGGGCTGCGCGCCGCCGTAGACCGGGTCGTACAGGTCGATCGCGTACGGCGCCGCCGCGCTCGGGTTGACCCGCAGCAGGTTCTGGCGCAAGGCGTAGCGGTAGCTCTCGGCGCCGGCCAGGACATCGTGCGCGAGGCCGCCGGTGGCGAAGCGGCCGGCGATCTCCGCCTGCAGGCCGGTGTCGTGCGAGCGGTAGTCGCGGAAACGCCGCTGGCGCCAGACGGTGCGGTCGTCGGCGCGCACGCCGGAGGCTTCGGACGAGAAGCCGTCGAAGGTGCCGTCCTTGTGCGAGACGCCGGCGCGCAGCCGCCAGTCGTCGGACAGCTGGTGGTCCGCGGTGAACTGGTGGGTCCGCGTGTCGAGCGCCATGTCGCCGTCCGACGGCTCTCCCAGGAAGCGCGAGACCGGCACGCCGCCGAGCCGGCCCGCCACCGCCGGGATGCCGCGGTCGAAGGGCGTGCGGTACCGGGAGAACTCGCCTTCGTAGTTCAGCACGGTGCGGTCGCCGAGCGCCCAGGTCAACGCGGGCGCCACCAGCGTGCGCCGGGTGCCGACGAAGTCGCGGAAGCTGCCGTTGTCCTCGGTGGCCAGGTTCAGGCGGTAGGCCAGGCCGCCGCCGAGCGGGCCGGTCAGGTCGGCGGCGGCGCGGCGGCGGTCGTGGCTGCCGGCGCCCAGCTCGATGCCGTAGCCGGGCGTGAACCGCGGCTTCTTGGTCACCACGTTGACGGTGCCGCCGGGCTCGCCGCTGCCGTAGAGCGCGGCGCTCGGGCCCTTGAGGAACTCGATGCGCTCGGTGTTGGCGGTGTCGCGCGGCGCGCTGTAGCCCCGGTTGCCGACGAAGCCGTTCACCAGGTAGGCGTTGCCGGTCTCGTCGCTGCCCGCGAAGCCGCGCACCGCGAAGTTGTCCCACAGGCCGCCCAGGCCGTGCTGGCGCGAGATGCCGCTGACGTAGTCCAGCGTGTCGTCGAGCCGGGTGGCCGACAGGTCCTCGATCAGCTGGCGCGGCACGACGCGCACCGCCTGCGGCACCTCGCGCAACGGCGTCTCGGTGCGGGTCGCGGCGCTCGGGCCGGCGGCGGCGCCGGCCGCGTAGGGATTGCCGCCCGCGGCGCCGCCGGCGCGGACCTCGACCGCGCCGAGCGTGCGCGGGTCCGCGGCATCGGCGGTGTTGTCGGCGAGCTGGGCCAGCGCGCCGCCGGACGAGAACGCGGCGGCGAGCGCCAGGGACAGGGAGGAAGGAGCGAGGGGATACATCGGAATGCGGCGGAGACGGTCGGGAAGGCCGGGAACGGCCCGGCGGCCCGATGTCTTTAATGAAAATTGTTTATCGTTAAGCGTACCATGGAAAAAAGTCGATCCGCCGTCGCGGCGCGCGGGGCCGGCCGCCGGAGCGCGAAGGCGGGCCTCGTCGTCGGCGCATAGAATCGCCCGTCCCGCGCGCCCGAGGCCCCGTCCTTCCGGTGCGCTTTTTTCCTTCCGCCCGGTTGCGCCCCATGTCCTCCCCCACCCCGCCCGTCCGCCCCGTCCGCACCCAGTACGAAGACCTGGTGCGCCACGTGCTGGCGCACGGCGTGCGCAAGGGCGACCGCACCGGCACCGGCACCACCAGCGTGTTCGGCCACCAGATGCGCTTCGACTTGGCCGAGGGCTTCCCGCTGGTCACCACCAAGAAGGTGCACCTGCGCTCCATCGTCCAGGAGCTGCTGTGGTTCCTGACGGGCTCGTCGAGCAACCATTGGCTGCGGGAGCGCGGCGTCACCATCTGGGACGAATGGGCGCGCGAGGACGGCGACCTCGGCCCGGTCTACGGCGTGCAGTGGCGCAGCTGGCCGACGCCCGACGGCGGCCACATCGACCAGATCGCGCAGGTGATCGACACCCTGCGCCGCAACCCCGACTCGCGCCGCATCGTCGTCAGCGCCTGGAACGTGGCCGACCTCGACAAGATGGCGCTGATGCCCTGCCACGCGCTGTTCCAGTTCTACGTGGCGCCGCCCGCGGCGCCGGGCGGCCGCGGCACGCTGAGCTGCCAGCTCTACCAGCGCAGCGCCGACCTGTTCCTGGGCGTGCCCTTCAACATCGCCAGCTACGCGCTGCTGACGCACATGGTGGCCCAGCAGTGCGACCTGGACGCGGGCGATTTCATCTGGACCGGCGGCGACTGCCACATCTACGACAACCACCGGGAGCAGGTGGCGCTGCAGCTCTCGCGCGAACCCTTCCCCTACCCGACGCTGCGCATCCTGCGCCGGCCGGAGTCGATCTTCGACTACCGGTACGAGGATTTCGCGGTGGACGACTACCGGTCGCATCCCGCCATCAAGGCGCCGGTGGCGGTCTGAGGGGCACGCACCGCATGGGACGCGTCAACCTCATCTTCGCCCGCGCCGCCAACGGCGTGATCGGCCGCGACAACGCCATGCCCTGGCACCTGCCGGAGGACCTGGCGCATTTCCGCCGCTGGACCCAGGGCTGCCCGGTCGTCATGGGACGCCGCACCTGGGATTCGCTGCCACCGCGCTTCCGGCCGCTGCCCGGCCGGACCAACATCGTCGTCACCCGCCAGCCGGACTGGAGGCAGGACGGCGCGCAGCCCGCCTCCAGCCTCGAACACGCGCTACGGATATGCGAGCAGGCCCCCGAGGTGTGGATCATCGGCGGCGCGCAGGTCTACGCCCAGGCGGTGCCGCTGGCGCACCGCGCGGTGGTCACCGAGATCCGCCGCGACATCGCGGGCGACGCCTTCGCGCCCGAACTCGGCGCCGGCTGGACCGAGACGGCGCGCGCATCCCACGTGGCCGCCGACGGCACGGCATTCGATTTCGCGACCTACGAACGCCCGGCCGGCTGAGTCCGCCGCCCCGGAGCACGGACGGCGTCAGCGGCCCTCGACGTAGCGGCGCACCGCATCGGCCGACACGCCCACGGCCTCCACCGCCTCGCGCAGTTCCTCCGGCGTGCAGCCCATCACCCGGGTCCAGTGGCGGACCTCGTGGTCCTGGTGCACATCGATGCGGGTGCGGTCCTGCGGGCCGCGGTCGGTCGTGTCGTCCGTCATGTCGCATCCTCCGGGGAGGCCGAGTGGTTCGACCCGCGAGATTGCGCCGCGCGCCGGGCGCCGGTTGTCGGACGGAGCGCCGTGATGCCCCCCGGCACGCCGCCCATGCGGGCGACCGCCCGCTTCAGTTGCTTGCAACTGTCACCGGAACTCGGACCGGGCCGGCCGGTCATGTCCATGATGCCTCCGATGCCCCCTCGCTCCCCGTCCCCCCGTTCCCCGCCCGGCCCCCTCCCGCCGGCGGACGCCGGGCCGCTTCCCGTGCTGGCGGTGCGCGACCTGCGCTTCGGCTGGTCGCGCGGCGGCCCGCCCTGCCTGGACATCGAACGCTTCGAGGTGGCGGCCGGCGAGGCCGTCTTCCTGCACGGCCCGAGCGGCTGCGGCAAGAGCACGCTGCTGTCGCTGTGCGCCGGCGTGCTGCTGCCCGACGCGGGCCGGGTGCTGCTGCAGGACCGCGACTGGGCCGCGCTGCCGGCGGCGCGCCGCGACGCGCTGCGGGCCGACCGGGTGGGCTACATCTTCCAGCAGTTCAACCTGCTGCCGTACCTGTCGGCGATCGACAACGTGCTGCTGCCCTGCCGCTTCTCCGCGTCGCGCGCCCGGGCCGCAGCCGGCGCCGGAGCGGTCCGCGACGCGGCCGCCGCCCTGCTGCGCGGCATGGGCCTGCCCGAAGCGCTGTGGCGGCAGCCGGCGCGCACGCTCTCGGTGGGCCAGCAGCAGCGGGTGGCGGCGGCGCGCGCGCTGATCGGCGGGCCGGCGCTGGTGATCGCCGACGAGCCGACCTCGGCGCTGGACGAGGATCGGCGCGACGCCTTCCTCGACCTGCTGCTGGACGCCTGCGCCGCGCGCCGCAGCGCGCTGGTTTTCGTCGGCCACGACCGCCGCGTCGCCGGCCGCTTCGCGCGGCAGGTGGCGCTGCCCGACCTCAACCGCGCGGCCGTGGCGGCGGAGGCCGGCGCATGAGGGCGCTGCTGCCGTTGGCCGTGCGCAGCGCCTGGGACCGCCGGGCGACGCTGCTGCTCACGGTGCTGTCGATCGCGCTGTCCACCCTGCTGCTGCTGGGCGTGGAGCGCATCCGCACCGACGTGCGCGCCGGCTTCTCGGACGCGGTGTCGGGCACCGACCTGGTGGTGGGCGCGCGCACCGGGCCGGTCCCGCTGATGCTCCACGCCGTATTCCACCTCGGCAGCGCCACCAACAACATCCGCTGGCAGAGCGTGCAGGACCTCGCCGCCTGGCCGCAGGTGGACTGGGTCGTGCCGCTGTCTCTGGGCGACTCGCACCGCGGCTTCCCGGTGCTGGCGACCACGCCGGCGTATTTCGAGCATGTCCGCTACGGCGACCGGCAGGCGCTGCGGCTGCAGGCCGGCAAGCGCCCGGACGGCCTGTTCGACGCGGTCGTCGGCGCCGAGGTGGCGGCGCGGCTGGGCTACCGCGTCGGCCAGCGGATCGCGCTGAGCCATGGCGACAGCCACGACGACGACGACGATCACGGCTCCGGCGACCGGGGCGCCCCCCGCGGCCCGGCGCGCGCCGGGCATGCCGACCTCCCGTTCATCGTCGTCGGCGTTCTGGCGCGCACCGGCACGCCGGCGGACCGCACGGTGCACATCGGTCTGCCGGCGATGGAGGCGATCCACCTCGGCTGGGCCGGCGGCGCGCCGATGCCGGGCGTGCGTTTCGGGCCGGAGCAGCTGCGCAAGTTCGACCTGACGCCGCGCGAGGTGACCGCCGCGCTGGTCGGCCTGAAAGACCGCGCGGCGGTGTTCGCGGTGCAGCGCCGGGTGGGCGACTACGCGCCCGAGCCGCTGCTGGCGGTGCTGCCGGGCGTGGCGCTGGACGAACTGTGGGCGATCGTCGGCGTCGGCGAGCGCGCCCTGCTGCTGATGTCGGCGCTGGTGGCGCTGGTCAGCCTGGCGGGGCTGGTGTCGGTGGTGCTGGCCGGCCTGCAGCAGCGCCGGCGCGAGCTCGCCGTTCTGCGCGCCGTCGGCGCCGGGCCGCGCCACATCCTTCTGCTGCTGGCCGCCGAGGGCGTGCTGACCACGCTGGCCGGCATGCTGCTGGGCCTGCTGGCCACCGCCGCCGCGACCGTGCTGGCGGCGCCCTGGCTGCAGGCGCGCTTCGGCATCGCGCTGCATGCCGGGCCGCCGACCGCGCCGCAGTGGCTGCTGCTGGGCGCGCTGCTCGCCGCCGGCTGGACGGCCAGCGTGCTGCCCGCCCTTTTCGCCTACCGCCTGTCGCTGGCGGACGGCCTCTCTCCCCGGAGTTGACGACCATGGAACCCTCTTCCCCGCCTCCGCCGACCGAACCTCCGCCCGCCGCGCCCCGCTCCGGCGGCGCGCGGCGGTGGGCCGCGCTGGTCGTGCTCGGCCTGCTGAGCGCCGCCGCCGGCGGGCTGTGGACGCTGGACCACCGCACCTCGCCCCGGCGCGCGCCGGCCGAGGACGCCTCGGTCGTCACCCCCGCCACGCCCGGCTCCGGCCCGGCCGACGGCCCGGCCGCCACGGCCCGCCGGACCCTGCCGTCCGCGCCGGCGCCCGCGGCGCTCGGCCGCTTCCGCGAGGCCCGGTGGGACGAGCTGGTCGCGCCCGGCTGGGACCCGATGGCCGGCTTCCGCGGCACCGACTTCAACGCCCTCGACGACAGCGACCCGCGCGCCAACGCGCTGCTCGACCGCATGCGCAAGGCCTGGGACGAGGCCCCGGCCAACCCCGCGCTCGACGGCCAGCCGCTGCGCATCGCCGGCTACCTGGTGCCGCTGGAGTCGAAGAACGGCCGCGCCACCGAGTTCCTGCTCGTGCCCTACTTCGGCGCCTGCATCCACACCCCGCCGCCGCCGGCCAACCAGATCATCCACGTCACCGCCCCCGGCAAGGCATCGCCCGAGGGCCTGCGCGCGATGGACACCGTCTGGGTGGCCGGCACGCTGCGCACCGCGCGCACCGGCTCGTCGATGGGCGCCAGCGGCTACCGGATCGAGGGCGCGGCGGTCGAGCGCTACGCCGGCAGGCCCTGAGACGGCGCGAGCGGGCGGCTCCCCGGCCGGCAGGCGTTGTCCCGGGTTGCCAAGCGCCTGCCGGTCTGGCGCAATGGACGGCATCGCCACCGCGCCCTCCGCCCCTCCGCCCCTCCGCCATGAATGCTGTCCCCGATCCGTCCGGCGCGCCGGACGCCGCCGATGCCGCCGACGCGCCCGTCGTCCTGCTCGATGAAATCCCCGCGGCCGGCGGCGGGGCGCGCTTCGCCGTTGCCACGTTCAACGCGCCGCGCACCCTCAACGCCCTGTCGCTGGCCATGGTGCAGGCGCTCGACGGCGCCTTGCAGGAGTGGGCGCAGGACCCGGGCATCGCCGGCGTGCTGCTGCAGGGCGCGGGCGAGAAAGCCTTCTGCGCCGGCGGCGACCTGCTGCAGCTCCACCGCAGCATCCGCGACGCGAACGGCGGCCCCAACCCGCATGCGGCGGCGTTCTTCGAACAGGAGTACCGCCTCGACCACCGTATCCACGCCTATCCCAAGCCGGTGCTGGCCTGGGGCCACGGCATCGTCATGGGCGGCGGCATCGGCCTGCTGGCCGGCGCCTCGCACCGGGTGGCGACCGAGGCCAGCCGCTGGGCGATGCCCGAGATCGCCATCGGCCTGTTCCCGGACGTGGGCGGCAGCTGGTTCCTGCGGCGAATGCCGGGGCGTACCGGCCTGTTCCTGGCCCTGACCGGCGCGCCGCTCAACGCGTCGGACGCGCGCTTCGCCGGCCTGGCGGACGTCCGCATCGCCCAGGCGCAGAAGGACGACGTACTCGATGCCATCGCCGCCACCCGCTGGCAGGGCGACGCGCCGGCCGACCGGGCCGAACTCTCGCGCCTGCTGCACCGCCACCAGGCGCCTCCGGCCGACCGCGACGCCTGGCCGCTGTCGCGGCTGCGCAGCCACTACGACACCATCGAATCGCTGATGGCCGGCGAGGACCTGCGCGACATCGCCGACCGGCTGCGGGCGCTGGAGACCGACGATTCCTGGCTCGCCGCCGCCGCCGCTGGCTTCGCCCGGGGCTCGCCCACCTCGGCGGCGCTGGCCTTCGCGCTGTGGCAGCGGGTGCCGCGCCTGTCGCTGGCCGAAGTCTTCCGGCTGGAATACCACGCCGCCCTGGCCTGCTGCGCCCACCACGATTTCCCCGAGGGCATCCGGGCGATGCTGCTCGACAAGGACCGCGCGCCGCGCTGGGAACCCGCCGGCCTGGAGCAGATTCCGGCCGCGCTGGTGGCCGACCATTTCCGGCCGCGCCACGCGAGCCCGCATCCGCTGGCCGACCTGCGGGACTGAGCCCTGCAGCCGGCCGCCGCCCGAAACGCTCCCCCCAGGAGAACGCTATCGAAAAAGGAGCTGCGAGCCCGGGTGATACCTTGGCTTCCGCCCGAAACGATCGCCTGAAAAATCCCGGAGACACCGCATGCCGTCCGCCACCGCCGCCACCGACCCCGTCGTCATCGTCGCCGCCCGGCGCACGCCGGTGGGCGGCTTCCAGGGCGCCCTCGCCGCCTGCACCGCGCCGCAGCTGGGCGCGGTCGCCCTGCGCGCGGCGCTGGCGCAGTCGGGCCTGCCGGCCGGGGCGGTCGCGGAGGTCCTCGTCGGCTGCGTGCTGCCCGCCGGGCTGGGCCAGGCGCCGGCCCGCCAGGCCGCGCTCGGCGCCGGTGTCCCGGATACGGTGCCCTGCACCACCGTCAACAAGATGTGCGGCTCCGGCATGAAGGCGTTGATGCTGGCGCACGACCAGCTGCTGGCGGGCGACCCGGACGACGGCGCGGCGGTCGCGGCCGGCGGCATGGAGTCGATGTCCCGCGCGCCCTACCTGCTGCCCCAGGCCCGCGCCGGCATGCGGCTCGGCCACGGCCAGGTGCTGGACCACATGTTCCACGACGGCCTGCAGAGCCCCTTCGACGGCCGGCTCATGGGCTGCTTCGCCGAGGACTGCGCCGCGCGCTACGGCTTCGACCGCGCCGCGCAGGACGCCTTCGCCGCCGAGTCGGTGCGCCGGGCGCGGCAGGCGGTGGCCGACGGCGCCTTCCGCGACGAGATCGCGCCGGTGGACCTCCCCCCCTCGTCCGCGCGCCGCGGCGCGGACCCGGCGCGGGTGGACACCGACGAGACGCCGATGCAGTGCGACCCGGCGAAGATCCCGACGCTCAAGCCCGCCTTCCGCACCGACGGCCACGGCACGGTGACGGCCGCGAATTCCTCCTCCATCTCCGACGGCGCGGCGATGCTGGTGCTGATGCGCGCCTCGGCGGCCCGGGCGCGCGGCATCCGCCCGCTGGCGACGCTCGTCGGCCACGCCACCCACGCCCAGGCGCCGGAATGGTTCACCACCGCCCCGG
This sequence comes from Burkholderiaceae bacterium, assembly GCA_022702125.1. Classification (GTDB taxonomy): domain Bacteria; phylum Pseudomonadota; class Gammaproteobacteria; order Burkholderiales; family Burkholderiaceae_C; genus JAKOND01. The sequence goes on from JAKOND010000257.1 coordinate 19,748, forward strand.
CCGGCGCCATCGACCGGCTGCGGCGCCGGCTGGGCTGGACGCCGGACACGGTGGACCTCTACGAGATCAACGAGGCCTTCGCCGTCGTCCCGATGGCCGCGATGCGCGAGCTGGGCCTGCCGCACGGCAAGGTCAACGTCCACGGCGGCGCCTGCGCGCTGGGCCATCCGATCGGCGCCAGCGGCGCGCGCATCGTCGTCACGCTGCTGCACGCGCTGCGCCGCCACGGCCTGCGGCGCGGCATCGCCAGCCTGTGCCTGGGCGGCGGCGAGGCCACGGCGGTGGCCGTCGAGCGGGCGGACTGACCCGGCGGGCCCGCCGGTTCCCCTCGGCTTTCCAGGAGACGCCATGCATCTTTCCGAAGACCACCGCCTGACCCGCGACGCGGTCCGCCAGTACGCCCGGGAACGAATCGCGCCGCACGCCGCGCGATGGGACCGCGAGCGCGCCTTCCCGCGCGAGGCGCTCGACGGACTGGCGCAGCTCGGCGCGATGGGCATGACGGTGCCCGAGCGCTGGGGCGGCGCCGGGCTCGACAGCCTGTCGCTGGCGCTCGCGATCGAGGAGATCGCCGCCGCCGACGGCGCCACCTCGACCATCGTCGCGGTGCAGAACTCGCTGGTCTGCGGCATCCTGGCCGCCTTCGGCGACGACACGCAGAAGGAGCGCTTCCTGCGCCCGCTGGCGCAGGGCCGGCGGATCGGCTGCTTCTGCCTGACCGAGGCCCACGCCGGCTCCGACGCCGCCGCCATCCGCACCCGCGCCACCCGCGACGCGGACGGCGCCTGGACGCTGCGCGGCGACAAGCAGTTCATCACCAGCGGCGCGACTGCGGACATCGCCCTCGTCTTCGCGGTGACCGACCCGGCGGCGGGCAAGCGGGGCATCTCGTGCTTCGCGGTGCCGACCGCGACGCCGGGCTACGTGGTGGCGCGCGTCGAGGAGAAGCTCGGCCAGCACGCCTCGGACACCGCGCAGCTGCGCTTCGAGGACTGCCGGGTGCCGGCCGACCACCTCGTCGGCGCCGAGGGCCAGGGCCTGCGCATCGCGCTCGGCAACCTGGAGGCGGGCCGCATCGGCATCGCGGCGCAGGCGGTCGGCATGGCGCAGGCCGCGCTCGACGCCGCGCTGCTTTATGCGCAGGACCGCAGCGCCTTCGGCCGGCCGATCGCCGACCACCAGGCGGTGGCCTTCCGCCTCGCCGACATGGCGACCCGGGTGGAGGCCGCGCGCCAGCTGGTCTGGCACGCCGCCAGCGTCAAGGACGCGGGCCTGCCCTGCCTGCAGGAGGCCTCGATGGCCAAGCTCTTCGCCTCCGAGGCCGCCGAGCGGGTCTGCTCCGACGCCATCCAGGTGCACGGCGGCTACGGCTACCTGGCGGATTTCCCGGTCGAGCGCATCTACCGCGACGTGCGCGTCTGCCAGATCTACGAGGGCACCAGCGACATCCAGCGCCTGGTGATCGCGCGCGGCCTGACCGGCCGGTAGCGCGTCGTCGGGCATGCGCGAAACCGACATGCGGCGCTGCGACAATTTGTTTCCCTTCCGCACAGCCGCCCGCCTCCGATGGACCTCGCTCCCCTGCTCGCCCCGATCGCCGCCCAGGCGCCCACCGGCGCCGACCTGTCGTTCTCACCCGAAATGGACGCCATCCAGGAGATGCGCCGCGAGGACGATCCCACGCTGGAACAGGGCGAGTGGGTGACCGCGCTGAAGACGGCCGACTGGCCCGGCGTGGCGCGCGGCTGCGAATCGCTGCTGCGGACCCGGTCCAAGGACCTGCGGGTGGTCGGCTGGCTGACCGACGCCTGGGCCCGGCTGCGCGGCTTCGCGGGCCTGGCCGACGGCATCGAACTCGCCACCGGGCTGGTGGATGACTACTGGGACCGGCTCCATCCGCTGGACGAGGACGGCGACCCCGAGGAGCGCATCGGCAACCTGCGCTGGCTCGCCGCCTGCATCGACCAGCGGGCATCCACCATTGCCCTGGTGGCGCACGGCGAGCGCCGGGCCAGCCTGGCCGATGTCACGGGCGCCCGGAGCCGGCGCCTGCTCGCCGGCGCGCCCCCGGACGCGGTCTGCGCACCGGACTCCGCGTCCGCGCCGGCCGATCCCGCCCCGAC
>JAKOND010000266.1 GCA_022702125.1 Burkholderiaceae bacterium
GCCAGGTTGGCGGCGGTGGTGCTCTTGCCCACGCCGCCCTTGCCCGAGGCCACCGCGACGATGTTGCGCACGCCCGGCATCGGCTGCAGGCCGCGCTGCACCGAGTGCGCCACGATGCGGCTCGCGACCCGCGCCTCGACCGCGCCGGCGCCGGGCAGCGCCCGCACCGCCGCCTCGGCCGCCGCCTGCAGCGCCGCGCCGCGGCGGGCGGCCGGGTAGCCCAGCTCGATGCCGAAGGACACGTCCGCGCCGCGCACCCGCAGGTCCTTCACCGCCTTGGAGGCGACCAGGTCCTGGCCGGTGGCGGGGTCGACGACGGAGGCGAGGGCGTGCAGGACGGTATCGGGAGAGAGCATCGGACGGGACTTCTTTCGGAGCGGACGGGAACGGCGACGGCGCGGCGTCGGTGCGAAGGCGCAGTGTAAACAGCGCCCCTGCGGCCCTCATAAAATCAGGGGTTCCGCCTGGAAGAAAGCCCCATGACCGCCTCCGCCCCCGCCACGCCGGCCGCGCTTCCGCGCCGCCAGCTCTTCGTCACCACCGCCCTGCCGTACGCCAACGGCAGGTTCCACATCGGCCACATCATGGAGTACATCCAGGCCGACATCTGGGTGCGGTTCCAGCGCATGCAGGGCGCGCAGGTCAACTTCGTGGGCGCCGACGACGCCCATGGCGCGCCGATCATGATCGCGGCCGAGAAGGCCGGCCAGACGCCGCAGCAGTTCGTGGCCGACATCGCCGCCGGCCGCAAGGAATACCTCGACGGCTTCCACATCGCCTTCGACAACTGGCACAGCACCGACGCGCCGGAGAACCACGCCCTGGCGCGGCAGATCTACCGCGACCTGAAGGCCAATCCCGGCGGCTCGCTGATCGACACCAAGACCATCGAGCAGTTCTTCGACCCCGAGAAGAACATGTTCCTGCCCGACCGGTACATCAAGGGCGAATGCCCCAAGTGCCACGCCAAGGACCAGTACGGCGACAACTGCGAGGTCTGCGGCACCGTCTACGCGCCGACGGACCTGATCGCGCCCTACTCCGCGCTGTCGGGCGCGACGCCGGTGCTCAGAAGCTCGAAGCACTTCTTCTTCAAGCTGTCGGACCCGCGCTGCGTGGAGTTCCTGGAGCGATGGACGCAGGACGGCATCCACGTGCAGCCCGAGGTGGCCAACAAGGTCAAGGAGTGGTTCACCGTCCGCACCAACCCCGACGGCAGCACCAGCGAGGGCCTGGGCGACTGGGACATCAGCCGCGACGCGCCGTACTTCGGCATCGAGATCCCAGACGCGCCGGGCAAGTACTTCTACGTGTGGCTCGACGCGCCGGTGGGCTACCTCGCCTCGCTCAAGAACTGGTTCGACCGGGGCGGCCCGCGCGAGCGGCACGGCGACGCGCGCAGCTTCGAGGAATACATCGCCGCCGAGGACACCGAGCAGGTGCACTTCATCGGCAAGGACATCGTCACCTTCCACACCCTGTTCTGGCCCGCGATGCTGAAATTCAGCGGCCGCAAGACGCCCGACCGCATCTTCGTGCACGGCTTCCTCACCGTGAACAACGGCGAGAAGATGAGCAAGAGCCGCGGCACCGGCCTGGACCCGCTCAAGTACCTCGCGCTGAAGATGAACCCCGAGTGGCTGCGCTACTACCTGGCGGCCAAGCTCAACGGCCGCAACGAGGATATCGACTTCAACCCCGCCGACTTCATGGCGCGGGTCAACAGCGACCTGGTGGGCAAGTTCGTCAACATCGCCTCGCGCGCGGCGGGCTTCGTGGCCAAGCGCTTCGGCGGCCGGCTGGGCGCCGTGGGCGACGACGGCCGGGCGCTGCTGGAGACGCTGGCCGCCCAGGCCGACGCCGTCTTCGACGCCTACGAGAAACGCGACACCGCGCGCGCGATCCGCGAAACCATGCTGCTGGCCGACCGGGTCAACGAATACGTGGACGCCAACAAGCCGTGGGAGCTGGCGAAGCAGGACGGCCAGGAAGCGCGCCTGCAGGACGTCTGCACCACCTGCATCGAGGCCTTCCGCCTGCTGGCGCTCTACCTCAAGCCGGTGATGCCGGCGCTCGCCGCGCAGGTCGAGGCGTTCCTGCAGGTGGCGCCCCTGGCCGCCGAGGACGCCCGCACCCTGCTGGGCGCCGGCCACGCCATCGGCGCCTACCAGCACCTGATGCAGCGGGTGGACGCGAAGCAGCTGGAAGCGCTGTTCGAGGCCCCGGCCCGGGCGGCACCTTCGCCTGCAGCTACCGAAAAGATAGCAGACGCCGCCGCTTCCGCACCACCTGCGTCGGCGGAGCCCGGCGGCGAGGCCATCGCGCCGACGATCGCCATCGACGACTTCGCGAAGATCGACCTGCGCATCGCGAGGATCGTGCGGTGCGAGGCGGTCGCCGGTTCGAAGAAGCTGCTGCAGCTCACGCTGGACGTGGGCGAGGGCCGGACCCGCAACGTGTTCTCGGGCATCGCCTCGGCCTACGCGCCGGAGCAGCTGGCGGGCAAGCTCACCGTGGTGGTGGCCAACCTGGCGCCGCGCCAGATGAAGTTCGGCCTGAGCGAAGGCATGGTGCTGGCCGCCAGCCATGCCGACGCCAAGGCGCAACCGGGCATCCACCTGCTGGAGCCCTGGCCCGGCGCCACGCCCGGCATGCGGATCGGCTGATGCGCACGCCGCGCCCGCTCCCGCGCACGGGGAGCAGGCGCCGGGACGATCAACGCTTGCGGGTGACCAGGCCGTAGAGCACCAGCAGCACGACCGCGCCCAGGACGGACGCGATCCAGCCGGCGGCCTCGCCCGGCGCGTACCAGCCGGCCTGCTGCCCGACGAAGCTGGCCAGGAACGATCCGGCGATGCCCAGCACGATGGTCAGTATCCAGCCCATGCTGTCGTTGCCGGGCTTGAGCGCCCGCGCGAGCAGGCCCACGACGAGCCCGATGAGGATGGTTCCGATGATCGACATGCAGTTTCCTTTGCGAAATGGCGGACGCCGGCGAAAGGCCAGCGTCCCGTCGTGGTTATAGATCCTTTGTCCGCGGGAAGTGGTGACAGGTCGCATCCATGCCCGGCGCGCGTGGCGCGCATGCCGCACTTCCGCCTCCGGACCCCGGAGCCTCAGCCCCGGCTTTGCTCCGGATCGGGGGCGCTGCCGGTGCGCAGCACCCGCTCGTCGGGGCCGAAGGTCACGGAGAACACCATCGCGGTGGTGGGCGTCTCGAGGTAGCGCCAGTCCCAGACGGTTTCCTGCTTCAGCGGGAAGGGCGCGATCCTCATCGGCTTGCCCAGCCGCCGCCGCACCTCGGCCGCCGGCATGCCGGGGACGATGGCCGCGAAGTTCTGCGGCGTCAGCACCTGGCGCAACGCGGTCATGGTGCCGTCGGCGCCGAGGGTGACCATGTAGTTGCGCGCGCCCGCCGGCTGGCGGTTGTATTCGAAGGTGCGCGCGCCGCCGGCCTCGGGCCAGACGCGCTCCGGCTCGCCGAATTCGCGGCGCACGTCGGCTTCGGTGGCGACGCCTTCCTCCAGCCTGTCGATGCGCTGGTTGTCGCAGCCCGACAGCGCGACCGCCGCCGCCGCACAGGCCAGCGCGCCGCCCAGGAGGCCCAGGATGCGCCGCGCCCGCCGTCCGCGCGGGCCGTCCGTGGCAGGGGAGGTGTTCATGGATGCGCATCCTTTCGGTCGTCGGCTTCGGAACGGGCACTCTACCGCAGCGTCCGCCGCGGACCGGGGCGGTAAAATCGCGCCCCCACCTGGTTCACGGTTCCGCCATGCCCTTCTTCGCCCGCACCCACTACACCTCCGACGCCACGGATTTCATCAACGGCCTCAAGGCCGCGAACCCGTCGCTCGAGGCCGAGCAGCTCGCCGGCCGCGCGCTGCTGTGGGACAAGAACGTGGACCGCAGCTCGTGGCGCGAGTACCGCGACGGCCAGGTCGCCCAGAAGCCCTACGTCTACCAGAGCACCTCCGGCAACGATTCCGACAGCGACGCCGACGACGCGCGCTGAGCCGCCGTGACGGGCCTCCGGAACGCACCGACGCCCGCCCGCACGCCGGTGCGCGCCGCCTGATGGACGACTCCACCGCCGATCCCGCCGTGCACGATCGCGAGGCGGCGGCGTCCGCGCGGTCCGTGCGGGCCGACGACGGTGACGCGGCCGTCGCCCGGCTCTACGGCGAGCCGCTGTTCGTCCTGCCGACCGACCTCTACATCCCGCCCGATGCGCTGGAGGTCATCCTCGACGCCTTCGAGGGACCGCTGGACCTGCTGCTCTACCTGATCCGGCGGCAGAACTTCAACATCCTCGACATCCCGATGGCGCACCTGACGCGCCAGTACCTCCGCTACGTCGACGAGATCCGCAGCCGCAACCTGGAGCTGGCGGCCGAGTACCTGCTGATGGCGGCGATGCTGATCGAGATCAAGTCGCGCATGCTGCTGCCGCCCAAGCGCAGCGCCGACGCGGCCGAGCCCGAGGACCCGCGCGCCGAGCTGGTGCGCCGGCTGCTGGAGTACGAGCAGATCAAGCTGGCCGCCGCCCGCCTGCAGGCCCTGCCGCAGGCCGGCCGCGACTTCCTCACGGCGCAGGCGCATTTCGACCGCGGCATGGACGCGCCGCTGCCCGCGGTGGACCCGGAGGACCTGCGCGCCGCCTGGGCCCGCATCCTGCAGCGCGCCAAGGTCGCGCGCCACCACACCATCACCCGCGAAACGCTGCACGTGCGCGACTTCATGACCGCGGTGCTGCGCACGCTGCAGGGCCGGCGCTTCGTGGAGTTCGAGGAGCTGTTCGACCCCTCGCGCGGCGGCACCGTGCTGGTGGTGACCTTCATCGCGCTGCTGGAACTGGCCAAGGAGACCCTGATCGAGATCACCCAGGCCGAGGCCTTCGCCCCCATCTACGTCCGGCTGGCCTACACGCCCGTCTAGCGCCGCCCCCGCAACGCCCTCCCCACGCCGCCGGCCGCCGCGCCGGACGCCGATCCGCCGCCATGACCGCTTCCGCACCGACGCCCCGCCCGCGCCTCTCCTCCGATGCCTCGGCCGTCGGCGGCGGCCCGCGCTTCAGCCGCGGCTATCCTGCGCGCTGCGCGCCGGCGGCGCCCGCCATCCTGGCGCCGCCGGCCGGCTGAGGCCCGCCCGGCCCCGACGCGATCCCCCCGCCGGAAGACAAAGAGACATTGAAGCCGAACCCCAGGATCTCCCGATGCAACCGCCCTCCTCCCCCGCTCCCCTCCCGCCCGGCGACGGCGCCACGCCCTACGGCACCCTGCCGCCGGCCGGCGCGCCGGCGGCCCGCAAGCCGCTGAGCCTGCCGCGGCTCGCCGACATGCACGCCCGCGGCGAGAAGATCGCGATGCTCACCGCCTACGACGCGACCTTCGCCGCCATCGCCGACGCGGCCGGCGTCGAGTGCATCCTGGTCGGCGACTCGCTCGGCATGGTCTGCCAGGGCCTGCACAGCACCGTGGGCGTCACGCTCGACGCCATGCGCTACCACACCGAGAGCGTCGCGCGCGGCCTGCGCCGGGCGCAGGGCACCGCCTGGATCGTCGGCGACCTGCCCTTCGGCAGCTACCAGGAATCGCCCGAGCAGGCCCTGCGCAGCGCGGCCGTGCTGATGGAGGCCGGCGCCCACATGGTCAAGCTCGAAGGCGGCGGCTGGACCGCCGCGACGGTGCGCTTCCTGGTGGAGCGCGGCATCCCGGTCTGCGGACACCTCGGCCTGACGCCGCAGACGGTGCACGCGCTCGGCGGCTACCGGGTGCAGGGCAAGGGCGACGCCGCCGGCGCGCTGCTGCGCCAGCAGGCCCACGCGCTGCAGGACGCGGGCGCGGCGATGCTGGTGCTGGAGATGGTGCCCGCGCCGCTCGCCGCCGCGCTGACGGCCGAACTGCGCCACTGCCCCACCATCGGCATCGGCGCCGGCCGCTCCACCGCGGGCCAGGTGCTGGTGCTGCACGACATGCTGGGCATGAACCTGGGGCGCATGCCGAAATTCGTGCGCAACTTCATGGCCGGCCGGGACAGCGTGCAGGCGGCCATCTCCGCCTACGTCCGGGCGGTCAAGGACGGCGGCTTCCCGGACGACGCGCTGCACGCCTGGTAGCCGCCGGGCCGGCGCGCGCCGCTATCCTCGGCGGACTTCGCCGCGCGGCGGCCCGGTCGTGCGCCGATACGCCTTCTCCCCTTTCTACCGCCCGCCATGTTCATCGCCCACACCATCCCCGAGCTGCGCGCCCACCTGGAGCGCTTCAACCGCACCGCCCTGGTCCCGACCATGGGCAACCTGCACGACGGCCACCTGGCGCTGGTACGGCAGGCGCGCGGCCTCGCCGACGCCGTCGTCGCCACCGTCTTCGTCAACCGGCTGCAGTTCCTGCCGCACGAGGACTTCGACACCTACCCGCGCACCTGGGCGCAGGACTGCGCCCGGCTGGAGTCGGTGGGCTGCGACGTGCTGTTCTCGCCGCGCGAGGAGGACCTCTACCCCGAGCCGCAGACCTTCCGCATCGCGCCCGACCCGGCGCTGGCCGACATCCTCGAAGGCGCCTTCCGCCCCGGCTTCTTCGCGGGCGTCTGCACGGTGGTGATGAAGCTGCTGCAGTGCGCGCAGCCGCACGTCGCGGTCTTCGGGCAGAAGGACTACCAGCAGCTGCTGGTGCTGCGCCACATGGCGCGGCAGTTCGCCCTGCCGGTCGAGGTGGTCGGCGGGGCCACGGTGCGCGCCGACGACGGCCTGGCGCTGTCCTCGCGCAACGGCTACCTGTCGCCCGCCGAGCGGGCCGAGGCGGTGGCCCTGTCGCGGGCGCTGCGAGGCCTGGCCGACGCGGTGCGCGCCGGCGCGCGCGACCTGCCGGCGCTGGAGGCCGACGCGATGCAGGCGCTGCGGGCGCGCGGCTGGCAACCCGACTACCTGACGGTGCGCCGCCGCAGCGACCTGCAGGCCCCCGCCCCCGGCGCCGACGCGGCGTCGGCGCCGCTGGTCGCGCTCGGCGCGGCGCGCCTCGGCGGCACCCGGCTGATCGACAACCTCGAGTTCGCGCCGGCCGATTGACCGGCCGCCGGACCGAACGCGAGCTTTCTCCCCCTTCCCGACCCTTCCTTTCCCGACGGACATCCCATGCCCCACCTGACCCTCGAATACACCCGCAACCTGGCCGACTTCGCTGTCGACGACACGCTGCTGGAGATCAACCGCAGCCTCTTCGAGAGCGGCGAGATCCAGGCCGAAGCCGACCTCAAGGCCCGCGCCTACGCCCTCGACACGGTGCGGATCGGCACGGCGCCCGGCCCCCGCGCCTTCGTGCATGCCCAGCTGCGGCTGCTGTCCGGCCGCACGCCCGAAGCCAAGCAGGCCCTGACCGAACGCATCGCGGTGGTGCTGCGCCAACGCGTGCCGCGCCCTGACGGCATGCTGGTGCAGCTGAGCGTGGAGATCGTGGACATGGACCGCCCGTCCTACGTCAAGGAGCGGCTGTCCGAGGGCTGAGATCGCTCCATCCCTGCGAAGGAAAGAGCTCCCAGCCCAGGCATTCCCTGCGCTGGAAGCTCTCTTTTCGATAGCAGGATGCGTTTCAGGATTCGGCGACCGGGTCGCGCCCCATCAGCGCCCGCACCGCGTCGTCGGGCCGCGTCCGGCCGTCGAGCAGGGCCAGCACCGCCTCGGCGATCGGCATCTCCACGCCCAGGCCCCGCGCCCGCGCCACCACCGCCCGGGCGCAGTAGACGCCCTCGGCCACGTGGCCGAGCGAATCCACCGCCTGCCGCAGCGTGCGGCCCTCGGCCAGCAGCAGGCCGACCTTGCGGTTGCGGCTCAGGTCGCCGGTGGCGGTCAGCACCAGGTCGCCCAGGCCCGACAGGCCCATGAAGGTGTCGGCCCGCGCGCCCAGCGCCAGGCCCAGCCGCGTCATCTCGGCCAGCCCGCGGGTGACGAGCGCCGCGCGGGCGTTGAGCCCCAGCCGCAACCCGTCGCACAGGCCGGTGGCGATCGCCATCACGTTCTTGACCGCACCGCCCACCTCCACGCCCACCACGTCGTCGTTGGCGTAGACCCGCAGCGCCGGTCCGTGGAAGGCCGCGACCAGCGCGTCGCGCACCGCCGCGTGGGCGCTGGCGGCGACCAGCGCGGTCGGCTGGCCGCGCGCGACCTCGAGCGCGAAGCTCGGCCCGCTGAGCGCGCCGGCCGCCAGCGCCGGCGCGACCTGCGCGCAGACCTCGTGCGGCATCGGCCCGGCGACGCCGCCTTCGGGCGCCCCGCCGGTGCCGGTCTCGAAGCCCTTGCACAGCCAGGCCACCGGCGCCCGCAGGTGCGACAGCCGCGCCAGCATGCCGCGCAGCGCGGCCGTCGGCGTGGCGATCACCACCAGGCCGGCGGTCTCCGCCAGCGCCACCGGGTCGTCCGACGCCACCTGCAGACCGGGCGGCAAGGCCACGCCCGGCAGGTAGCGGGCGTTCTCGCGCGCCGCGCGCATCGCATCGGCCTGCCGCGCGTCGCGGGCCCACAAGACAACGCCGCCGGGCGGTGTGCGCGCGGCGGCGGCGAGGGCGATGGCGGTGCCCCAGGCACCGGCACCGAGCACTACGATTTTCATAGCATGCAGCGCACGCGGCACGTGCGCCCGAGGCCGAAAAACCGCAAGGCTTATTGCGGCAGCGTGGCCGGCTGGCCACCCGCGGCCTGGGCCTGCTGCTGCTCGTACATGGCCTGGAAGTTGATCTCGGCCAGGTGCACCGGCGGGAAGCCGGCGCGCTGGATGACGTCGGCCACGTTGCCGCGCAGGTACGGGTAGACGATCTGCGGGCAGGCGATGCCCATGATCTGCGCGACCTGCTCTTCGGGCAGGTTGCGGATCTCGAAGATGCCGGCCTGCTTGGCCTCGACCAGGAACACCGTCTTGTCCTTGACCTTGGTCTGCACGGTGGCGGTCACCGACACCTCGAAGATGCCGTCGGCCACGGGCTGCGCGTCCACGCCGAGCTGGATGTCCACGCTGGGCTGCTCCTGCTCGAGCAGGATCGCGGGCGAGTTCGGCTGTTCGAGCGACAGGTCCTTCAGGTAGACGCGCTGGATCTGGAATACGGGTTGTTCTTGCTGCTGGTCGGACATGGTCGTGCTCGGTTGATCGGGAGGGAAAAATGAAGCCGGAGGGCGCGCCGCATTATGCCGGCAGGCCATGACGGCTCCCGCGCGTCCTCAGGCGTCCGCGGCACCCTCGAGCAGCGGCGTCAGACCGCCCCGCCCGTCGAGCGCCACCAGGTCGTCGCAGCCGCCCACGTGGGTCGCGCCGATGAAGATCTGCGGCACGGTGCGCCGGCCGGTCAGCTCCATCATGCGGTTGCGCTCGCCCTGGACCTGGTCGATGCGGATCTCCTCGATCTCGGTCACGCCGCGCGCGGTCAGGAGCTGCTTGGCGCGGGTGCAGTAGGGGCAGAAACCGATGGTGTACATCTTGACGGGCTGCATGCGGGGGGATCTTTCTCGCGAGGAACGGTGAACGGGAAACGCGGAGCCGCCGGCCGGTCAGGCCTTGTCGGCCGCGATGGGCAGGTTAGCCGCTTTCCAGGCCTTGAGCCCGCCGGCGACCGCTTGGGCCTGCTCGTAACCCAGCTTCTTGGCCACCGCCGCGCCCCGCGCCGCGCGGCCGCCCGAGGCGCAGATCAGCAGCACCGGCAGCGCCTTGTTCTTCACCACCTGCGGCAGGCGGGCCTCGAGCTCGCCCAGGGGCACGTTGCGCGCGCCCACGGCGTGGGAACGGGCGTACTCGTCGGGTTCGCTGACGTCCACCAGCACCGCCTTCTCGCGGTTGATGAGCTGCACCGCGCCGTTGGGCTGCAGCGATCCGCCGGTCGCGCCCTGGACCATCGGCCAGAGCAGCAGGCCGCCGGAGGCGAGGGCGACGAGAAAGAGCGACCAGTTGTCGATAATGAAATTCACGGGCTTCCTTGGATGGACAAACCCGGCAATTTTAGAATGCCGCGTCGCGCCCCGCTTCGGCCGGCCTTCCGCGTCCGCCGCACCCCACCTGGAGAACCCCCCTTGCACAAGCTCGTCCTGATTCGCCACGGCGAATCCACCTGGAACCTGGAAAACCGCTTCACCGGCTGGACCGACGTCGACCTGACCGACACCGGCGTCGAGCAAGCCAAGAACGCCGGCCGCCTGCTGCGCGCCGAGGGCTTCGACTTCGACCTGGCCTACACCAGCGTGCTCAAGCGCGCCACCCGCACCCTGTGGCACGCCCTCGACGAGATGGACCGCACCTGGCTGCCGGTGGTGCACAGCTGGCGCCTCAACGAGCGCCACTACGGCAACCTGCAGGGCCTCAACAAGGCCGACATGGCCAAGCAGTACGGCGACGCCCAGGTGCTGGTCTGGCGCCGCAGCTACGACACGCCGCCGCCGCCGCTCGACGCGGCCGACCCGCGCAGCGAGCGCGCCGACATCCGCTACGCCAAGCTGCAGCCCGAGCAGATCCCGCTGACCGAATGCCTCAAGGACACCGTCGCCCGCGTGCTGCCCTTCTGGAACGAGGCGATCGCGCCCGCCCTGCGCTCCGGCAAGCGGCCGGTGGTCGCGGCGCACGGCAACTCCATCCGGGCGCTGGTCAAGTACCTCGACGGCATCTCGGACGACGACATCGTCGGCCTCAACATCCCCAACGGCATCCCGCTGGTCTACGAGCTCGACGCGGACCTCAAGCCGCTGCGCCACTACTACCTGGGCGACGCCGAAGCGGCCGCCCGGGCCGCCGCGGCCGTCGCCGCCCAGGGCCGGGGCTGAGCCCGCGCGATGCGCGATCCGCAGGGACATTTATTCGCGATGACCCTGCGGATCGCGGAACCGTTGCCCACGGATACCCTCCAAGCGTTAAGGAAGCGCCACAATAGCGTGGCACACATCCGCACATATCGGACAACAAGGGTTGTATGGGCCAGAAACTGAAGATCGCCAGCTGGATTTCCGTCGGGGTCGTCGCCGGCGCGCTGACCACCGTCTCGCTGCAGACCGTGGCGCGCGGCGCCATGTCTCCCCTGCCGCTCGAAGAGCTGCAGCAGCTCGCCGCCGTGTTCGGCATCGTCAAGACCGACTACGTCGAGCCGGTGGACGACAAGAAGCTCATCACCGACGCCATCTCCGGCATGGTCGCGAGCCTCGATCCCCATTCGCAGTACTTCGACAAGAAGAGCTACAAGGAATTCCGCGAGGGCACCTCGGGCCGCTTCGTCGGCGTGGGCATCGAGATCTCGCAGGAAGACGGCCTGATCAAGGTCGTCTCGCCCATCGAAGGCTCGCCGGCCTTCCGCGCCGGCATCAAGCCCAACGACCTGATCACCAAGATCGACGACACCGCGGTCAAGGGCCTGGCGCTCAGCGAGGCCGTCAAGCGCATGCGCGGCGATCCGGGCACCAAGGTCATGCTGACCATGTTCCGCAAGGACGAGAGCCGCACCTTCCCGGTGACGATCACCCGCGAGGAGATCAAGACCCAGTCGGTCCGCGGCAAGGTGGTCGAGCCCGGCTACGCCTGGCTGCGCCTGTCGCAGTTCCAGGAACGCACGGTCGACGACTTCGTCAAGAAGATCGACGAGATCTACAAGCAGGAGCCCAACCTCAAGGGCCTGGTGCTCGACCTGCGCAACGATCCGGGCGGCCTGCTCGACGCGGCCGTCGCCATCTCCGCCGCGTTCCTGCAGCCCGACGTGACGGTGGTCTCCACCAACGGCCAGCTCGCCGAGAGCAAGTTCACCTACAAGGCGGCGCCGGAGTTCTACCAGCGCCGTCGCGGCACCGACCCGCTCACCAGCCTGCCCGCCGCCCTCAAGAAGGTGCCGGTCGTGGTGCTGGTCAACGAAGGCTCGGCCTCGGCCAGCGAGATCGTCGCCGGCGCCCTGCAGGACCACAAGCGCGCCACCGTCATGGGCAGCCAGTCGTTCGGCAAGGGCTCGGTCCAGACCGTCCGCCCGCTGGGCCCCGACACCGGCCTGAAGATCACCACCGCCCGCTACTACACCCCGAGCGGCAAGTCGATCCAGGCCACCGGCATCGTGCCGGACGTGCTGGTGGACGACACCGCCGAAGGCAGCCCGCTGGCCGCCCTGCGCATCCGCGAGGCCGACCTCGAGAAGCACCTGATGAGCGGCCAGACCGAGGACAAGAAGGGCGTGGCGCTCGACAAGGCCCGAGAGGACGCCCGCAAGCGCTTCGAGGCCGAATCCGCCAAGCCGCCGGCCGAGCGCGCCAAGCCGCCGGAATACGGCAGCGCCGACGACTTCCAGCTCATGCAGGCGCTGCGCCAGCTCAAGGGCCAGACCGTGGTCGCCAGCAAGACCCTGCAGGTCGAGCGCAAGGACGAGAAGAAGGACGAGTGAGGCCCGGCCGTCCTGCGCGGGCCGCAGGACGCGGCCTCGCGCACACCGCATGGACGACCACCAGCTGCTGCGCTACTCGCGGCACATCCTCCTGGACGACATCGGCATCGAGGGCCAGCAGCGGGCCCTCGATACGCACGTGGCGGTCATCGGCGCGGGCGGCCTCGGATCGCCGGTGGCGCTCTATCTGGCGGCCGCGGGCATCGGCCGGCTGACGCTGGTGGACGACGACGCGGTCGACCTGACCAACCTGCAGCGCCAGATCGCCCACGCCACCGCCCGCGTCGGGGAACCGAAAGTGGACTCCGCCGCCGCCGCGGCCCATGCGCTCAACCCCGCGACCGACATCCGCTGCCTGCGCGAACGGGCCACGCCCGCACTGCTGGAGCGCATCGCCGCGGAAGCCGACGTGCTGGTGGACTGCAGCGACAACTTCGCCACCCGGCAGCAGGTGAACGCGGCCTGCGTGCGGGCCGGCATTCCGCTGGTCGCCGGCGCGGCGCTGGGTTTCGACGGGCAGGTGGGCGTCTACCGGCTGCACGCCGACCGGTCGCCCTGCTACGCCTGCCTGTTCCCGCCGGACCAGGCGCCCGAGGAAGTCGCCTGCTCCACCATGGGCGTCTTCGCGCCGCTGGTGGGCATCATCGGCACCACCCAGGCGGCCGAGGCATTGAAGATCGCGATGGGCGTGGGCCGGCCGATGGACGGCCGCCTGCTCATGCTGGATGCGCGGCGGATGGAGTGGAGCGACATCCGCATCGGCCGCGATCCGGCCTGCCCGGTCTGCGGCGACCATCACCCGGATCCGCCGGCGTCCCGGTAGCGGACCGGTCCGGCCGGGCACGGCCGGAGCCGCGACGACTCACTTGGCGGCGGGCTTGGGGGCCGGAGTCTGGCGCAGCGCCTGGCCGCAGTCGGCATCCTTGCCGGGACCGGTTTCCACCGTGGCCGCCAGCGCCAGCAACGGGTTGATGAGCCCCAGCGCCACCGCCGCGGCCGCCCGCCCCGCCAGCGCACCCTTGTCCGGGAAGGCCGACGGATCGCCGAAGGTGCCGCCGATCTTGAGCGGGGAGCGCAGGCTCAGGATGCTCACATCCTTCGGCTGGGGCCGCAGCACCAGCGCCAGCGTCTCGTCGCCCAGGTCGATCCGGCCCTCGCCGTACACCACCGTGTCGCTCGTGTCGAAGACGATCGTCTTGCTGGTCATCACGCCCTTCTTCACGTCGAACGCCGCGGCCGCGCAGCGCAGACGCACCTCGCGGTCCCCGCTCACGAAGAAGCGGATGACCTCGCCGCCGTCGAGCCCGATGAATTCCATCAGCAGGTTGCTGAACCGGCCGCTGCCGGTGAGCACGCCCACCGCGCCCGAGACATTGCCCAGCAGCTGCGCCACCGAGCCGCCCTGCCCTTCGAGCTTGATCCGCGCGGTCAGCTCGCCCAGGCTGCTCTTGGTGCGCTCGATGCTGGGGAACAGCCGGTTGAGCTGCATGCCGCGTCCCTTGACGTCGATGGCGATGCCGGCCGGCGTGCGCGCCGAGTCGATGCGCAGGGTGCCGTCCACCTTGCCGCCCGCCACCGTCATGTCCAGCGGGTCGAGCCGCAGGATGCCGCCGTCCAGGACCACATGGGTGCGCAGGCTCTGCAGCGGCAACTGCTCCATGTTCTGGATGCGCTTGGCATCGAAGCGCACGTCCGCGTTCATCGCGGAGAGCCGGCCGAAGTCCAGCGCGGTCGCCGGCAGCACCTTGCCCGCGCGCTGCGCCTTCCGCGCCTCCGCGGTCCGGCCCGCGGCCGGCCGGGGGACCGCTCCGGCGGCGGTTTGCCGACTCCCCCGGGTCGCCGAGGGCGCCATGCCGACGATCGGCCCCAGGTCGTTGAAGTCCAGCCGCTCGGACACCAGGCTTCCGGACAGCTTGCCGACCTTCTGCCGCTGGTCGTACTGCAGGTCGCCGGACATGTCGCTGCTGCCGAGCTTGCCCTGCAGGCCGGTGACCTTCCAGAGTCCGACCTGCTGCTCGACATGCGCCCGGACCGCGTAGGGCGGCGTCGTCGGCAGCACCACGCCCAGGTAGCCGTAGAGGTCCGACAGGCTCTGGCCGCGCATCCGCACGTCGGCGGAGATGTTTTCCAGGGTCGCCAGGCTGCCGATAGTTCCTTTGGCGTCGAAATGCGTTTGCCCGGCCGTGGCGTCGATCTCCAGCGGGAACGGCGGCGCTTCCGCCAGGTTGGTGAGCTGCAGCACGCCGCCGGTCCGTCCGGTGGCGGAGAACGGCTGCTTCTGCCAGGTGCCCTTGGCCTCGTAATGCAGCGGCAGCCGGGCATCGGCCTGCTCCCGCAGCTGGATATCCACCCGGATGTCGGCGCCCTTGTCGGGAGCGATGAAATGCAGCCGGCCGTTGTCGATCTGCAACCTCCCGACGTCCGGCGTGGCGCCGTCGCCCGACGTTTTCGGGTCGAACGCCCAGGTCTTGCGGCCGTCCGGCTCCATCTGCAGCCCGATTTCCGGGGAGCGCAGCTTCACCGACGGCAGCACCACCTCGCGCCGGAGCAGCGGCCACAGCCGCACCTCGATCTCGGCGCCCTCCGCCCGGACCAGGTACGGGTCCTGGGCCCAGGACGGATTGGCGAACTCGATGCCGTCCAGCAGGACCGTGGCCGTGCGCCCGAGCTTCACGTCCAGGTGCCGGGTGATCTCGAAGCGACGGCCAGTCTTCTCGCTCACGTAGCGGTTGACCGGCCCCCGCAGCAGGTCCCACGGGAAGAACGCGACGACCACCGCGAGCAGCACCAGAAAGGCGAGAACGCCCAGCAGCAGCCTGCGCCATCCGCGGCGACCGCCGCGCTTTCCGCCGGCAGGCCCCGGATGGTTGTCAGGAGCCCCGGTGGCGGGGGCGGAGGCGAAAATGGGTGGCATGGCGTCGCGGGGAGGTGCGGCAGGAAGATGCCGCAGGAGTCGTTGCCTGTCCCGCGCTGCGGGCCGCCGCCGCAGTACAGGATCATGCGTGGCACAGGGGCGAGCAATGCACTGTGCAGGACGGGAGACAGCCTCGCGATCGGCGTCCTGCCCCAGGATCCGTCAGCACAAACCTACAGATTCCGCGTCCCATCGTAGGATAAGGCCGACCCACTGGACGATATATCGCTGGCATGATGTCACGGTGGAACCAGATAGATTCCATGCAAGATATCGGTTGCCCGCACCGGTTTCGACGCCCTTCGTACCTGTCCCGCAGTCTGGACGACCACCCCTTGGCACTCAGAACCTATATCGTCGAAGACAACGCCACCATTCGGGAAAACCTGATCGGTACTCTCGAGGAACTGGCGCGCATCGAGACCGTGGGCATCGCCGAAACGGAAGACGAAGGCCGCGCGTGGCTGCTCGCGAATCCCGAAGGATGGGACCTCGCCATCGTCGATCTGTTCCTCAAGCAGGGCAGCGGCCTGGGCATCCTGTCCGCCTGCCGCAAGCGCAATGCCGACCAGAAGCTGGTGGTCCTGAGCAATTACGCCACTCCGGACGTCCGCACCCGGTGCGCGCAGCTCTGCGTGGATGCGGTGTTCGACAAGTCCAACGAGATCGACGCCCTGGTGGACTACTGCATCCAGCACAGCAACCGGTTCATGCAGGATACCGGCTCCTGATTCCCAGCCCGGGACGGGTCGCGGCCGCAGGCCGACCGCCACGCCCGACGAACCGCGGGCCGTACCGACTCCCGTCCGGGAGTCGGTACGGCCCGCGGGAACCGAACCGTCTGGCGGCCGCCAGGCCACCGGCCGCGCCCATCAATCGATGAGCTTGTTCTTCAGCGCGTAGTAGGTCAGGTCACTGTTGGAGGTAAGGTTCATCTTCTCCATCAGGCGCGTGCGGTAGGTGCTGACCGTCTTCACGCTCAGCGACAGCGACTTGGCGATGTCGCCCGCCGTCTCGCCCTTGGCCAGCTTCAGGAACACCTGGAACTCCCGCTCCGACAGCAGCTCGTGCGCCGGCGCGTCGTCCTTGCGGTTGAGCTGCTGCGCCAGCAGGTCGGCGACCGCGGGCGTGATGTAGCGGCGTCCCAGCGATACCGTGCGGATCGCGTTGACGATGTCCATCGGGTCGCATTCCTTGTTGAGGTAGCCGCTCGCGCCCTGACGGATCAGGTTCATCGCGTAGTGTTCCTCGGGGTAGCCGCTGAGGATCAGGATGCCCACATCGGGCGCCTTGGCGCGGATCATGCCGAGCGCGTCGAGGCCGGTCTGGCCCGGCATCGACAGATCCATCACCAGCACGTCAATCTCGGTGGTGCGGATGAGATCGATGGCTTCGCGTCCGTTCGAGGCTTCGCCCACCACCCGCAGGTCGACATGGTCGGAAAAGAATTGCTTGAGACCTGACCGCACGATCGCATGGTCGTCGACGATTCCGATTTTGATCATCTCACCATCTTTCTTTGGGAACTTCCGCGCCGTGGGCACAATGCCTGCGTAGATATACGATCCGGCTGCGACACATGATCCATGTGTACGTCGATTATTGACGATTATTTCCCTGGAGTCCGGCCTTGGCTATTTGGCGGTTTCATATTTCCAAGGCCACGGTCAGCATGGCGCTGGCGTGCCTGGCCGCCGTGGTCATGATCGGCATCAACGAAACCGGCTATTACCGCTCAACCAGCGCGGTGCGGGCGATGGAAGTCCAGCAGCGCTCGCGCAACGTGGTGCAGCGCCTGATGCTGCAGGTGCTCGATGCGGAAACCGGCCAGCGAGGCTACCTGCTGACCGGCGACGCCAGCTACCTTGCGCCCTACACCCGCGCCGTCGAGGCCCTGCAGGAGACGCTGCGCGAACTGCACCTGCTCTACGACCATTCGCCGCGCGAGGCAACCCAGGCCATCGCCCTGTCGCAGGCGGTGACACGCAAGCTCTCCGAGATGGATCTCAGCATCCGGCTGCGCAAGCAGGACCAGGAGGATGCGTGGCGCTTCGTCATCGACACCGACATCGGGCGCCGCCAGATGGAGGAGATCCGGACAGGCGGCAAGGAGCTGCTGCGGCTCGAACGCAACGATCTCCTCCTGGCGCAGGCGCAGATCCGGCAGTCGCTGGTGCTTTCGCGCATCGGCATCGCGCTGGTGGCGGTGGTGGCGTTGCTGGCCTTCTTCATGTACCTGCGGCAGACGCAGGCGCTCAAGTATTTCGGCCAGCGCGAGCAGGAGGCGCTGGAGAAGGAGCGCGACCGCCTCGGCGAGCAGGTGCGCGAACGCACCGCGTCGCTGGCCGAACTCGCGACCCATCTGCAGCAGATCCGCGAGGACGAACGCAGCCACCTGGCGCGCGAACTGCACGACGAGCTGGGCTCCCTGCTGACCGCCGCCAAGCTCGACGTCGCGCGCCTCAAGTCGCGGGTCGGCGGCGACTCGCCCGAGGTCGCCGAGCGCATCGAGCATCTGGCGCAGACGCTCAACAGCGGCATCGCGCTGAAGCGCCGCATCATCGAGGACCTGCGCCCCTCGTCGCTGTCGAACCTCGGGCTGCTGGCGGCGCTGGAGATCCTGACCCGCGAATTCCAGGACCACTCCGGCCTGCAGATCGCCACCGACATCGAGCCGTGCAGCCTGGACGAATCGACCGAACTGACGATCTACCGGCTGGTGCAGGAATCGCTCACCAACATCAGCAAGTACGCCCAGGCGCAGAACGTCCTGGTCACCCTGCATGCCTATGCCGACTACATCGAGGTCCAGGTGCGCGACGACGGCCAGGGTTTCGATCCGACGGCGATCGACCCGTCGAGCCACGGCCTGGCGGGCATGCGCCACCGGGTGGAGGCGCTGGGCGGGAAACTGTCGCTGGACTCCGTCATCGGCACCGGAACCACGGTGAAAGCGGTGCTGCCGCGCACGTCCTGAATCGCCCCGAAGCCTGTCGGCTCACTCCTACAGGGGCCAGCCTTGCGTACTGACAGCGCATCGCGCCGGGTGCTTATCGAGCCGGAGGGCATGTCTCATTAATCTACCAGCCAGGCGATTCACTTCGAACGCCCGATGCCATCCCGCCCGGGATGCCGCTTTGGAAGGAATGGAACATGTTGCACTACGCCGTAGTCTTTCTGGTCATCGCGCTCATCGCCGCCGTCTTCGGATTCGGCGGCATCGCCGCAGGCGCGGTGGGCATCGCGAAGATCCTGTTCTTCATCTTCCTGGTGATGGCGATCGTCAGCTTCGTGGCCAGCCTGATGCGCAGGGGCTGAAACTCTGGCTCCTTCCGCCCTGCCAGTCCCAACGGGCGGTTTCGTTTCCACAACTATCCTCAAAGGAGCTCCTCCATGTCCAACATCGCGAACAAGGCCAACAACACAGCCGACGACGTCCTCAAGGGTGCCGACAATGCGGTCGAATCGACCCGCGATTTCGCCAACGATACCCTGGACAAGGCAGGCCGGAAGGTGCGCGAACTGCAGGACAGCGTCCAGCCGAAGATCAAGAACATCAGCAAGAACGTCGAGAACGTGGCCCAGCGCGGCATCGACTACGCCTCCGACGCCGCCAGCCGCGCGCAGCAGCAGATCAACCGCTATGCCGACGTGACCGGCCGCTACGTGGCCGACCAGCCGGTGCGCTCGGTGCTGATCGCCGCCGCGACCGGCGCGGCCATCGCCGCCGCCATCCTGCTGCTGACCCGCGAAAACAACCGCAACCGTTACTGATCCGCGAACTGCGCGGCGGTCCGGCCAGTCGCCGGCCGCCGCGCGGCGAATCCCTGCATTGTTTTCTCACGATTGACCGCCCATGCTGCATCCCATCTTCTCCGTGCTGATACGACGGCCCGACCTGCTTGCCGAACACGTGGCGGGCTATGTCGGCCTGGTGCAGGAGGAAGTCACGGATGCGGGCAAGGAAGTCCTTTACAAAGCAATCGCCTGGGCGGTCGTGGGCGTCGCGGCCCTGATCTTCCTCATCCTGGCGGGCGTCGCGGCCATGCTGGGCGGCGTCCACGGCGCGTTCCACTGGTCCCTAGCAGTGGTCCCGGCGATTCCGCTGGTTGCGGCGCTCGTCGGTTTCGGTTATGCGAAGAAGCCGTTGACGGCCAACCGCTTCGCGGTCATCAAATCCCAGATCAATGCCGACGTCGATGCCCTGAAGCACGCTGGAGAACAACAATGAACGATTCCAGCACTCCGGAAATCTCCGCCAAGGCGCGGCTCGAACTGAACCGCCAGGCGCTGATCGACCAGTTCTCCGCACGCAGGAAGCCGGGACGCGGTCCGGTATCGGCACGGGTGCAGATGGTGCAGGGACGCCGCGTGGCGGTTCCTGCCCCGGCGGCCGAAGCGGGCGCGATGTCCTCCGCGGCCCTGGAAGTCGAACGCGCCGCCGGGCACGCGCAGGATTCCTTCGAGGACCCAGTGCCCCACGGGAGCACCTCCACCTTCTGGCCGATCGCCAAGCACATGGCCCAGACCTGGTGGGAGTACCACCCCGCCCGCGCCATCCTGTCGATGGGCCGGCCGTTCCTCGAAGACTATGTCGAGCGCCGTCCCTGGAAGGCGGTGGCGGTCGCTGCGGGCGTCGGCGCCACGTTGGTGGTAGTGCGTCCCTGGAAATTGCTGTCGGTGGGCGGCATCGTGGTGGCGGCCATGAAGTCTTCGCAGGTATCGAGCATCGCCCTCTCGCTCATCTCCGCAGCCCAGAGTTCCGCCGAAATCGCCCGCACTAATCTTCAGTCCTCGCCGGGCGCCGCCCATCGGGCGCCGGACGATCTACCACCGCGCTCCGTACCCTACCGCTGACCCTGTTTCTGGCCTGGCCCAGGCGGGTGCACCCTGTGGCCGGATTTCAACTCCGCACGCTTCCATCCAATTACACGACTTGAGGAACTCATCATGAAATACGTACGCGCCATCGCATTCGCAGCCCTCGCAGGCATCACCATCGTGACCACCGGCTGCTCGGTCGCACGCAACCAGCAGACCGTGGGTTCGTACGTCGACGATGCCGCCATCACCACCGCGGTGAAGGCCAAGTTCGCCGAAGACAAGACCGTCTCCGCCACCTCCATCAGCGTCGAAACCCTCAACGGCACCGTGCAGCTGTCGGGCTTCGCCAAGAGCCAGGCCGAAAAGGACCGCGCAGGCGCCCTGGCCCGCGAAGCCAAGAACGTGCGCGACGTGCGCAACAGCATCGCCGTTCGCCCGTAATACACGCAGCGACGACATGCGCATCCGGCCCGGGCAGTCGCCCGGGCCGGACGACAGGCAGGCCGGCGAAATCATTCGCCACCTGCCTTTTTTGATGACGAGGCCCGTGCGGCCTGGAATCGAGCGATCATGAAGATATTCAACTGCGACAACTGCGGCCATCCGGTGTTCTTCGAGAACGTGCAGTGCCTGAACTGCGGATGCCGACTGGCTTTCCTGCCCGACCAGCTGACCATCGGCGCCCTGAAACCGGTCGACGGAGGGGAAGACGGTCTGTACGAGCGCGTGGGCGGGACGCAGGACTCGCAAGGCCATGCGCCGCGCTACCGCATGTGCCACAACCACAACGAATACCAGGCCTGCAACTTCAGCGTCGAGGAAGACGACCCCGAGGCGCTGTGCATGTCGTGCCGGCAGACGAAGCTCCTGCCCGACCTGGACTCGCCGATCAACCGGCAGCGCTGGTACCGGATCGAAGTCGCCAAGCGGCGCCTGTTCTATACCCTGGCGCGCCTGGGACTGGCCGCGACCACCACCCACGGCGGCAGCCTGCGCGCCCCCGCCCCCACCTACCAGTTCCTGGAGGATCTCCCCGGCAAGCCGCCGGTGATGACCGGCCACGACCAGGGCCTGATCACGCTCAACGTCATCGAGGCCGACGACGACGAGCGCGTGAAGCGCCGGGTCGAGCTGCACGAGCCCTACCGCACCCTGCTGGGCCACCTGCGGCACGAGAGCGGCCACTACTACTGGGACCGGCTGATCCGCGAGCAGAACAACACGCAGTCCTTCCGCGAGGTCTTCGGGGACGAATCGTTCGATTACCAGGAGGCCCTGAAGCTGCACTACGCGCGCCAGCACGGCGACGAATGGCAGCAGGATTTCGTCAGCGTCTACGCCACGGCCCACCCGTGGGAAGACTGGGCGGAAACCTGGGCGCACTACCTGCACATGGTGGACCTGCTGGAAACCGCCGCGGCCTACCACACCAGCGTCGTGGTGCCCGGCAGCGCGCCGCTGCCCGAGGACGGCGTGACCAGCCCGTTCAAGTCGTCCGAAGTCGATTTCGACGATCTGGTCAAGCAGTGGATCCCGGTGACGCTCATGCTCAACAGCCTGAACCGCAGCCTGGGCCAGGACGATGCCTACCCGTTCGCGCTGTCCGAGGGCGCGCTGCGCAAGCTGCGCTACGTGCACGACATCATCCACGTCAGCGCCGACATGCCCTTCACCGACGACGGCGACGCGGACATCGCGCGCGAGAACGCCCTGTCGTCGAACGCCAGCGTGGAAGAACAGGTCGAGGCGGGCCAGGACACCATCCGGCAGGGCGACCAGCGCATCGGCACCAACCAGGCGGACGAGATCGCGCAGCCCTGACGCGGGCGCCCGGCGCGGCTTCCTCCCCGGGAGCAGGGCCGGCGGCGGGCCGCGGTCAGCCCGCCAGCCTTTGCTGCAGGCGGTCCCGCACCGCGGGCGAGACGAAGCGCTCCAGCGGCCCGCCCAGGCGGGCGATCTCCCGCACGTACGTGCCCGAGATGAAGCGCGTCTCGTCGCTGGGCATCAGGAACACGGTTTCCACGCCGGGCATCAGCACCCGGTTGATGCCGCCCATCTGCAGTTCGTAGTCGAAATCGGTCGCGCTGCGCATGCCGCGCACCAGCACCGTGGCGCCGATCGCGTCCACGAAATGCTTGAGCAGCCCGTCGAGCGCCTTCACTTCGACGCCCGCCGTGCCGGCGGTCGCTTCCCGGACCATCTCGACCCGCTCCTCGAAGGAGAACAGCGTGTTCTTGTGGTGGCCGCGCGCGACCGCCACCACCAGCCGGTCGCTCAGGCGCGCCGCGCGCCGCATCATGTCCTCGTGGCCCAGCGTGACCGGATCGAAGGTGCCGGCATAGACGGCCAGCACCAGCGCGCGCACGGTGGCGGACGGGCGGCCGCCGGCCGGAGCGGCATCGGCCGCGGTCGCCGTCACGGGTTCGCTCCGCGGGTCGCGTCGTCGTCGACGGCGTCGGCGGCATCGCCCTTCCCGCCAGCGGCCGGCAGCGGACGCAGCAGGTGCGCATGCACCATGCCGGCCCGCAGGTAGCGGTGCGGCACCAGTCCCAGGGGCCGCAGTTCGGCGTCGGTCCAGGCGCGGGGCGCTTCCAGGTAGACGAAACCCGAGGCCGCGACCGCGCGCGCGGCGCTCCGCAGCATCGGTTCGAACCAGGTCGCGGCGAACGGCGGGTCCAGCAGCACCAGGTCCAGCGCGCCGGCCTCGTGGCTGGCGGCGCGCGACAGCGCGGCCAGGCCGTCGCCGCCCTGCAGCGCCACCGCCGCAGCGCCCAGGCGTTCGCAGGCGGTGCGCAGCGCGGCCAGCAGCGTCCGGTCCTGCTCCACCGCCAGCACCCGGACGGCGCCGCGGGACGCGGCCTCCAGCCCCAGCGCGCCGGTGCCGGCGAAGGCATCCAGGCAGCGCCAGCCGGTCAGGTCCTGGCCGAGCCAGTTGAACAGCGTCTCGCGCACCCGGTCCGGCGTGGGGCGCAGGCCGGGGTGGGCCGGCACCCGGATGCGGCTGCGTTTCCACTGGCCGCCGACGATGCGGATCTCGCCCGCGCCGGCGGCGGGCGCCGCCTTGCCGGCCGGCGCCGGCGCGGCCTTGCGGGCGCCGCCGGCCTTGGCGGACGCGGGCCGGGCGACCGCTTTCATGGCCGGCCCCCGACGACGACCGTCACCATCCGCCCGGGCTGCAGCACGCGCGCGAAGGCGGCCTGGATGTCGGCCACGCCGACCTTGCGGATCTGCGCGGTCCAGGTGTCCAGGTAGTCCAGCGGCAGCCCGTGCCAGGCGATGTTGGCCAGGTTGCCGACGAGCTTGCGGTTGCTGTCGATGCGCAGCGGGAAGCCGCCGATGAGGTTGTCCTTGGCGGCCTGCAGCTCGGCCGGCGTCGGGCCGTCGGCGACGAAGTCCCGCAGGATGCCGCGCACCTGGTCGACCGCCTGCGCCGCCTGGTCGGGGCGGGTCTTCAGGCCGATGGTGAAGGCCCCGGCGTGCAGGCCGGGCGCGAAACCGCTGTCGATGCCGTAGGTCAGGCCGCGCTTTTCGCGGACCTCGGACGTCAGCCGCGACACGAAGCCGCCGCCGCCGAGGATGTGGTTGCCGACCAGCAGCGGGAAGTAGTCCGGATCGCTGCGGGCGATGCCGGGCTGGCCGATCAGCACCTGGGCCTGCGCCGCGTCGAAGGGAATGCGCTGGTCGCGCGCGGCGGCCAGGGGCGCCACCTCGGGCACCGCCGGCAGCGGCGCGCAACCCTGGGCCGGCAGGCGCGAGAGCAGCGCGGTCGCCAGCCGGTCGGCGCCGGCCCGGTCCACCGCCCCGACGATGCTGACCTTGGCGCCGCAGGCCCGTAGCAGCCGGTCGTGGAAGGCGCGCAGGTCGCCCGCCTCGATGCGGGCCAGGGTGGCCGGCGTGGTCTGCCGGCCGTAGGGATGGCTGCCGTAGACGGCGGACTCGAAGGCCTTGCCGGCCACGGTGCCGGGCCGGGTGTCGGCTTCGCGCAGGGCCGCGTCAATGCGCTGGCGCTGGCGTTGCCAGACGGCCGGATCGAAGGCGGGCTCGCCCAGCTGGCGGGCCGCGAGCTGCGCGGCGCGCGCCAGCAGGGCCGGATCGGTCAGGGAACGCAGGCTGTAGCTGGTGCGGTCTTCGCCGGCGCTGCCGCCGAAGCTCGCGCCCAGGTCGGCCCAGGCCTCGCCGAGCGCGTTCTCGTCGAGCGCGGGCAGCGGCGTGCCGTCGGCGGCCCGCGTGGCGCGCACGCCCCGGCCCTGCATGCCGGCGGTGACGCCGGCCAGGCCCGCCTGCGCGGCCGGGTCGCGCCGGCTGCCGGCGTCGAAGTCGATCTGCGCATCCACCATCGGCACCGCCGGGCTGGTGACGAGGTAGACCTGCGCGCCGCTGGGCTGGATCCAGTGCTCGATGGGCAGCGCCGCCTGTGCGTTCGGTATGCCGAACAGCGCGGAAGCCGTGGCAAATCCTGCGCTGGCAGCTATCTTTTTAAGAGCAATTTTCATGGGATGACCGGGGATGTGGGGGCTTCAGCGCAGCGCGCCGCCGGTGGCGGCGGGCGGGCGGGCCGGCGCATCGCCGGCGGCGCGCGGCTGCGGCAGCAGGGTGGCGACGGTAAGCTGGTCGTCGCCGAAGTATTTCGCGGCGACGGCCTGGACGCGCGCGGGCGTGATGTCCTGCAGCCGGGCGATCAACCGTTCGCTGGCGTCGAGCGGCAGGCCCTGCACCCAGTCGCTGCCGAGTTCGTTGGCCAGGCCGAAGACCGAATCGCGCTTGTAGACCTCGCCGGCGCGCCATTGGGTCTTGACGCGCTCCAGTTCGGCCGCGGTCACGCCGTCGCGGGCGATCCGGGCCACCTCGGCGCGCAGGCCGGCCTCGACCTGGGCGGCGGTCTTGCCGCGCGCCGGCACGCCCTGCAGGCCGAAAATCGACGGGCCGCGGCCGATCAGGTCGTGCGAGGCGTTGACGCTGTCGGCGACGCGGTCCGGGCCCTGCGTCAGCGCGCGGTCGAGCCGGGCGCCGGGATAGCCGTCGAGCACCGCCGACAGCACGGTCAGCGCCAGCGCGTCGTCGTCGGCCGGCGTCGCGCTGGCGCGGTCCAGGCCGGTGGCGGCGGACAGGCCCGGCACCTTGAAGTTGAGCGCCACGTAGGCCTGCTCGGCCGGTGCCTTGACCTCGGCGCGCCGCATGCCGGCCTGGACCGGCTCGGCCCGGGGCTTGCGCGCGGGCAGCGCGCCGGCGGGAATGGCGCCGTAGTACTTCTCGGCCAGGCGGCGCACGGCGGCCACGTCCACGTCGCCGGCCACCACCACCGCCGCGTTGGCGGGCCGGTACCAGCGGCGGTGGAAGTCGCGCACGTCGTCCGCCGTCAGGGTGTCGAGGTCGCCGGGCCAGCCGATGACCGGCCGGCGGTACGGCGCGGCGACGAAGGTGGTGGCCTGCAGCACCTCGTACAGCCGCGCGCGCGGGTTGTCGTCGGTGCGCATGCGGCGCTCCTCCTTGATGACCTCGATCTCGCGCTTGAACTCGTCGTCGGGCCACTGGTTGCGGGCGAAGCGGTCGGACTCGATCCTCATCACGTCCTCCAGCCGCCCGGCCGGGATCTGCTGGTAGTAGCCGGTGTAGTCCTGGCTGGTGAAGGCGTTCTCGCGGCCGCCGAGCGCGGCCACCCGGCGCGAGAACTCGCCCGGCGGCAGGTCGGGCGTGCCCTTGAACATCATGTGCTCCAGCGCGTGCGCCACGCCGGTCCAGCCGTCGGACTCGTCGTAGGCGCCGACGCGCACCCAGACCATCTGCACCGCCGTCGGCGCGCGCCGGTCGGGCTGGACGATC
Source organism: Burkholderiaceae bacterium (assembly GCA_022702125.1). Classification (GTDB taxonomy): domain Bacteria; phylum Pseudomonadota; class Gammaproteobacteria; order Burkholderiales; family Burkholderiaceae_C; genus JAKOND01. Next base: position 25,934 of record JAKOND010000266.1, read on the forward strand.
AGCGTCATGCCGTTGGCCAGCGTGAAGCGCTGCGGCCGTCCGTCGTCGGCCGCAGCCGCCGGGCGGACGGCGCCGTCCGGGCCCGCCGCGGCGGATGCGGACGATCCGCCCGCCGCCGCGGAAGCCGTCGGGGCCGGAGGAAGGGGAGCGCAGGCGGACAACCATCCGGCGAGGGAGAGCAGCGGCAATGCACGGAGCAGGTAGGGGGCGCGTTTCATAGAATGACTGATTCTAAGAACGCATCCAATGTTCAGCTTTTTCAAGAAAAAAACGCCTCCGCTCCCGAACGAGGCGGTCGTCGCGCCGGTCCCCGCCCCCGCCGCGCTTCCGGCCGCCGCGCCGGTGCCGCCCCCGCCCGCTGCGCCCGCGGAGCCGGAAGCCACCGCCTCGGTCACGAGCGCAGCCATGGGCTGGCTGCGCAACACCTTCGTCGCCAAGCCGGCGGTCGAACCCGTCGCGGACGAGGCGCCGCCCGCCCCCGCGACCGGCCCCGCCATCGTTCCGCCGGCGCCTGTCGCCCCCTCGGCCCCGCGGGTGCCGCCGACCGTACCGGCGCCGCCGCCGGCCGCGTTCGCTCCGTCGGTCCCCGCCGCCCCCGCGCCCGTCGCGGCCCCGCCGGCCGCCGCGCTGCCGACACCGATGCCGACGCCGGCGGTTCCGGCACTGCCCGACACCCCGCCGGCCGCCGCGGGGACCCCGCAGCGCAACGGCTGGCTCGACCGCCTCAAGACCGGGCTGCGCAAGACCGGCAGCAGCATCACCACCGTCTTCACCGGCACCCGGATCGACGACGCGCTGTACGAGGAACTGGAAGACGCCCTGCTGATGGCCGACACCGGCGTCAAGGCCACCCAGCACCTGCTGGCCGACCTGAAGCGCCGGGTGAAAGAGGCGCGCGCCACCGAGCCCGCCCAGGTCAAGGCGCTGCTGGCCGACGCGTTGGCCGACCTGCTGCGGCCGCTGGAGCGCTCGCTGGTGATCGGCGAGCACACGCCGACGGTGATCATGGTCGCCGGCGTCAACGGCGCCGGCAAGACCACCTCCATCGGCAAGCTGACCAAGCACCTGGCCCACGAGGGCGCGACCGTGCTGCTGGCGGCCGCCGACACCTTCCGGGCGGCGGCGCGCGAGCAGCTGGGCGTCTGGGCCGACCGCAACCTGGTCGAGATCGTCGGGCAGCAGGGCGGCGACCCGGCGGCGGTGAGCTTCGACGCGGTCACCGCCGGCAAGGCGCGCCGGAAGGATGTGGTCCTGGTCGACACCGCCGGCCGGCTGCCGACGCAGCTGCACCTGATGGAGGAGCTGCGCAAGATCCGCCGGGTGGTGCAGAAGGCCGACGCCACCGCGCCGCACGAGGTGCTGCTGGTGATCGACGGCAACACCGGCCAGAACGCCCTGGCCCAGGTGCGGGCCTTCGACGACGCGCTGCAGCTCACCGGGCTGATCGTCACCAAGCTCGACGGCACCGCCAAGGGCGGCGTGCTGGCGGCCATCGCGCAGGAGCGGCCGGTGCCCGTCTATTTCATCGGCGTCGGCGAGAAGCTCGAGGATCTCGAAACCTTCGACGCGCGGGAATTCGCCCAGGCCCTGCTGGGCTGAGCGGCCGTCGCGCCGAGGGCGCGCTGTGCTGCAGGCTGCCCGCCTTTGCCTTGGAGGCCGGCAGCTTTTTCCTTTTCGGCCACCGCGCGCGTCAGCCGGTGCGCCGCGCCGGTACGTTTCACGCGGCGCTGTTGCGTCCGGTTGCCCGTGCCTGGGAACCTCGCGCCATGATGAAGGTCTACCTCCTACTGTCACAAAAACACCCGCAAGTTCCCCCAATATTCCGGCACAAACGGTTTCATGCGCAAATTTCTTGTGTCATCGTTATTTGGGGAACTTCGCTCCTGGCACTCCGTCTAACCGAGTGCTAACATTCAAAACGCATTAAAGCAACAAGGAAAGGATGCCTGGAATGAACACTCAGACTGGAGTCACCGCCACCTCCGTCGCTGCTGCCAACCCGTGGTCCCTGGTGCCTCCGCTGGGCAACCTCGACGCCTACATTTCCGCAGCCAACCGCCTCCCGCTGCTGACGCTGGAAGAAGAACAACGCTTCGCGCGCCGCCTGCGCGACCACAACGACCTGGACGCCGCCGGCCGGCTGGTGCTGTCGCACCTGCGCCTGGTGGTGTCGATCTCCCGCCAGTACCTGGGCTACGGCATGCCGCACGGCGACCTGATCCAGGAAGGCAACGTCGGCCTGATGAAGGCCGTCAAGCGCTTCGATCCGGACCAGGGCGTCCGGCTGGTGAGCTATGCCATGCACTGGATCAAGGCCGAGATCCACGAGTACATCCTGAAGAACTGGCGCATGGTCAAGCTGGCCACGACCAAGGCCCAGCGCAAGCTGTTCTTCAACCTGCGCTCGATGAAGCAGGCCTTCAAGGCCGACAGCGCGCTGGCCGACAACGGCGGCGACACGCCATCGACCCACCGCGAAACCCTGAGCGCGCAGCAGATCGATGCGGTCGCCACCAAGCTCAACGTCAAGCGCGAGGAGGTCATGGAGATGGAGACGCGCCTCTCGGGCGGCGACGTGCTGCTGGACCCGTCGCCCTCGGACGACGGCGAGCAGGCCTTCGGCCCGATCGCCTACCTGGCCGATGCGTCGCACGAGCCGACGGCGATGATCGAATCGCGCCAGCGCGACGTGCTGGCCACCGACGGCATCGCCACCGCGCTCGACGCGCTGGACGACCGCAGCCGCCGCATCGTCGAGCAGCGCTGGCTGCAGGTCAACGATGACGGCTCGGGCGGCATGACGCTGCACGAGCTGGCGGCCGAGTACAAGGTCAGCGCCGAGCGGATCCGCCAGATCGAGTCCGCCGCGATGAAGAAGATGAAGAAGGCGCTGGCCGAATACGCCTGACCCCGCCGGGGCGTCGGCGCCGATCATGCAAACTTCGGGGGTCTCGCAACCCCCGAAGTTTTTTCATGTCCGCCCTCCCCTCCCGTTCCGAGCGTCGCCCTTCGCGCCGCCTCTGCCTGCAGGCGGCCCTGCTGTCCTCCCTCGCCTGGCGGTCCGCGGGCGCGGCCGATGCCTCGCCCTGGCCGACGCGGCCGGTGCGGCTGGTGGTGGGCTTCCCCGGCGGATCGTCGCCCGACCTGACCGCGCGCACGCTGGCCGAGCCGCTGTCGCAGGCGCTGGGCCAGCCGGTGATCGTGGAGAACCGGGTCGGCGCCGGCGGCAACATCGGCGCCGACGCGGTCGCCAAGGCCACCGACGGCCACACCCTCGGCCTGATGATCAACGGCAACATGACCATCGCGCGGCTGATCAATCCGCGCGCCCCCTACGACCCGTTGAAGGAGCTGGCCCCGGTCAGCCTGGTCGGCGTGTCGCCGCTGGTGCTGGCCGCGCCGCTGCAGGCGCCGGGCGCGGACGCCCGCGCCTTCCTGGAGGCGGCGCGGGCCGCCGGCGACCGCTGGAGCTACGGCTCGCCGGGCGTGGGCACCGTCGGGCACATCGGCATGGAACTGCTCAAGGCCCGCGCGGGCATCGCGCCGGTGCACGTGCCCTACCCCGGCTATCCGCAGGTGGCCAACGCGATGCTCGCCGGCGACCTGCAGCTGGCGATGCTGCCGCCCGCGCTGGCGGCGGCGCAGGTCCGGGCGGGCAAGCTGCGCGCCATCGCGATCACCGCCGCCGGCCGCAGCGCGCTCACGCCCGACATTCCCAGCCTGGCCGAGGCCGGCGTGCGCGACTACCACCTGGAGATCTGGAACGCGGTGGCCGCGCCGGCGTCTATGCCGCGTGACCGGGTGGAGCGGCTCTCGGCGCTGGTCGGCGGGATCGTGCGCACGCCCGAGGTCCGCGCCAAGCTCCAGCAGCAGGGCTGGCAGGCGGTGGGCACCAGCGCCGAGGGCCTGGCGAACCGCATCGCCGCCGACACCCGCGGCCTGGGCCGGGTGATCGAGGCGCAGCGCATCCGCGCCGATTGAGCGGAATTCCGGGCGGAATCCGGTCCCCGCCGGCATCCCTCCTTGGCCATCAGCTACCGATTTGATAGCAGAGGCCCGCGGATTCAGGCCGACGCCCGCAGCAGCGCGCCGATGTCCTTCGCCAGCGATTCCGCGGTGGTGCCCTGGCGGCTGTAGAGGCGCAGCCGGCCCTGCGGGTCGTAGATGTAGTCGCCGGCCGAGTGGTCCATGGTGTAGCTGTCGGGCGCGCTGCCGTCGACGCGCTTGTAGTAGATCTTGAAGTTCTTCGCGACCGCGGGCAGTTCCTCGGGCGTGGGGCGCAGCGCCAGGAAGCTCGGGTCGAAGTTGCCCATGTAGGCCTTCAGGATCCCGGGCGTGTCGCGCTCCGGGTCCACGGTGACGAAGACCACCTGCAGCCGGTCGCCGTCGGCGCCGAGCCGCTGCTTGACCTCGGCCAGCCGCGCCATGGTGGTCGGGCAGACGTCCGGGCACTGGGTGAAGCCGAAGAACACCACCACCGCCTTGCCCTTGAAATCGGCCAGGCTGCGGCGCTTGCCGTCGTGGTCGGTCAGCTGGAAATCCTTGGCGTAGTCGGCGCCGGTGATGTCCACCGACTCGAAGACGGCCGGCGCCGGCTTGCCGCAGGCGCCGAGGGCCGCCAGGGTCGGCAGGGAGATCGCGGCCAGGGCGATGCGTTGCAGGGCGGCGCGCTTGTGCATGGGAGGCTTCCTCGGGCGGTCGGGGTTCGGGGCGGATGGATTCGGGGGCGGCTGTCGCGGCGATCGGCATCGCCGCCGCGTCACAGCAGGTAGTGGTCCACCAGCAGCGCCGCGAACAGCAGGCTCAGGTGGATCAGCGAGAAGCGGAAGGTGCGCCGCGCCAGCTCGTCGGAGTAGCTGCGCCACAGCTTCCAGGCGTAGCCGCAGAAGCCCGCGCTCAGCGCCACCGCCGCGGCCAGGTAGATCCAGGAGCTCATGCCGTAGACGAAGGGCAGCAGGCAGCCCGCGAACAGGATGAAGGTGTAGAGCAGCACCTGCAGCCGGGTGAACTCGTTGCCGTGGGTGACCGGCAGCATCGGCAGGCCGGACTTGCGGTAGTCCTCGACCCGGTAGAGCGCCAGCGCCCAGAAGTGCGGCGGCGTCCAGAGGAAGATGATCAGGAACAGGATCGCCGCCTCCGGCCCCACCTCGCCGGTCATCGCGGCCCAGCCGAGCACCGGCGGCATCGCGCCCGAGGCGCCGCCGATGACGATGTTCTGCGGCGTCAGCGGTTTCAGGATCACGGTGTAGACCACCGCGTACCCGACGAAGGTGGCGAAGGTCAGCCACATGGTCAGCGGGTTGACCCAGGCGTAGAGCAGCCACGAGCCCAGCGCGCACAGCACCGCCGAGAAGCTCAGCGCCTGCATGTCGGACAGTTCGCCGCGCGCGGTCGGCCGCCAAGCGGTGCGGCGCATGCGCGCGTCGATGCCTTTCTCGACCAGGCAATTGAAGGCCGCCGCCGCGCCCGCCACCAGCCAGATGCCGGCGCAGGCGATGGCGGCCAGCCGGATGTCGGCCCAGGACGGCAGGCCCGGCACCGCCAGCACCATGCCGATCAGCGCGCAGAAGACGATGAGCTGCACCACCCGGGGCTTGGTGAGCGCGTAGAACTGCCGGAACCGGGACGGCGCGGCGGCGAGGGAGGAGATGGCGGTCATGAAAGGGAGGAGGAGTCGGTCGCCGCCGCGGCCGCGGGGCGGCCGGTGCGGGGAAGGGGGCCGGCGGCGGGCAGCGCGCGCCGGGCGGAGCGGCTTTCGCAGGCGGTCCAGGTCAGGGCCACGATCAGCGCGGCGGCGCCGCCGGTGTGCGACACGGCGGCGACCAGCGGCCAGTCCAGCACCACGTTGGACAGGCCGGTGGCGAACTGCCAGAGCGCCAGTCCGCCGATCCAGCGGGCCGGCCGTCGCAGCGCGGGCTCGTCGCGCAGCCGCCAGGCCAGCAGGCCGAGCACCGCGAACACCGCGTAGGCGAAGAGCCGGTGCGCGTAGTGGATCGCGGTCAGCCCGGCGAAGCCGATGCTGCCGCCGTCGCGCAGCAGGCCGAGTTCGCGCCAGATCTGGAAGCCCTGCGAGAAGTCCATCTCCGGCCACCAGCGGCCCTGGCAGGTCGGGAAGGTGTTGCAGGCCAGCACCGCGTAGTTGGTGCTGACCCAGCCGCCCAGCAGCACCTGCAGCGACACCATCGCCAGCGCCAAGAGCACCAGCGCCCGCGGGCCGGGCGCGAGCGCGGTCGGCGGGCGGCCGGTGGCGGCGCGGCTGTAGCGCGAGGCCTGCACGCACAGCAGCGCCAGCAGCACCACCGCGCCCGCGAGGTGCAGGGTGACGATGGCCGGGAAGAGTTTCATCGTCACCGTGAGCGCGCCGAAGGCTCCCTGCAGGCAGACCCACAGCAGCGTCGCCGTCGGCCACCAGGGGCTCAGCGGGACGGCGGCCAGACCGCCGCCCTGCCCTGGCGCCGCCGGCGCGCCGCCCGCCCGCCGCTGCCGGCGCACCGCGATCCAGGTGGCCACGGCCAGCGTCAGGATCAGCACGCCGACGCCGGTGGCCAGGTAGCGGTGGATCATCTCGACCCAGGCCTTGCCGTGGGTCACCGGTCCGCTGGGCAGCGCGGCCTGGGCGGCGGCGATGTCCGCATGCGCGCCCGCCGGGCTGGCCTTGCCGTAGCAGCCCGGCCAGTCGGGGCAGCCCAGGCCCGAATCGGTGAGCCGGGTGAAGGCGCCGAAGAGCGTCAGGTCGAAGGTCAGGAACAGCGTCAGCACCGTCAGCGCCTGCAGCCGCCGGGGCAGCGAGGCATGGCGGTTGCGCATCCAGATCCACAGCAGCGGGCCGCAGGCGAGCAGGATGCCGGCGATCATCAGCCGCAGCGCGGGCGACAGGTCGTACAGGGACGCGGCGGAATCCATCAGGTCGTTCTTCCCGGAAAGGTCATCGGTTCGGTCGTCATGGCGTCGGCCGCCCGGCCTCGTCCCAGGAGGCGGAGGCGCGCAGCAGCCGGTCCAGGTCGCGCTTGGCCTGCGACGCGCCGCGGGGGTCCATGCCGGCCGGGAAGCGCATCATCCAGTGGCCGAGCGGATCGACCAGGTACAGGTGGTCGGCCAGCGACCGGCCGGCCTGCGGCGCCAGCCAGGCGGCGAGCGCGGCCGCATCCACCCGCAGCACCGTCGCGGCGCGCAACGCCGGCCGCAGGGACTCCGGCACCGGCGCGGCGTCGTCCACCAGCCAGACCCAGTCGAGCCGGTCCTTCTCGCGGCCCAGGCTCTCGCGCAGCTGCCGCTGCAGGTAGAGGTGGTTCTCGCAGCGCGCGTCGCAGGCACCGCCGGCCACGCTCACCAGCAGCCACTGGCCGCGCAGGGTGCGCAGGTCCACCGGCGTGCCGTCGGGCGCGGTGCCGGTCACCGCCGGCAGCGGCCGCTGCGGATCGATCAGCTCGCCGTGGCTGCGCCCGCCCTGCGGCCGGATCACGTAGTAGGTGAAGTACGAGGCGATCACCGGCGCGGCGCACACCAGCATCAGCAGCAGCATCTTGAGCCGGCCGGCCGGGCGGCGGCGGGCGTCGATGTCGTCCGATCCCGGCGACGGGAGGGAATGCACCGTCATCGCCAGCGGCTCGTCGCGGCCGTCAGCCAGGGGCGGGCGGCTGCCGGGGACGGACGAAGCGGCGGATGATTTGGTACCAGACATAGAGGATCGCGATCAGGGCGCAGAGGCCGAACCATTGGAATGCGTAGCCGTAGTGCTTCTCGACGCCGCTGGCGATTTCGGGCCAGGCCCGCAGCAGGCCCTCGGACGCGCGGGGCGCGGTCTGCACCACCGAGGCCGCCAGCAACGGCAGGCCGGTCTCCCGGCGGAAACCCGCGAGGTCCAGATTCTGCCGGATAGGGGAATCACCCTGGGGCGCGGAGCCTTGCGCCGTGCCCAGCGACAGCAGGCGCGAGGGCGATGCGGCAATGCGGCCCTCCACCTCGACCGGGCCGGCGGGCGTCTCCACCGGCCGCAGGCGGACGCGGTCGGCGAAATCGCGCGGGATCCAGCCGCGCTGCACCAGGACGACGGCGGGGGGCGCGTCCGGGGATGCGGCGTCGCCGGACCCGGCATCGAGCTGCAGCGGCGTCACCACGTAGAAGCCGACGCGGCCGTCCATCGGCCGGTTGTCCAGGTAGACGGTCCGCGCCGCCAGCCACCGGCCGCGCAGGCGCACCGCCCGGTGCAGCAGCGGCGCGGAGGCGGCGGAGGCGTCCCCGGCGCCGTCCGGCCGGTCGATCGCCGGGCCGATCCGCCGCTGCAGCGCGGCGGCGTCCAGCGGCGGCATCGCGCCGCGTCGGGCGATGGCGTCGTGCAGCGCCTCTTTCTGCGCGGCGCGGTCGAGCTGCCAGCGCGCCAGCGCGGCGGCGAGCGCCATGCCGGCGATGGCGGCTACGGTCACCAGCAGGAAGCGCAGCCGCGGGCGGTGGCGCAGGAACGGGGCTCTCACCGGATAATGCCTTCCATGAAATATCTGTTGGTCGCGGGCGGCCTGGTCGCCATCCTGGCAAGCCTAGCCGCCGCGCTGGTATTCATGATGCGCGATGGCCGCAACGGCGAGCGCAAGACCAGCCGCATGGCCTGGGCGCTGGCGCTGCGGGTGGGGCTGTCGATCGCGCTCTTCCTGTGCGTGCTCGTCGCCTGGAAGCTGGGCTACATCCGCCCGACGGGCATCGTGCCCGGCCAGTGATCCGGAGCTGGGACCCGCGCCGCGCGGGAAGATTCCCCGCCGCCGCCCTGCCGGCCCGAAAAAGACAAAAAGCGCCTCGCGGCGCTTTTTGCGGGGAGCGGACGGTCAGAGCCAGTACACCAGCAGGTACAGCCCGAGCCACACCACGTCCACGAAGTGCCAGTACCAGGCCGCGCCCTCGAAGCCGAAATGGCGGTCCGGCGTGAAGTGGCCCTTGCGCATGCGCAGCGTGATGAACAGCAGCATCAGCATGCCGATGAACACGTGGAAGCCGTGGAAGCCGGTCAGCAGGTAGAAGGTGGAGCCGTAGACGCCCGAATTGAGCTTCAGGTTGTAGGCGTCGTACAGGTGGTGGTATTCGTAGCCCTGCACGAACAGGAAGACGATGCCCAGCGCCACCGTGGCCCACATGAAGGAGATCGCGCGGCCGCGATGGTTCTCGCGCAGCGCATGGTGGGCGATGGTCAGCGTCACGCCGGAGGACAGCAGCAGCGCGGTGTTGATCGTCGGCAGCCAGAACGGGCCGACCGTCTGGAACGGCTCGACGATGGCGGCGGGCGATGCGGTGGCGCCGGCGGCGATGCTGGGCCACACCGCCTTGAAGCCGGGCCAGAGCAGCGCGTTGTCGAGGCTGCCCAGCGCCGGCACCGAGTGCGCCCGCGCCCACCATAGCGCGGTGAAGAAGGCGCCGAAGAACATCACCTCCGAGAAGATGAACCAGCTCATGCTCCAGCGGTAGGACAGGTCGATCTTGTGGCTGTAGAGGCCGCCCTCGCTCTCGCCGATGGCGTCGCGGAACCACTGGTAGAGCACCATCCACCACCACAGCAGGCCGAAGCCCAGCGAGTACATGCCCCAGCCGTGGCCGTTGATCCACTGGGAGGCGCCCAGGACCACGAAGAACAGGCCGGCGGCCGCCATCGCGGGATGGCGCGACTCGGCCGGAACGTAGTAGTACGGCGTCGCGCCGGGGGTGGTGGTCGAACTCATGGAGGCTCCTGGCTCTGATTTTGTTGTCGGGTCGTGGATCGGCGGGTTCGGATGGAGGCGAAGGCAGGCGTGGCGGGTCGGTCAGGCGATGGCATGCACCAGGGCGACCAGCCCGACCACCAGCAGCAGGACCGCCCCGATGCCGACCGCCACCACGTGGAGGATGTTGAGCTTGCGCAGGTCGTCCTGGTAGCCGCTGCGCTTGCGCACGCCGAAGAAGGCCCAGCCCACCGCGCGCAGCGTGCGCAGCAGCGCGCCGGGGCCGCCGGGCGCGGGCGGCGGCGTGGCCGCGGGCCGGCCGTCGGGGGCGCGGCGCGGCGTGTCCGTCACAGCGGCGCTCCCGTGCCGGGCGCGGCCAGCACGTCCGGCGCCCGGACCGAGGCCTGCGGCGCGGAAGATGCCTGCGGCGCGGGCGGCACCTTGCCGCCCACCTCGAAGAAGGTGTAGGACAGGGTG
>JAKOND010000286.1 GCA_022702125.1 Burkholderiaceae bacterium
GCAGCGCAGAGCAGTCCGGCGCAGCCGGACCGCCACAGCGGGGTCGCCTTTCTTTTGGTGCCTTTTCTTTGGCGAAGCAAAGAAAAGGCACTCGCCCGCCGGGGCGAACTCCCGGCCCCCGAACGCAGCAACCCCACCCCGCCCCGAACCACCCCCGCAACCCCGCAACCCCTCAAACCCGAACCAACGTCCGAAAATCCACCTGCCCGTGGATATACGACGTGAACCCCTCCAGATCCCCCCGCATCGCCACATCGAACGACGGAATCCACAGCGGCACCACCGGCACCTCCCGAAATACGATCGCCACCGCGCGCTTCATCAGCGCGTCGTACTTCGCGCGGTCCGCCTCCCACCGCGCCTGCTCCACGATCCGCGCCAGCTCGTCGTTCCGGAACCCCCCGAAATTCCAGCGCCATTCCCCCTGGAAGAAGATGCGGAAGAAATAGTCCGGGTCCAGGAACCAGGCCGACGACCAGTCCATGAAGAAGGGCAGCTTGCGCTGCGTCTGCAGCGCCCCCCACTGCGCCACCGGGTACTTGTCGAGGGTGAGCGCGATGCCCACCTTCTTGAGCGCTTCCTGGATCAGCAGCGCCGCCGGCTCCGACACCGCCGCGTCGCCGATGTTGTAGGCGAAGCGGGTGGAGAAGCCCTGCGGGTAGCCCGCCTCCGCCAGCAGCGCGCGCGCCTGCTGCAGCCGCGTCTCGTACGGATAGGGCTGGGGGAAGGCGCCCGTCGCCGGCACCGCCGAGGCCGCGCCGAACAAGGGCTGGCCGTGGCCCAGGCTCGCGCCCCGGAACAGGCTGGTGTAGGGCAGCGCCCAGGCGATGGCCTGACGCACCCGCACGTCGTCGAAGGGCTTCTCGCGGGTGTTGAAGGCGACGAAGCGGAAGGTGTTGGTCACCGGCACCGAGTAGGTCCGCACCGGGCCGCGGTCGGCCCGGAGCGCGTCGAATTCGCGCGGCGGCAGCTGCAGCGCGATGTCGGCGTCGCCCTTCTGCAGCGCGGCGGCGCGGGTCGCGGCGGCGGGCACGGTCTGGAAGACGGCGCGGCGCACGAAGGGCAGCGGGCCGCTCTTCCAGGCATCGAAGCGGGCGTAGACCACCTGCTGGCCCGGCGTCCAGGACTCGATGCGGTAGGCGCCGCCGCCGGCGGCGTTGTGCTGCAGCCAGGCGGTGGCCCACGGGTCGTCCGGCGTGGCGTGCTGCCTCGCCAGCTCGGCGTTGAGCACCGAGCAGAAGTTCAGCGCCAGGTTGGGCAGGGTGAAGCGGTCGCGCCGCGGCAACGCGATGCGCAGCGTGTGGGCGTCCAGCACGGCGAACTGCGCCGGGTCGGTCAGCGAGCCGGTCGCCAGCTGGCGCTGCGGCGTGGGCAGCGCGACGGCGCGGTCGAGCGACCATTTCACATCGGCCGCGGTGACCGGGCGGCCGTCGTGGAAGGTGGCGTCGCGGCGCAGCCGGAAAGTCAGGGTGCGGCCGTCGGCCGAGGCGTCGAAGGATTCGGCCAGCTCGCCCTGCAGCCGGGTGTAGTCGTAGCGCCAGATGCCCGAGGGCAGCTGCGTCCGCCCGAAATTCACCAGCCGGTCGTACACGTTGGCGAACACGCCGAGCGATTCGCGGCTGACGCCCTCGCCGTGCGGATCGCGCGAGTTCGGCGTGCCTTCGGCCAGCACGCGCACCGTCTCGGCCCGGGTCGGGGCGCCGGGCGCCTGGGCCCGGGCGATGCCGGCGGTCAGCAGGCCCGCGGCGCCGCCGGCCTGCAGCAGGCGACGGCGGGGCAGCGCCGGAGCACCGTCGCCGCAGGGGCGCGCATCGCCGGGCGGCGCAGCATCGCCCGCCGTGGACAGAGAGGGGGAATGGTCGGATCGCGGAAGCGGGGTCGCGGCGTGGGTCATGGCGCGGACGCGGCGCGCGGCCGACCGCACGCAGACTGTGGAGAGCCGGCGATTATCGGCGCCGCCGCTATGCTCGACGCCCATGCCGACGATCCTCGCCCTGCCCGCCACCGGCCCTTTCCTGCCCCGCGTCGTCCTCGACACCAACATCGTGCTCGATGCGTTCGTGTTCGCGGACGCGGCGGCTCAGCCGCTGCGCGACGCACTGGCCGACGGCCGGCTCGACTGGATCGCCACCGCGCCGATGCGCACCGAGCTGGCGCGGGTGCTCGGGTATCCGCAGATCGTGCCGCGGCTGGCCTATTACGCGCTGGATGCGGCCGATGTGCTGTCCTCCTTCGATCGCCATACCCGCATCGTGGCGACCGCGCCCAAGGCGCCCCCCACCTGCCGCGATCCGGACGACCAGGGCTTCATCGACCTCGCGGTGGCGCACCAGGCGCGCCTGGTGAGCAAGGACCGCGCGGTGCTGGCGTTGCGCAAGCGGCTGCAGGCGCTCGGGATCCCGGTGGTCGCGGCGTACTGAAGCGCCCGCGCGGAGCGCGGACGCGGAACGGCGCATCGGCCCTCTCCAAACGGCAGCCGAGGTTGCCGGGAAGGGATCGATGCGCCGTTCGGGCCGGAATCTCCGGCTGCGGCGGCCCCGCAAGGCCGCCGCGAACCTGCCAGGACCTTACTTGGTCGTGGCGGTGCTGCCTTCGCTGCCGATGCGCGCGTTGGCGTTGGCCTGGCCCTTGGCCGCGGCCTTGCCGCCGGCGGCGACCGGGTCGGTCTGGTAGTTGGCCGGGCCAGCGGCGCCCTTGACCGGCGGACGGGTCGACTGGCTCTCGCGGGTTTCCGCGCGCATCTCGCCCGTGGCCGCGGCCTTGCCGCCGGCGGCGACCGGATCGGTCTGGTAGTTGGCCGGGCCGGTGGCGGCCTTGACCGGCGCGCGGCCCTTGTCGGTGCGCATTTCCTTGTTCATCTCGCCCTTGGCTTCAGCGCGGTCGGGCGCGATGCCGGGGGTGGTCGGCGAGATGGCCTTGGCGGCGGCTTCGGCGGGGGTGATGTTCTGCTGGGCGTGGGCAGCAAAGGCGAGCATGCCGATGGCGGCGAGCGAGACGATCTTTTTCATGAGGGACCTCCGGGAGTGTTCATGGATGGGGAGCGAATGCATCCTCAGGGAGGTGCATGGAGGGATGATGCCCATCCGTGCGCGGCGTCCGGGTAGGAGGAGCGCTCCAGAAATGCCGGCCACTTCGCCCTGTCCGGCGGCGGACGCCTCCTACAGGGCGGGCCCCGCCGGGGCGTGCGGCGGCGCGGCGCCCCTCATTCGACCGCGCCGGCGGCCGGCTCCGTCGTCTCGCGCCAGCCGCCGCCCAGCACCCGGTAGAGCGTGATCCGGTTGGCCTGCTCGGCCAGCTGCAGGGTGATCAGGTTCTGCCCGGCGGTGTAGTAGCTGCGCTGGGTCACCAGCACGTCGAGGTAGCTGTCCAGCCCGGTGCGGAAACGGGCCTGCGACAGCCGCAGCGCGGTGGCGGTGGCGTCGCGCAGCGACTGCTGCGCCGCGATCTGCTCGCCCAGGGTCTCGCGCGCGGCCAGCGCGTCCGAGGCCTCGCGGAAGGCCGACTGCAGCGTCTTCTCGTACTGCGCGACGGTGATGTCGCGGCCGATCTCGGCCACGTCCAGGCTGGCGCGCAGCGCGCCGGCGGTGAAGATCGGCAGCACGATCTGCGGCGAGAAGCTCCAGAGGCCGCTGCCGCTGCCGAACAGGCCCGACAGCTCGCGGCTGGCGCTGCCGCCCGAGGCCGTCAGCCGGATGCTCGGGAAGAAGGCCGCCCGCGCCGCGCCGATGCGCGCGTTGGCCGCCTGCAGCGCGCGCTCGGCGGCCCCCACGTCGGGACGGCCCTGCAGCACCTCCGACGGCAGGCCGGCCGGCACCGCCACCAGCGCCGACTGCGGCACCGCGGCGATGTCGTCGGCCGCCTCGCCGCCGGGCGGCAGCAGTTCGGGCGGCGGCACCGCGCCGACCAGCAGCGCCAGCGCGTTGCGGTCCTGCGCGACCTGCCGGGTGTAGGCCGCGACGTCGCCCCGGGCGGCGTCCACCGTGGTGCGCGCCTGCGCCAGCGTCAGGCCCGATTCGGCGCCCAGGTCGCGGGCGCGGCGCGTCAGGTCGTAGGACGCCTGCTGGCTGCGCAGCGTCTCCTGCGCCAGCCGCAGCCGGCGCTGGTCGGTCGCCAGCGTGAGCCAGGCGTTGGCCGTGTCGGCCACCAGGGCGATCTGCACGCTGCGCCGCGTCTCGGCGGTGGAGAAGAAGGTCTGCAGCGCCGCCTCCGACAGGTTGCCGATGCGGTCGAAGAAGTCGATCTCCCAGCTGGCGAATCCCAGGCCGACGCTGTACTGCTGGCTCAGCACCGAGGTGCCGGTGGCGGTGAGCGTCCGCTGCCGGATGCCGGTGGCCGTGGCGTTGACGGTGGGCAGCAGCGCGGCGCGCTGGATGCCGTACTGGGCGCGCGCCTGGGCGATGTTGAGCGCGGCCACCCGCAGGTCGCGGTTGTTGTCCAGCGCCAGCGCCACCACCTGCCGCAGCCGGTCGTCCTGGAAGAAATCGCGCCAGCCGAGTTCGGCCGGCGGCGGCAGCGTCGCGTCGGGCGCGGCCACCGCCTGGTCAGACGGCGCCGCGCCCGGCCCGGTGGGCACCGTGCCGGGCGGCAGGGGCGATGCGCCCTGCAGCCAGCCGGCGGGCAGGGGCGCGGCGGGGCGCCGGTAGTCGGGCGCGAGGTTGGCGCAGCCCGGCAGGACGCCGGCCAGGGCGGCCAGCATCGCCAGGGCGGCCCGCCGCCGGCCGGGGGACGGGGCGGGGGAACGGGCGGGGCGCGTCATGCGGGCTGCTCCCCCGGGGCGGTGCCCGCCGCTTCGCCGCGCCCGGCCCGCCGGCGTTCGAAGAAGCCGCGGATCAGCACGAAGAACACCGGCACGAAGAAGATGCCCAGCACCGTGGCCGAGACCATGCCGCCGAGCACCGCGGTGCCGATGGCCTGGCGGCTGGCCGCGCCGGCGCCGGTGCCCAGCACCAGCGGCAGCACGCCGAAGCCGAAGGCCAGCGAGGTCATCAGGATCGGCCGCAGCCGCAGGCGCACCGCCTCCAGCGTGGCGTCGACCAGCGAGCGGCCCTGCTGCTGCAGCTGCACCGCGAACTCCACGATCAGGATCGCGTTCTTGCACGACAGCCCCACCGTGGTCAGCAGGCCCACCTGGAAGTACACGTCGTTGGACAGCCCGCGCAGCCCGGTGAAGGCCAGCGCGCCGATGATGCCCAGCGGCACCACCAGGATCACCGAGAAGGGCACCGACCAGCTCTCGTACAGCGCCGCCAGGCACAGGAACACGAACAGGATCGAGACGGCGTAGAGCAGCGGCGCCTGCGCGCCGGAGCGCTGCTCCTCGAAGGAGGCGCCGGTCAGCGCGTAGCTGATGCCCTGCGGCAGCTGCTTCATGATGCCGTCCACCTTCTGCAGCGCGGCGCCCGAGCTCACGCCCTGCACCGCGCTGCCCAGGATCTCGTAGGCCGGCATGCCGTTGAAGCGCTGCAGCTGCGGCGAGCCGTAGGTCCAGCGCTGCGTCGAGAAGGCCGAGAAGGGCACCATCTGGCCGGCGGAATTGCGCACCGTCCACTCCTTCACGTCGTCGGGCAGCATGCGGTAGGGCGCGTCGCCCTGGATGTAGACCCGCTTGACGCGGCCCCGGTCGATGAAGTCGTTGACGTAGGTGCCGCCCAGCGCGGCCGAGAGGGTGGTGTTGATGTCGGCCGTCGCCAGCCCGAGCGCGCCGGCGCGGCGGTCGTCGATGTCGACCGCGAACTGGGCGTTGTCCTCCAGGTTGTTGTTGCGCACCCCGGTCAGCTCCTTGTCCTTGCGGGCCAGGTCCAGGAACTTGGCGGTGGCCGCGACCAGCGGGTCGTGGCCCAGCCCGGCGGCGTCCTGGATGAAGAAGTTGAAGCCCGAGGCCGAGCCCAGCCCGCGCACCGCCGGCGGCAGCAGCAGTAGGACCCGGGCATCGCGGATCTGGGCCAGCTCGGCGTTGGCGCGGCGCACGATGGCCGCGGCGCTGTGCTCCTCGCCGGGGCGCTCCTCCCAGGGCTTGAGCTTGATGAAGGCCCGGCCCGAGGCCTGGTCGCCGTTCTGCCCGGTGCTGGTGTTGATGTTCACCACCTCGGGCTGGCGCCGCATGATCTCCTCGAACTGCCGCATGATCTGCTGGGTGCGCGCATCGGTCGCGCCGGGCGGCAGGCGGATGTCGGCCTGCAGCGTGCCCTGGTCCTCCACCGGCAGGAAGGAGGTCGGCAGGCGCAGGAACAGGACGGCCATCGCGCCCGCGATCAGCAGGTAGACCAGCATGCTGGTCTTGCCGCGCCGGACCACCCGGCGCACGCCGCCCTCGGTGGCGACGGTGGTGCGGTCGAACACCCGGTTGAACCACCCGAAGAAGCGGTCCAGCCAGCCCAGCGGGCCGCGCCGCACCGCCCGGTGGCCCTGCGCGTCGTGCGCGTGCGGCTTGAGCATGGTGGCGCACAGGGCCGGCGTCAGCGTCAGCGCCACCAGCACCGACAGCGCCATCGCCGCGACGATGGTGATCGAGAACTGCCGGTAGATGATGCCGGTGGAGCCGCCGAAGAAGGCCATCGGCACGAACACCGCCGACAGCACCATGGCGATGCCGATCAGCGCGGGCGTGATCTCGTCCATGGACTTGCGGGTGGCCTCCTTGGGCGAGAGGCCCTCCTCGGTCATCACCCGCTCGACGTTCTCCACCACCACGATGGCGTCGTCCACCAGCAGGCCGATGGCCAGCACCATGCCGAACATGGTCAGGGAATTGATCGAGTAGCCCAGCACCGACAGCACGCCGAAGGTGCCCAGCAGCACCACCGGCACCGCGATCGTCGGGATCAGCGTGGCGCGGAAGTTCTGCAGGAAGAGGTACATGATCAGCACCACCAGCAGCATCGCCTCGATCAGCGCCTTGACCACCTCGTGGATCGAGGCCTGCACGAAGGGCGTGGTGTCGTAGCCCACCAGGGCCTTCATCTGGTTGGGGAAGTAGGGCTCCAGCTGCCGGACGCGGGCCACCACCGCCTCGGACACCTTGAGCGCGTTGGCGCCGTTGGCCAGCACGATGCCCATGCCGGCGGCGGCGCGTCCGTTCAGGCGCGACTGCACCGTCAGGCTCTCGGCGCCGAGCTCCACCCGCGCCACGTCCTTGACCAGCACCAGCGAGCCGTCGGCGCCGGCGCGCAGCACCACGTTCTCGAACTGCTCGGCCGTCTGCAGCTTGCTGCGCGCGGTCACGGTGGCGCTGAGCTGCTGCTGCGGCAGCGCCGGCAGGCCGCCGAGCTGGCCGGCCGAGACCTGCGCGTTCTGCGCGTTGAGCGCCGCGGTCACGTCCGACGGGACCAGGCCGAATTTCTCGAGCTTGGCCGCGTCGAGCCAGATGCGCATCGCGTAGCCCGAGCCCAGCACCTGCACCTCGGCCACGCCGTCGAGCCGGCTGATCGGATCGACCAGGTTGCTGTTGATGTAGTCGCCGATGTCGGTGCGGCTGAGCGCCGGGTCCTCGGAGTACAGCGAGACGATCATCAGGAAGTCGTTGCCGGCCTTGGTCACCGTCACGCCCTGGCTCTGCACCGAGGTGGGCAGCCGCGGCATGGCCTGCTGCAGCTTGT
>JAKOND010000289.1 GCA_022702125.1 Burkholderiaceae bacterium
CGAGGGCAGCGCCAGGTTGGCGCGGCGGGCGCCCGCGGTGATGCTGCCGGACTCCACCGCATGGACGAAGAGCTGCAGGTCGGTCAGGTCGAAGCGCATGGCCCGGATGCTACGGCGGCCGTGGCGCAGCGCCTCTGTCCCGCGCGCAGGCGGCCAGCGGAAAAGGCGGATTGCGGTGCGTCTCCGGGCCTGCGCAGAATCCCGCCATGACTTTCTCGCTGATTCCCGATTCCCCTGGCTGGTGGGCCGTCACCGGCGCCGTGTTCGTTCTGGCCGGATTCGTCAAGGGCGTGGTGGGGCTGGGGCTGCCGACGGTGGCGATCGGGCTGCTGGGGTTGTGGATGGCGCCTGCGCAGGCGGCGGCGCTGCTGGTGGTGCCCTCGATCGTGACCAACGCCTGGCAGCTGGCGCTCGGCGGCCGGCTCGGGCCGCTGCTGCGCCGGCTGGGGCCGATGCAGGCCGGCGTGGCGCTGGCCACCTTCGGCGGCATCGTGCTGCTGGGCGCGCCGCAGGCGGGCTGGGCGACGGTGGCGCTGGGCGCGGTGCTGACGGCGTACGCGGTGCTGGGGCTGCTGCAGTGGCGCCCCCGGGCCGGCGGCGGGCGCGAGCGCTGGATGGGCCCGCTGGTCGGCCTGGCGACCGGGCTGGTGACGGCGACCACCGGCGTGTTCATGGTGCCGGCGGTGCCCTACCTGCAGGCGCTCGGGCTGGAGCGCGACGAGCTGGTGCAGGCGCTGGGCCTGTCGTTCACCGTGTCCACGCTGTCGATGGCGGCGGGCCTAGCGGTGGCGGGCGCGCTCTCGCCGTCGGTGGCCGGGCATTCGCTCGGGCTGCTGCTGCCGGCGCTGGCGGGCATGGGCATCGGGCAGGCGGTGCGGCGGCGGGTGTCGGCGGCGGTGTTCCGGCACTGCTTCCTGGCCGGGGTGCTGCTGCTCGGGCTGCACCTGATGCTGCAGCCGCTGACGCGCTGACGCGCTGACGCGCTGACGCGCTGACGCGGGGCGGTTCAGTCCATCCAGGTGGTGAAACGGTTCGCCGTCTCCCGCGGCGTGTCGAAGGCGTTGACGGGCGCGGCCGCGTCGGCGTGGCCCAGGGCCATGCCGCAGACCAGCATCTCGTCCGGGCCGGCGCCGATGTGGTCGAGCACGATCTCGTGCAGGTTCAGCCACGCGCCCTGGGCGCAGGTGTGCAGGCCCCGCGCCCGGGCCGCGAGCATCAGGGTCTGCAGGAACAGGCCGTAGTCCAGCAGCGATCCGCGGCCCATGGCCTTGTCGACGGTGAACATCAGCCCCACCGGCGCGCCGAAGAAGCGGTAGTTGCGCTGGTGCTGCGCGTGCATCGCGTCCTTGTCGCCGCGGCCGATGCCCAGCAGGCCGTACAGGCCCCAGCCGTTCTCGCGCCGGCGGTCGCGGTAGGGCGGCACCCATTCGGTCGGGTAGTAGTCGTAGGCCGGCGAGTAGCGCGCGGCCAGCGCGGGGTCGGCGCGCATCGCCTCGTGCGCCGCCACCGCCCGCGCGACCAGCGCGTCGCGGCTCGCGCCCTGCAGCACGTAGGCCTTCCAGGGCTGGGCGTTGCTGCCCGAGGGCGCGGTCGCGGCCAGGTCCAGCAGCTCCCGCACGGTCTCGCGCGGCACCGGCCGGTCGAGGAAGGCGCGGGCCGACAGGCGGCTGCGGATGGCGGTGTCCACGCTCGCCGGATCGGCGACGGCGCGGGCGATGCGGGGCAGGGCGGGGGGGCTATCGACAGGCATGCGGGACTCCCGGGGCGTGCGTTGAGGAACGGGCGACCGCGCATTCTGTCCCGATCCGCCCCGGGCCCGTGTCACGCGCCGCTTCAGGGCAGCACGACCGTGTCCCGGGCGCGCTGGATGCGCCGGTCGGCGTCGGCGCGCAGCAGGAAGCGCTCGGCCACCAGCGCATTGGCGGCCGTGGTCACCGCGGCGACATAGCCGGCCTGGCTGCCGTAGAGCGACTGCAGCGATGGCCGGCCGTCGCCCGCGGCGATGCGCGCCGCCTCGGTCGTGTGGAACGGGATGTAGGAGCCGGTCAGGTTGACCAGGTCCACGATGCCCGGCGTGGCGACGTAGTTGAACTCCAGGCTGGTGCCCAGCGGCGCCCGCACGTCCACGTTGCGGATGCCGGCGCGGGTCAGGCCGGTGGACGCATCCACCTGCGGCACCAGGATCGCGTAGTCGCGGCCGACCCGGCGCGGCGGCAGGAAGGCCGGGATGCCGGACTCGTCCTGCGGCCGGTAGGTGCTGCCGTAGTCCAGCAGGGTGAACTCGTTGAAGAGGGCGCGGTACCGGAAGTCCGGCACCGCCGCGCCGCCGGCCTGCGGCCAGACGGTGCCGCGCATGGCCGGGAAGCGCAGGTCCTGCGGCCGCACCAGCGTGCCGTCGCCGACGCGCGGCACCTGGCTGTCGGGCGGCGCGACGTCCCGGGCCACCCAGTCGGCCAGGTTCACGAACAGCGCGCGGAAGGTGTCGGCGAAGTCGGTCATGCTGCCGCGCGGATAGACCGCGCTGGCCGGCGTGTAGCCGATGCCCGCGGCCAGCCCGCCGGTGCCGGTGCCGTGCTGGGTGCTGCTGTAGTAGTAGACGCGGGCGTTGGCCGGCTGCATCAGGTCGGTGGCGCCGGCGGCGTCGGTCAGCGCCGGCGAGCCCTGCAGCTGCCAGAACTCGGTGCCCGAGAGGCCCAGGAAGAACTTCGGGCAGGTGTTCGTGGCGGCGCAGCGCGCCATCACGCCGCCCTGGCGTCCGGCGACGGTGTCCACGTAGTCGGCGGCCAGTCCGCGCGGCGCGGTCTGGCCGAAGGCGAGGTGGTCGGTGCGCAGGCCGCCGCCGCCGCCCGGCACCGCGAAGCGGGTGTTGATGTTGGTCTGGCGGGCCGCGACATGGGCGTACATGCCGTCGAACACCTTGCCGCCGCCCGTGGCCTCGTTGAAGCCCAGGTGCAGGAAGGTCTTCATCGCGTTGCCGGACTGCGAGGTGCCCTGGCCGATGGCGTGGGCGATGCGGCCGGCCACCGGGTTGGGCGTGCCGGCGGCGTCCGCGGCCTGCGCGCGGAAGAAGCTCACCGTGTCGCGCAGCGCCGCCAGCCCCACGCCCATGACGCGCGGGTCCTTGGCGACGTAGACCAGCTCGTAGAGCACGTTGGGCTGGAAACCGCCCTTGAGGCAGACGCTCGACGGGCTGGGGGTACCGGGGAATGGGGCGGTCGCGGCGTCGCAGGTCGCGAAGGCCCAGTCGGCGGCCGGGATGGCGATCCGCGGGTCGGTCTCGTTGACGCGGCGCGTCAGCGCCACGCCGGGCGCGGCGGTGTCGAGCGTCGCCGGGGCGTACGGGATCATGGTGCCGTTGAAGGTGCTGCCGGGCAGCGTCAGCGACGGCGAGGGGACCGGGGCCAGCAGCTCGGTCGCGTACGGCCCGGTGATCGAGGAGCCGTCCGGGTTGCGGGCGATGGGCACGTCCACCGTCAGCCGCGCGGCCGAGGACTTGGGCACGTCGCCCTGCCAGGCCGAGAACAGCCAGGTGGTGCCCTGCTCGAAGTAGACCGCGTCGCCCGGCGCGGACGCGAGGTTGGGGAAGGTCAGCATGTTGCCGCGGTTGGGCGCGTCGTAGCGCAGGATGCCGTTGGCCTTGCCCATGTCCTTGGGCTTGAGCATCACGAAGTCGGCGCGGTAGTCGACCATGCCGCGCGCGTTGCGCGGCGCGAGCTGCAGGTCCTGGATGATGGCGTTGCGGCGGTCGGCGGGGTCCACCTCTCCCTGCAGCGTGCCGGTGAGCTGCTCGTAGGCGCCCACCGCGCCGAAGGTGCCGGGGAAGTCGGCGCGCTCGGTGATGGTCAGCGTCATGCGCGGCGCGGCACCGGTGCCGCCGCCGGTGCCGCTGCCGTCGTCCCCGCCGCAGCCGGCGAGGGCCAGCGCCACGGCGGCGGCAGCGGCGGCGACGGCCGGCCGGCGCGGGGATGCGGCCGGGCGGCCGCCTGCGGGAGCGGGAAGCCGGGGCGTGGCGATGCCTGCCGGCGAAAGGCGGATCTGCATGTCTGTCTCCTGAGGTTCTTGTCGTCGTCCCGGTGGTCGTCCCGGTGCGCGGCCGGACCGGGGCGCGCCGGCCGCGCGGGAAGTCAGTCGCTCATTCCGGCTGGATGCCGGCCGCCTGGATGATCTGCGCCCACTTGCGCGACTCGGCGGCCTGGAACTTCGCGAGTTCCCCGGGCGTGGTGGTGAACACCTCGGTGCCGGTCGGCTGGTAGAACGAGGCGCGCGCCGAATCGCTCTTCGCGGCCTGCACCAGCAGCGCGTTCAGGCGCTGGACCACGGCGGGCGCGGTCCTGGCGGGCGCGTAGACGGCGAACCAGTAGCCCATCTCGTAGCCGGGCACGCCGGCCTCGGCGATGGTCGGCACCTCGGGCGCCAGCGGCGAGCGCCTGGCGCCGGACACGCCGAGCGCGCGCAGCTTGCCGGCCTTGACCTGCGGCAGGCCGGTGGCGGTGTCGGTGATCATCATGTCGATCTGGCCGCCCATCAGGTCGGTGACGGCGAGCGGGTTGCTCTTGTAGGGCACGTGCAGCAGCTTGATGCCGGCGAGCTGCTGCAGCAGTTCGCCCGCCATGCGGCTCGACGAGCTGCCGCTGCCGAAGCTGAGCTGGCCCGGATCCTTCTTCGCCAGCGCGATGAACTCGGCCACGTTCTTCGCCGGCGAGGCGCCGTTCACCACCATGATCTGGCCGCCCTTGCCCACGGCCGCGACCGGCGCGAAATCCTTCACCGGGTCGTAGGGCAGTTTCTTGTAGAGGTGCTCGTTGGCGGCATGGGTGGTGTTGGTGGTCACCAGCAGGGTGTAGCCGTCGGCCGGCGCCTTGGCCACGTACTGCGAGGCGATGAAGCCGCTGGCGCCGGCGCGGTTGTCGATGATGACCGGCTGCTGCGTCTGGTGGGTGATCGCCTGGCCGAGCGCGCGGGCGATCTGGTCGGTGGCGCTGGCGGCGGCGAAGGGCACCACGAAGGTGATCGGCTTGGCCGGGAAGGCCGCGGCGGACGCCTGGGCGGCGGCGGGCGCATGCGGGCCGAGCAGCGCGGCGGCCGCGGCGCAGGCGAGGGCGGCCAGGGCGCGGGGGCGGAGGCGGGCGGTGGGCTGGGTCATGGGTGGTCTCAGGTGTCGTCGTTGGGGCGGGAAGGGGAAGGGCGCGGGGCAAGGGGCGGCACGGCCCCGGGAGCGGCTCCATCGCCGCCGGCCAGCCGGGGCAGCAGCGCCGGCGGCACCCGCAGCGGCAGGTCCAGCAGGTGGAAGGCCAGCGCCTTGCCGTGGGTGTCGAGGTTGAGCGCGTCGTTGACGCCGCCGTCGAGCACCTCGTCCAGCACGAAGTTCAGCGCGCCGAGCGTCGGCAGCAGGTGGCGGCGCACCGCCTGGGGCCGGCGGTGCGCGAAGTGCGCGGCGACGGCCTGCTCGGTGATCTGCGCGACCAGCAGCGGATAGAGGTCCGGGTGCCAGGCGATCAGGCTGATGTTGGAGCGGTTGCCCTTGTCGCCGGTGCGGCCGTGGGCGGCGCGGTGCAGCGGGACGGTCGCCGCATCGGCCGCCGGCGCGGCGGCGGAGTGCGGGGCGGCGGTGGAGGTGGAGGGGGTGTCGGAATTCATGCGCGGTGTCCTCGCTCGACGATCTCGAAGCCGGTGGCCACCGCCTCGCGCGGCACCAGGCACGACAGGGTCCCGAGGCGCGGCGTGATGGCGGTGCGCACGCCGCCGCCGCCGGCCGGGCCGCAGGTGTAGAGGGCGGTGACCTCGCGCGCCAGCCGCGCGGCCTCGGCGTGGTCGCCGTGGGTGGCGGCCACCCGCAGGCGCACGTCGCGCGCGTCGCCCGGCGGCGTGGCGGCCAGCATCGCGCCGCCGTCGTCGCCGAGCACGCTCAGCACGCCGATCAGGTCCACCCGCAGGGCCAGGGCCGGCAGGCGCCGGCGCAGGATGTCGGCCGCCAGCCGGGCGCGCGCCTCGGCGCCCGGGCCGGCATAGGAGATCTCGCCCTCGGCCAGCCAGCCGCCCTCGTGGCAGACGTTGACCTTGAGCCCCGCGGGCCGCGCATGGCCGCGCACGCCGGCGAGCGCCACCCGGTCGGGGCCGACCTCGGCCACGGTCGCCTGCGAGAGGTCGGCGGTGACGTCGGGCGTGAGGTAGGCGGCCGGGTCGTGCACCTCGTAGAGCAGCTGCTCGGTCACCGTGGCGCGGCTCACCAGCCCGCCGGGCGCGTTCGCCTTGCCGACGGTGCAGCCGCCGTCCTCGGCGATCTCGGCGATGGGGTAGCCGATGGCGTGCAGGTCGGGCACCGGCTTGTAGCGCGGATCGGCGAAGTAGCCGCCGCAGACCTGCGCGCCGCATTCGAGCAGGTGGCCGGCCATGGTGGCGCGGCCCAGGCGGTCCCAGTCGTCGGCGCGCCAGCCGTAGTGGAAGAGCGCCGGGCCGACCACCAGCGACGGGTCGGAGACCCGCCCCGCCACCACG
This sequence comes from Burkholderiaceae bacterium, assembly GCA_022702125.1. Classification (GTDB taxonomy): domain Bacteria; phylum Pseudomonadota; class Gammaproteobacteria; order Burkholderiales; family Burkholderiaceae_C; genus JAKOND01. The sequence continues at coordinate 6,496 of JAKOND010000289.1, forward strand.
ATGTCGGCGCCGTCGGCCAGCGCGGCGGCGATCGGCTCGGCGCCGATGTAGGCGTTGGCGCTCACCACCCGCAGCCCGTCGATGCGCGCGCCGAGCTGCCGGCGCAGCAGTTCCGCATGCGCCGGGCCGGAGAGGTCGTCGCCGGTGACGACCGCGATGCGCGGCGCCGGCAGGCCCAGCTCGGCGGCCATGCGGGCGATGTGGCGGGCCGCGCCGCGCGGGTTGGCGGCGCCGAAGTTGCTCACGATGCGGATGCGGTGGGCCAGGCAGCGCGCCAGTACCGGGCGCAGCATGTCGTCGAGCAGCGGCTCGTAGCCGGCGTCGGGGTCGGCGCGGCGGCGCAGCTGGGCCAGCGCCAGGGTGCGCTCGGCCAGGGTCTCGAAGACCAGGTAGGCCGACAGCGCCGGATCGGCCGCGAGGCGTCCGGCCAGGGTGTCGACCACCGGGCCGGCGGCGTCGGTCCGGTCGCCGGAGAAGCCGGCGGCGCAGCCGACCAGCAGCGTGGCCCGGGCCGGGGGCGTGTCGATGGGGGGCAGGGGCATGAGAACGGGGGGTGAGGGCGGAGGGAATCGGTTCCGGCCCACTGTACGGGGCGCGCTACCATCCGTGAAATCGAAAGTACGGATGGATTCATCCGTTTTCCCGATCAATCGGATGGGTGAAAACCCGAGGTTCCCGCATGACGCCCGCCCCGCTGCCCAACCTGTCCGTGCGCCAGCTGCGGGCCTTCGCGCTGCTGGCCGACACCGCCAGCTTCACCCGCGCCGCCGAGGCCTGCCACCTGTCGCAGCCGGCCTTCAGCGCGCTGGTGCGCTCTCTGGAGGAGGCCCTGGGCGCGCGGCTCTTCGACCGCGACACCCGCAGCGTGCGGCTGACCGCCGAGGGCCGCCTGTTCGAGCCGGCGGCGCGGCAGCTGCTCGACGATTTCGGCACCGCCGTCGGCAGCCTGGCCGACCACGTCGGGCGGCGCAAGGGCCGGGTGCACATGGCGGCGCTGCCCTCGCTGGCGGCGGGCTGGCTGCCGCCGGTGTTCGCCGACTTCCGGGCGCGCTGGCCCGGCATCGCGCTGGAACTCAGCGACGAGCTTTCCGACGGCTGCCTGGACCTGGTGCGCAGCGGCCGGGCCGACTTCGCGCTGGCGTCGAGCCCCGGCTCGGGCCAGGGCGAGCTGCACGCGGTGGAGCTGTGCGCCGACGGCTTCCACCTGGTGTGCCCGAAGGACCATCCGCTGGCGACGCTGCCGCGCCTGACGCTGCGCACGCTCGCGCCCTATCCCTTCGTGCATCTTACCCGCAACAGCAGCGTGCGCCAGGCGCTGGAGGCGGCGCTGCATCCGGTGCAGTTGCACACGGTGCTGGAGGTCGGGCAGCTCTCGACCGTGGCCGGCATGGTCGAGGCGGGCCTGGGCATCAGCCTGCTGCCGGCGCTCACGCTGTTCCATTTCCGCAAGGACACGCTGGCGGTGCGGCCGGTCGTCTCGAAGCGGCTGCTGCGCCGCATCTACCTGGTGCGGCGCCAGGGCGAGAGCCTGTCGGTGGCGGCGCAGGCGCTCTACGACCTGGTGGCCGAGCGCATGCGCACCGGCGCGCCGGGCGGCGCCGACGCGTAGCGGCTCAGCGGCCCATCAGCTCGCCGATGGGCTTGAGGTCTTCCACCCGGTCGCAGATGGCCTTGATCACCATCATGATCGGGATGCCCAGCAGCAGGCCCCAGATGCCCCAGAGCCAGCCCCAGGCCAGCACGGCGGCGAAGATCACCACCGGGTTCATGCTGCTGGCCCGGCTGGTGAGCCAGGGCGTGAGCAGGTTGCCGACGATGGTGTGGATGAGCAGCGAGGCCCCGCCCACCGCCAGCGCCATGTTGAAGGTGCCGAACTGCAGGAAGGCCACCAGCGCCGAGCCGCCGGTCACCGCGACCGAGCCGATGTAGGGAATGAGGTTGAGCACGCCGGCCGCCAGCCCCCAGACCGCGGCGTACTCCAGGCCCAGCCACCAGTAGGCGAGCCAGGTCGCCAGGCCGACAAGGGCGCTCATGAGCAGCTGCACCAGCAGGTAGCGCTGGATCTGGTCGGTGATGTCGTCCAGCACCTGGATGGTGATCTTCTTCTTGGTCAGGCTCGGACCGGTGATCTTGACCAGCTTGCGCCGGAAGGTGTCGCCGGCGCACAGCGCGAAGAAGCTCAGGAACAGCACCACCGTCATCTGCCCCAGGAAGCCGGCCAGGCCGATGGTGCCGCTCCAGAGGTAGTCGCGGACATTGAAGGGGCGCGGCTCGATCAGTACCCGGGTCACGCCGCGGCGGGCGGCGAGCGGGGTGGCGTTGTCGCTGGCGGCCTGCTCCAGGTGCTGCGCAGCCTGCTGCACCGTGTCGAGCGGGCTGGGGCCGCTGCCGGGCGCGGAATGCATCAGGGTCCGGGCCTTCTGCGCGGCCACCGGCAGGGAATTGAGCAGGTTGTTGGCGTCTCCGCTGAGCCAGTAGACGGCGCCCCCGCCGGCGCCCAGCAGGCCCAGCAGCAGCACCGCCGAGCTCAGCACCCGCGGGATGTGGCGGCGGAAGCACCATTCCACCGCCGGCGCCAGCGCGTAGGTCACCATCAGGCTCAGCAGGAGCGGCACGAAGACCGCCGCCGCCCAGCGCAGCACCACCAGGCTGGCGAGCACCGCGAGGATGGCGAGCGCCATGCTGCGGATGTCCACCGGCACCTGCACCACGATGCGGCCGTCCTCGTCGGTGCGGCGCACGTCGCTGTAGCTCAGGGGCGCGCCGTCGCCGCCCGGGTCGCCCCGGGAGGCCTGCGAGACGATCACCGGTACGGTCGGCACGTCCGCCGGGGCGGGGGAGGGAGGAGGAGGGGCGGACGCGGCGGGCTGCATGCCGCCGATTCTGGAAGCGGGTGCCGAACGCGGTTGTAGGCCGGAGCCGCCTTGCTGCAAACGTTGCCACGAAGCGACGCCCGTGCGCCGCGCGGCCGGTCCCCTTCAGTGCAGCATCAGCGCGCCGGCGGCCTTGCTCTTGCCGGCGCGGGCGGGCGGGTTGCACAGGCCGCAGCTGAAGTGCTTGGCGTTCTCGTACATCTCGGTGACGAACTTGCCGCCGCACTGCGAGCAGCCGGTCATCGTCAGCATGCCCGCGTCGATGAACTTCACCAGGCGCCAGGCGCGGGTGAAGGACAGCAGCGCTTCGAGGCCGGCCGCGTCGACCTGCTCGTTGTAGAGGCGGTAGGCCTTGGTCAGCGTGTCCACCGGGTCGAGCGCGACGCCCTTGGACAGGTATTCGTAGATGTTCAGGAAGAGCGAGGAGTGGATGTTCTCCTGCCAGGTCAGGAACCAGTCGGTCGAGAAGGGCAGCTGGCCCTTGGACGGCGACTTGCCGGCGATTTCCTTGTACAGGCGGATCAGCCGCTCGTAGGACAGCGTGGTCTCCGATTCCAGCACCTGCATGCGGGCGCCCATGCGGATCAGCGCGGCGGCACGCTCGATCTGGCGCGACTCGTTGAGCACGCTTTTGACGGGCGCGGCGGCGGCAGGGGTGGCGGAGGCGGTGACTGCGGTCATGGTGGATGTCCTGGGGCGGTGGAGGCGGGGAGGGCGGTGGAAGCGATGCGGGGCAGAGGCTTCAGAGCACTTCGGAGACGCGGCCGGCCATCAGGATGTTGGCGTGCAGGCGGTTGGTGGCGTCGTTGCCGACCTTCTTCGGGGTGTGGTTGGTCAGCAGGTTCCAGACCAGGTCGTCGTCCACGCGGAAGCGGCAAATAAGGGTGTTTCCCGAAGCCAGTTTCAGGACTTGGGCTGCCGACAGCGATGCCAGAATATCGGCGGAGTCTTCGTTCATGCCGAGGCGGAAGACGGCGCCGGCTTTGTCCTGGCGAATCATGTTCTGGGCCAGCATGAGATAGGTCAGGTTGGCTTCGCGGATTTCGGCAAGCATCTGTTCGTTGGTCATGGCAGGGGTCCTGTTTTCCTATCAGAACCAGTTGCTGCGGTGCGGGTTGCGCCGAGGTCCGATCCTGTGAAATGGATTGTGAAACCGAGCCAGAAGGAAATTAAGTCGGGGAAGCGTCATCCGGTTTGTCTGATTTCGCGGTGGGCTTGTAGGAAGTTCCCCTACACGCGGTGACGGAGCCCGACGCCTTCCGCCGGCGCGGGCCGGTGCTGCGAAACGACAGGGCCCGGCAGGCCCCGCGACCTGCCGGGCCCCGTCCCGGAAAAAAATTTTCAGCGCCGACGCGCGTTCGCGGTGCCGCGCCGGCCGGATCTCAGCCGCGTTCCACCGGGCGCGAGGCGTCGCTGCACCAGTCGCTCCAGCTGCCCGCGTAGAGCGCCGTCGGGGCGTAGCCCGCCAGTTCCATCGCCAGCAGGTTCGGAACGGCGCTCACGCCGCTGCCGCACTGGTGCACCACGCCCCCCGGGTCGCGGCCCGCGAGCAGGGTGTCGAATTCCTCGCGCAGCTGCGCCGCCGGCTTGAAACGGCCGTCCGCCTGCAGGTTCTGCCCGAACGGGCGGTTGAGCGCGCCGGGGATGTGGCCGGCCACCGGGTCCAGCGGCTCGGTCTCGCCGCGGTAGCGGGCCGGCGCGCGGGCATCGACGACCGTCTGCGCGGGCTGGCCGAGCGCGGCGGCGACGGCGCCGGCATCCACCAGCGTGCGCAGCGGCGGGCCGAGCTGGAAGTTGGACTGGAAGTGCGAGGGCTCGACCGCGCGGCGGGTGGCCTCCGGCGCGGTGCCGGCGGTGTCGCAGCCGGCGGCCTGCCAGGCCTGCAGCCCGCCGTCGAGCACCGCGACCGCGTCGTGGCCGGCCCACTTCAGCATCCACCAGAGGCGTCCGCAGTAGTTGGCGCCGTTGCGGTCGTAGACCACCGCCTGCATGTCGTTGGAGAAGCCGACCGACGAGAGCCAGGCGGCGAACTTCTCGCGGTCGGGCAGCGGATGGCGGCCGCCCGAGGCCGGACGGCCGGATTCGTGCGCCACGACCACCCGGCCGTGCGCATCGGGCAGGCCGTGCGGCGCGCTCAGGTGCTGTTCCAGGTCGGCCCGGACCGCGCCCGGGATGTGCAGGCCCTCGTAGAGCCGGCGGCCGGCGTCGGGATGCATCAGGTCGAAGCTGCAGTCGAACACCATGCACGGCCGGTGCGCGGCGCGCAGGGCCTGCAGCTGCTCGACGCCGATAAGGGTGGTGTAGCGGGAAAGGCCTGCGATCGGCTTGTCGGTCGGGGAGGCGGTCATGGTGCGGGGGCTCCTACAGGGTTTCTTGCCGGGCGTCGGGCGGCGCGGCGTCCGGGCCGCGGCTGCGCAGTACCGAGGCCGCGATGCCGCTGGCGACGATGGTCGCCATGCCCGCCCAGCCGATCGCCGGGATCCGGTCGCCGAACAGCGCCAGCCCGAAGATGCTCGCATAGATGATGCCGCAGTACTGCAGGCTGGCCAGCG
>JAKOND010000291.1 GCA_022702125.1 Burkholderiaceae bacterium
CGCCGCAACGCCGGGAACAGAATCACATCCCGGATGCTCGCCGAATCCGTCAGCAGCATCATCAGCCGGTCGATGCCGATCCCGCACCCGCCCGTCGGCGGCATGCCGTACTCCAGCGCGCGCACGAAGTCGTGGTCGAAGAACATCGCCTCGTCGTCGCCGCTGTCCTTGGCGGCGACCTGGGCGTTGAAGCGGGCGGCCTGGTCCTCGGCGTCGTTCAGTTCCGAGAAGCCGTTGCCGAACTCGCGGCCGGTGATGTAGAGCTCGAAACGCTCGGTCACTTCGGGGCGGTCGTCGTTGGCGCGGGCCAGCGGGCTGATCTCGGTCGGGTGCTCCATGATGAAGGTCGGCTGCCAGAGCTTCTCCTCCACCGTCTCCTCGAAGTAGAGCACCTGCAGGCTCGCCAGGCTGCGGCCGGCCAGGCGGTGCTTGGCCTCGGTCAGGCCGAGCTTGCGCAGGGCGGCGGTGAGCCATTCGGCGTCGTCCACCCGGTCGCCGGCCTCGGTGTGCTTCACGATCGCCTCGCGGATGGTCAGCCGCTCGAAGGGCTGCGACAGGTCCACCGGCCGGCCCTGGTAGCTCAGTTGCTGGCCGCCGGCGGTCTTCTCGGCGATGGCGCGGATCAGCGTCTCGGTGAAGTCCATCAGGTCGCGGTAGTTCCAGTAGGCCGCGTAGAACTCCATCATCGTGAATTCCGGGTTGTGCCGGACGCTGATGCCTTCGTTGCGGTAGCTGCGGTTGATCTCGAACACGCGCTCGAAGCCGCCGACGATCAGGCGCTTGAGGTACAGCTCCGGCGCGATCCGCAGGAACATTTCCTGGTCGAGCGCGTTGTGGTGCGTCTTGAAGGGCTTGGCGTTGGCGCCGCCGGGAATGGGGTGCAGCATCGGCGTCTCGACTTCCAGGAAGTCGTGCGACACCATGAATTCGCGCAGGGCCGACACCGCCTTGCTGCGCGCGGTGAAGCGGGCGCGGGCGTGCTCGTCGGTGATCAGGTCGACGTAGCGCTGGCGGTACTTCTGCTCCTGGTCGGCCATGCCGTGGAACTTGTCGGGCAGCGGCCGCAGGCTCTTGGTGAGCAGGCGCAGCGCGGTGACCTTGATCGACAGCTCGCCGGTCTTGGTGCGGAACAAGCTGCCTTCGGCGCCGACGATGTCGCCCAGGTCCCAGTGCTTGAAGGCGGCGTAGAGCTCCTCGCCCAGCGCATCGCGGGTGACGTAGAGCTGGATGCGGCCGGTGGCGTCCTGCACGGTGGCGAAGCTGGCCTTGCCCATCACCCGCTTGAGCATCATGCGGCCGGCGACGCTGGCCGCGACGGCCTGGGTTTCCAGCGCCTCGGCCGGGGTGTCGGCGTGCGCCGCCTGCAGCGCGGCGGCGCGGTCGGCCGGGCGGAAGTCGTTCGGGAAGGCCACGCCCCGGCCGTCGGCCTGGGCCGCGCGCAGGGCCTTGAGCTTCTCGCGGCGTTCGGCGACGAGCTGGTTGTCGTCCTGGGCGGGGACGGCAGGGACGGACGGTGCGGCGGCGGGGGCGGAAGCGGTGGTGTGGTCGGACATGGGAAGCCGCCGCGAGGGCGGGAAAGGATTCGCCGGGACCGGAAGCGGTCCCGAAGGGAGGAAAGGCGGACGGGCCGCGCGGGCCGAACCCCCGATTTTACGGTCCGCTCCGGGCGCTCCGGCCGGGGTGGCGGCGCGCGCCGTTCAGCCGCTGATGCCGTGCTGCGCCAGCAGGTCGTCCACCAGTTCCAGCCGCAGCAGCGGGTTGTCGAGCGCCATCAGGCGCTGCCGGTCGTCGAGCGCCAGCGGCAGCAGCTCGGCCCAGCGGTTGGCGACCCAGCCGCAGTCGCCCAGCCGGTGCGGATGCGCGATCTGCGGCGCGGCCGGCTGCAGCGATTGCGCGTTCTGCTGCGCCGCGGCCTCGTCGCGCTCCAGGGTGCCGATGAGGCGGCGCAGCGCGTCGGCCACGCCTTGCAGGTCCTCGGGCACCGTGACCGGCAGGTCGTCGGGCAGGGCGTCGACGTCCCCGGTCCACAGGCCGTGGCGCAGCTGTTCGCGCCGGGCGACGGTGAAGCGCCGGGTGCCCAGGCAGCGCACCATCAGCAGACCGGGCTGGATGGTTTCGAGGGCGTCGATGGTCGCCAGCGTGCCGACGGCATGGAAGGCCTCGACCGGCCGGCCGGCCTGGCGCACCTCGCGGCCGGCGGTGAGCGCCACCACGCCGAAGGGCGTGCCGGCGGCATGGCAGCGGCGGATCATGTCGAGGTAGCGCACCTCGAAGATCTGCAGCGGCAGCACGCCCTGCGGGAACAGCACCGTCCCGAGCGGGAAGAGGGGCAGGGCGTCGATGTGGAGCAGTTCGGTCGGCATGGGATGTCGGCGGGGTTGAGCGCAGGGTGCGCGCAGGAGCACCCGCGTCCGCGGCGAGGGGCGGGGCCGCTATCATCCCACGCACCCTCCGGCGCCGCGCGGGCGCTGCCGCCATATCCCTTCCCCCACCGCTGCGCCGTTCCTGCCGGCGCCGTCCCCCATGCTCTATTCGATCGTCTCGCTGATCCTCAACGTGGCCGCCTCGCTGCTGGCGGGCGCCTGCCTGCTGCGGCTCTACATGCAGGCGCAGCGCGTGCCTTTCGCCAACCCGGTCGGGCAGGCGGTCTTCGCGCTGTCGAACTGGATCGTGCTGCCGCTGCGCCGCATCGTCCGGCCCGGCAACCGCTGGGACCTGGCGAGCCTGGTGGCGGCCTTCCTGGTGCTGCTGGCGCAGGAGCTGATCCTGTGGCTGGTGCGCGGCCTGGCCGGCACCGCGCTGCTGGTGCCGCTGCTCGCGGTCTTCGGCCTGCTGCGGCTGGCGGTCAGCGGCATGACCTTCCTGCTGCTGGCCTACGTGGTGCTGTCCTGGGTGCAGCCGCACTCGCCGCTGGCGGGCGTGGTCGGCCGGCTGTGCGAGCCGCCGCTGCGGCCGCTGCGCCGCGTCATCCCGACCCTCGGCGGGCTGGACCTGTCGGCGCTGGTGCTGCTGGTGCTGCTGCAGGTGCTGTCGATCGTGATCGGCGGAGTGCAGGCGCAGCTGGTGACGGCGGTGCTGCTGGGCTGAGGGCCAGTCCCGCGGGGTATTTCGGGCGGGGGCCCCGTGTCCGTCTTCGTTTGCAGCTCTCTTTATCGTAGCGCCCTGCGGGTCCGGACGGGTCGAAAATTTCTCGGTTGAGAGAATGATCCGGTAATTTGCCGGACATTCCGCCACGCAATAATGGGGCGCATCCTGCCGCAAGCCGACCGCCGTCCCGGCGGGGCCGGCACCATCCGGTTTCCCGCCATGGCACGCTCCCCCGCATCCACCGCCACCGCACCCGACGGCAGTCCGGCCACGGCATCCGCCCCGCCGCCCGGCACGGCGGACGGCGTGGCCGATGCGGCCCCGGAATGCGGCTGCGCGATGGACCGGCAGCGCATGGGCGTCCGGCTGCGGTCGATTCGCAAGGCGCAGGGCTTCACCCTCAAGGCGCTGTCCGGGCGATCCGGCGTGGCACTGTCGACGCTCTCCAAGATGGAACTCGGCCAGATCTCGATCAGCTACGAGAAGTTCGCCGCAGTGGCGCAGGCGCTGGAGGTGGACATCGTCCGCCTGCTCGATCCCGCCGCGCCCGCGACGCCACCGGTGCGGGCGCCGGTCTTCGTGCATGTCCGCAGCATCGGCCCAGCGCCCGGCCGCGCCGACGGCCCCTACGACTACCGCATGCTGGCGGCCGACTTCCCCGGCCGGCGCATGGAGCCGATGCGCGGCCGCGTCCTGGCGCGCGCGCCGGGCGACGTCCCGGATTTCGTGCGCCATGCGGGCCAGGCGTTCGTCACCGTGCTCTCGGGCACGGTGCGCATCTGTTTCGAGACGGGGGAAGCGGTACGGCTGCGGCGCGGCGAGTCGCTGTATTTCAACAGCGGCGTCGGGCACCGCTACCTGTCGGTCGGCCGCACCGATGCGGAGATCGTGGCCGTGAGGACCGCGGGCCCCTGAAGGCGCGGCGTCCCGCGCCGCGCCGTCCCGCTCAGCCGACGGCGTCGGCCGGCTGGCGCTGCAGCATCGCCAGGCTGCTGGCGATGGTCCGGCGCAGTTCGCGGCGGTCGCAGATGAAGTCGATGGCGCCCTTCTGCTGCAGGAACTCGGCGCGCTGGAAGCCTTCGGGCAGGGTGACCCGCACGGTGGACTCGATCACCCGCGGGCCGGCGAAGCCGATCAGGGCCTTGGGCTCGGCGATGACGATGTCGCCCATGAAGGCGAAGCCGGCCGAGACGCCGCCCATGGTCGGGTCGGTCAGCACGCTGATGTAGGGCAGGCCGCGCTGGGCCAGCCGGGTCAGCGCGGCGTTGGTCTTGGCCATCTGCATCAGCGACAGCAGGCCTTCCTGCATGCGGAGGCCGCCGGTGGCGGTGAAGCACAGGAAGGGCACCTTCTGCTCGATGGCGGTCTCGACGCCGCGCACGAAGCGCTCGCCGACCACGCTGCCCATGCTGCCGCCCATGAAGTCGAACTCGAAGCAGGCCGCGACCAGGCTGACGTTGTGCACCGCGCCGCCCAGCACCACCAGCGCGTCGGTTTCGCCGGTGTTCTCCATCGCTTCCTTGAGCCGCTCGGGGTACTTGCGGCTGTCCTTGAACTTGAGGGCATCGACCGGCAGCACCTCCTGGCCGATCTCGTAGCGGCCTTCGGCGTCGAGGAAGGCGTTGAGCCGCGCCCGCGCGCCGATGCGGTGGTGGTGGCCGCAGCTCGGGCAGACGTTCTGGTTGTGCTCCAGGTCGGTCTTGTAGAGCACGGTCTCGCAGCTGGGGCACTTGATCCACAGCCCCTCGGGCATGGTGCTGCGGCGCTCGGTCGGATTGGTGTGCGGCTGGGCCTTGGCGGGGAGGAGTTTTTCGAGCCAACTCATGCGGTTTCTCCGGTGGGTGCGGCCGCCGCCGCGGCGGGCGGACGGGGCAGGGTGTCGAGGGCGGCGCGGATGCCGTGCAGGAAATCGTGCGCCGCCTGGATGACGCTCTCGGCGTCGGGCTGGTGCTCGATCAGCTGGATCAGCCGGGTGCCGATCACCACCGCGTCGGCGACCGCTCCGACGGCGGTGGCGGTCCGGGCGTCGCGGATGCCGAAGCCCACGCCGACCGGCGTGCGCACGTGCGCCCGGATGCGCGGCAGCATCGCGCCGACCGCACCGGTGTCGAGGTTGCCGGCGCCGGTCACGCCCTTGAGCGAGACGTAGTAGACGTAGCCGCTGGCCAGCCGCGCCACCTGCGCCATGCGGGCGTCGGTGCTGGTGGGGGCCAGCAGGAAGATCAGGTCCATGCCCCGGGCGCGCAGGTCGGCGGCGAACTGCTCGCATTCCTCGGGCGGATAGTCCACCACCAGCACGCCGTCCACGCCGGCGTCGGACGCGTCGCGGATGAAGGCGCCCGCGCCGTGGATGCCGTCGTAGCGCTCGACCGGGTTGGCGTAGCCCATCAGCACCACCGGCGTCGCGGCGTCGTCGCGCCGGAAGTCGCGCACCATGGCCAGCACCTGCGCGGTGCCGATGCCGTGGGCCAGCGCCCGCTCGCCGGCCAGCTGGATCACCGGGCCGTCGGCCATCGGGTCGGAGAAGGGCACGCCGAGCTCGATCACGTCGGCGCCGGCGCGCACCATGCCGTGCATCAGCGCGGGCGTCACGTCGGGGAAGGGGAAGCCGGCGGTGACGTAGGGGATCAGCGCGCGTCGGCCGTCGGCCTGCAGCCGGGCGAAGGTGGCGGCGATACGGCCCGCGATGGGCGGCGCCGCCCGGTCGGCCGGGTCGGAGGAAGTGCCGGGCGGCGCCGGCGCGGTCGCGGTGTTCGTCATGTTGTCGAGGATCTGCATGGTGCTGCGGGCGCTCAGTTCTGTGTTCCGACGCCCTTGGCGTGGGACGCGTCGTGCTCCGCCACCATCGCGCCCTTGACCGCATGGCCGCGCATCGACGGGCGGTCGTAGAAGTCCTCGCCGTCGAGGTCGGCCACGGTGCCGATGTCCTTGTCGCCGCGGCCGGAGAGGTTCACCAGGATGGACTGGTCGGGGCGCATCGTCGGGGCCAGCTTGAGCGCGTAGGCCACCGCGTGGGCCGATTCCAGCGCCGGGATGATGCCTTCGGTCCGGCACAGGTGGTGGAAGGCGGCCAGCGCCTCCTTGTCGGTGACGCCGACGTACTCCGCCCGGCCGATGTCGGCGAGGTAGGCGTGCTCCGGGCCGACGCCGGGGTAGTCCAGGCCGGCGCTGATGCTGTGGGTCTCGGTGACCTGCCCGTCGTCGGTCTGCAGCAGGTAGGTGCGGTTGCCGTGCAGCACGCCCGGGCTGCCGCGCAGGATGGAAGCCGAGTGCTTGCCGCTGTCCAGGCCCTCGCCGGCGGCCTCCACGCCGATCAGCCGGGTCGCGGCGTGCGGGATGTAGGGGTGGAAGATGCCCATGGCGTTGCTGCCGCCGCCCACGCAGGCGACCACCGCGTCGGGCTGGCCGCCGCCCAGGAACCGGGGCATCTGTTCCAGGCACTCGGTGCCGATCACGCTCTGGAAGTCGCGCACCATCATCGGGTAGGGGTGCGGGCCGGCCACGGTGCCGATGATGTAGAAGGTGTTCTCGACGTTGGTGACCCAGTCGCGCATCGCCTCGTTGAGCGCGTCCTTGAGGGTGCGGCTGCCGGAGGAGACCGGCACCACGGTGGCGCCGAGCAGCTTCATGCGGTAGACATTGGGGCTCTGGCGCCGCACGTCCTCCTCGCCCATGTAAACCACGCACTCCAGCCCGTAGCGGGCGCAGATGGTGGCGGTGGCCACGCCGTGCTGGCCCGCGCCGGTCTCGGCGATGATGCGCGGCTTGCCCATGCGCCGGGCGAGCATCGCCTGGCCGATCACGTTGTTGATCTTGTGGGCGCCGGTGTGGTTCAGGTCCTCGCGCTTGAGGTAGATCTGCGCGCCGCCCTGCTCCTGGCTGGTGCGCGCGGCGTGGTAGACCGGCGACGGCCGGCCCACGAAATGGGCCAGCTCGTAATGGAATTCGGCGAGGAATTCCGGGTCGTCCTTGTAGCGCGCGTAGGCCTCGCGCAGTTCGCCGATGGCGTGCGTCAGCGTCTCGCTGGCGAAGCTGCCGCCGTAGATGCCGAAATGCCCGCGGCTGTCGGGCTGGTGGTAGGCGTCCGCGGGCCGCGGATCGGCCGCCGCGCCGGATGTCGCGTTACTGGAGCCGGTCATCGTCGCCGGGAACGGGGAGGTCGTCGAGGAGGTCATGGGAGATGTCTGCGTGTTGCCGGTCGGCCGCGCGCACGGCGGCGACGAAGCGTTGGATCTTGTCCGGGTCCTTGATGCCGTGGGAGGCCTCGACGCCGGAGCTCACGTCAACGGCCAGCGATCTGCACCGCGGCCGCAGCTGGAAGATGCCGTCGCCCACGTTTGCAGACGTGAGCCCACCAGACAAGACGAGGTGAGCGCTGACGCTTGGAGGAAGGAGTGACCAATCGAATGCCTGACCGCTGCCGCCATAGCCGTCGACCTTGGCGTCGAGCAGGATGGCTTGGGCACGGAAGTACCGGGCCGCATAGTTTACGAGGTCGAAAGCGGCCGCGTCGGCGCCGAGGGGAATGCGGGCCGCGCGCAGGAAGGCGCGCCGGCCGCCGTCGGCCGCGGCCAGGCACTGTTCCGGCGTCTCGTCGCCGTGGAATTGCAGCACCGCCTGCGGGATGTGCGCGGTGGCGGCCGCGACCGCTGCCGCGTCGGCGTTGACGAACAGCAGCACCGGCGTCACGAAGGGCGGCAGCAGCGCGGCCAGGGCGGCGGCGCGCTCGGGCGTGACGTAGCGCGGGCTCTGCGGGTAGAGCACGAAGCCGACCGCGTCGGCGCCGGCGGCCACGGCCGCCTCGACGTCCTGCTCGCGCGTCAGGCCGCAGATCTTGATGCGGGTGCGCGGCGGGGCGCCCTCCGGCAGGTTGGGCAGGGGCGGCGCGGGGGGCAGGCTGATGCCGGGCTCCGGAAAGCCCTGGTAGGACGTGTACGGGGTGGAGGTGGACGGTGGCTGGCTCATGGCAGCCAATCATACGCAGCCGTGCGTTCCGGCAGGCCCCAGCGGGCGTCGTAGCGCGGCCCCAGGAAGTACAGCCCGTCGGGCGAGAAGGTCGGCGCCGCGGCGGCCCGGGATCGGGCGTCGCGCACCGTGCGCAGCCAGTCCGGCGCCTGTTCCCCGCGGCCGATGGTCACCAGGCAGCCCATGATGTTGCGGATCATGTGGTGCAGGAAGGCGTTGCCCTCGAACTCGAAGCGCCAGTAACCGGTATCGGCTTCCCGGGTGCCGGCGCCGGTCGTGCCGCCGTGCTGCGCGGGGCGCCGGAGGACGGCGATGCGCTCCAGCGTCTTGACCGGCGACTTGGCCTGGCAGCCGGCGGCGCGGAACGAACTGAAGTCGTGCTCGCCCAGCAGGTGGACGGCGGCCGCGCGCATCGCGTCCCCGTCGAGCGGACGGAACACCCAGCCGACCCGGCCCGCCTCCAGGCTCGGTCGCACCGGCGACTCCAGCAGCACATAGGCGTAGCGCCGGGCGATGGCGGCGCCGCGCGCGTGGAAATCGTCGGGCACGGTGCGCGCCCACTGCACCGCGATGTCGGACGGCAGGAAGGTGTTGGTGCCGCGCACCCAGGCGGAATCCGGACGCCGCAGGCCGGTGTCGAAATGCACCACCTGCATCAGGCCGTGCACCCCGGCGTCGGTGCGGCCGGCGCACAGCGTGCGCACCGGCTCGGTGGCGAACCGGGCCAGCGCCGCCTCCAGCCTGTCCTGCACCGTGTTGCCGCCGGCCTGGCTCTGCCAGCCCTGGTAGTGCTGGCCGCCGTAGGCCACGCCGAGCGCTATGCGCATGGCGGTCCCGCGCGGCGGACGGGGTCGAGGTCCGGGGAACGCTGGCCGCCGGGGCGCAACGGACGTCTCATCCCAGGTCGGCCAGCATCCGGCGCGCGCGTTCGTGCAGGCTTCCGGACGAGGATTCGATGACTTCCTTGATCAGGGTGCGGGCGCCGTCGGCATCGCCGATGGCCTCGAATTCCTGTGCCAGGTCGAGCTTGGTGGCCAGGGTGTCTTCCGGCAGCCCGGCACCCGAGGTACCTGCATCGTCGTCGTTCGCCCGCGGGGCGGCAGCGTCCGGTCCGAAGTCGAATCCGAAGTCGTTGGCCTTGCCCGGGGACGCGGCCGCTGGCGTGCCGTCGCGGCCGGCCGGGGCGTCCAGGTTGAAATCCAGGCCGAAGTCCATCGGGGCCGCCGCATCGGCGGAGGGCGCAGGCGCAGGCGCGGGCGCAGCGTCGGGCTCGGGCTCGGGCGGCGGCGCGGACCCGGTGCCCTCGGCGTACGGGGCATCGTCCGCTTGGGCGAATGCGGGTTCCGGGGGCGTGTCCCTCGGCGCCGGCAGGTCCGCATCGAGCGCGTCCGGTCCCAGGGTGGGCGCGAAAGCGATCGTGTCCTCGTCGGTGAGTGGCTCGGTGTTCGGCGCCAGGGCTTCGGGCACCGCCTGCGCCTCTTCTTGTGCGGCTTGCGCGGCTTGGACGGCTTGCTCGGGCAGGTCGTGGTAGAGCGGATTGGCCGGATCAATTTCGCGGCCCAGCACGGCGGCGCGGTCCCAGTCGGTGCCGGTACCGCCGGTGGTGGCATGGGTTTCCCGCGCCAGTGCCGTGAAAGCGGGCAGGTCGCCGCGCCGGGCCAGGATGTCCAGCAGGCGCACATGGACCGGCGTGCGTTCCGGATGCTGGCGGATCGCCTCGCGCAGGATGTCCTCGGCCTGCTGTTCGCGGCCGTAGGCCAGGTAGACGTCGGCCTCGGCGATGGGATCGACCGCGCCATCGAACTGGCTGGCGAGGGCGGCCGCCGCAGCGTCGGGCGTGTCTTCCGACGCAGGCAGTGCCCCGGGGTTGGCGGGATCGAAGAAGGAATCGCGGTTGTCGCGGCTTTCCTGGAAGGCCTGCGCTTCGGTGTTGCGGGCACGGCGCCGTTGCGCCAGGCGATAGGCCAGCAGGCCCGCCAGCAGGGCCAGCGCGACGCCGGCACCCGCCTTCCAGGGCCAGGAGCGGCTGGTGTCGCCCTGGTCCTCGGCAGCCGGTGTCGCGGGCGGTGGCGTCGGTGCGGCGACCGGTGCGGGCGAGGGGGCCGGTGCCGGGGCGGCTTCCGGCGCGGGCTCCGGGCTGGCCGCCGGGGCGGGCGGCGTCGGCTCGGGAGCCGGCGCCGGTGCCGGTGCCGCAGAAGCCGCCGGTGGCGCACCGGGGGTGGCGGGTGCCGGAGCTGCGGCCGGCGCCGCAGCTGCCGACGCCGCGGCGGGTGCGGTGCCCAGGCGCTGCAGTTCGCCGATGTTGCGCTGAAGCTCGGCCTGGCGCGCGGCGTCGGCCCGCGATTGCTTCTCCTGGGCCAGCCGCTCCTCGCTCGCCCCCTGCGACAGCGTCAGGCGGTCGGGCGTGCTGCCGGAGGCACGGCGGTCGTCGAGCTGGGCCGCGACATTGCCGCGCGTGCTCCTGCCGGAAGCGGTGGCCAGCGGCGCGGCGCGGCCGGCCAGGCGGCGGCGGAATTCGTTGAAGTCGCTGCTCTGCGCCACGATCTGCCGGCGCGCTTCGCTCGGGTCCACCGCACGGATCTGCGCGGTGTCCGGAATCTGGATCACCGCGCCGGCCCGCATCCGGTTGATGTTGCCGTCGATGAACGCCTGGGGATTGGCCTGGAGCAGCGCGACCAGCATCTGGTCGAGCGAGACGTCCGGGGGCCGGCGCGCCGCCGCGATGCGGCTGGCGGTGTCGCCCCGGCGCACGGTGACCGGCCCGTCGGCGGCGGGGGTTCCGGCGACCGCACCGGCCGTGGACGGCCGGCCCTGCGGGGCGGCACCCAGTTGCGGTGCCACCGACGCGCGGCCCGCATCCCGGGGGCGCGGGCGCGAGCCGGCAGGATCGATCTGCAGCGTGTAATTGCGCATCAGCGATCCGCCCTGCCAGCGGATGTCGAGCAGCAGCGGCAGCGACGGATCGAGCACCGGCTGGCTGCCTTCGATCTGCAGGACGGCCGGGCCGTCGGTCGGGCGCTCCAGGCGGATGCGCAGATCGGACAGGGCGGGGGACGGAGCGCCGAACCCGGCTTCGCGGAAGGCGCTGGCGGAGGCGGGTCGCACCTGCAGCGAGGCGGCTTCGGTTTCGCTGATCTCGGTGACCGCGATCCGGGCGCGCAGCGGCTCGCCGACGGACGACTGGACCGCGATGCCATTGAGGACCAGCGCCCAGGCGGCGGAAGGCGCCGCCAGTGCGCCGCACAGCACCGTGGCGGCCAGGGCCACGGCCGGACGCCGGCGTGCGAAGTGGGGCATGGGGAAGGGGAAGGCGGCCGGGGGCCGGGTCAGCACTGTGCGGTCATCGATCATGTCGGTCTGTTTCGGACACCTCTGGGAGCTCGCACCTTAGCATCGATTCGCAGCAGTGTGACAAGAGGAAACAAGCCTGCGGACCGCGGCGCGGAGCGCAGGCTTGCGATGGGCTGGGATGGTAAACGCACGCGGGCGGCCCGCCCCGGGGCCGCGGCGGATTTCTCAGTCGACCAGGATGCGCAGCATGCGGCGCAGCGGCTCGGCCGCGCCCCACAGCAGCTGGTCGCCGATGATGAAGGCGGAGAGGTAGTCCGGGCCCTGGTTGAGCTTGCGGACACGGCCGACGCCGATCTCCAGGCCGCCGGTGATGGCCGCCGGCACCAGTTCCTTGACCGTGACCGCGCGGTCGTTGGGCACCCACTTCACCCACGGGTTGCCGCTGCGGATGATGGTCTCGATCTCGGGGAGCGGCAGGTCCTTGTTGAGCTTGATGGTCAGGCCCAGGCTGTGGCAGCGCATCGCGCCGATGCGCACGCACAGGCCGTCCACGGGAATCGTCTCCGGGGTGTCGAGGATCTTGTTGACCTCGGCCTGGCCCTTCCACTCCTCCTTGGACTGGCCGTTGTCGAGCTGCGCGTCGATCCAGGGGATCAGGCCGCCGGCCAGCGGCGCGCCGAAGAATTCGGTCGGCACGTCCTGGCGGATCGACTGGGCGACCTTGCGGTCGATGTCGAGGATGGCCGAGGACGGCGTGGCCAGCTCGTCGGCGACCGCCGCATGCACCACGCCCATGCCCTTGAGCAGCTCGCGCATGTGGTTGGCGCCGCCGCCCGAGGCCGCCTGGTAGGTCATCGAGCTGACCCACTCGACCAGGCCTTCCCGGAACAGGCCGCCCACGCCCATCAGCAGGATGGAGTTGGTGCAGTTGCCGCCGATGTAGTTCTTCACGCCGCGGTCGAGCGCCTTGCGGATCACGCCGTCGTTGACCGGATCGAGCACGATGACCGCGTCGTCCTTCATGCGCAGGGTGGAGGCGGCGTCGATCCAGTAGCCGTCCCAGCCGGCGGCGCGCAGCTTGGGGTAGACCTCGGTGGTGTAGTCGCCGCCCTGGGCCGTCAGCACGACGGCGCAGCGCTGGAGCGCCGCGATGTCGTAGGCGTCCTGCAGGACGGTTTCCTGCCGGGCCTGGGCCGGGGCCCGGCCGCCGGCGTTGGAGGTGGAGAAGAAGACCGGCTCGATGACGTCGAAATCGCCCTCGGCCCGCATGCGCTCGATCAGGACCGAGCCGACCATGCCGCGCCAGCCCACCAGCCCCACCAGGGGCCGTGCCCCCGCTTCCAGATTGCCTACCTTGCTCATCGCATTGCCCTTTTCAGTCAAAAACAGGAGTTGTCGGAGAGAAAACCGTTTTTGCCCGGCTCGTCAGGGCCGGGAAGGGCGCGACGAACCGGGCTCTGTCAGCCTTTAATGGTCGCCTTGGTCTTGGAGGAAGACAGCGCTGCGACGACGGCGTCGCCCATCGCGCGGGTGCCGACCCGCGTCGTCCCCTCGGAGTGGATGTCCGCGGTGCGCAATCCCTGCGCCAGCACGGCCTGGACCGCCGACTCGATACGGTCGGCGGCCTCGGGCTGTTGGAGTGAGAAGCGGAGCATCATGGCAGCGGAGAGGATTGTAGCCAGCGGATTGGCGACCCCCTTGCCGGCGATGTCGGGCGCGCTGCCGTGGCTGGGCTCGTACAGGCCCTGGTTGCGGTCGTTGAGCGAGGCCGAGGGCAGCATGCCGATGGAGCCGGTGAGCATCGACGCCTCGTCCGACAGGATGTCGCCGAACATGTTGCCGGTGACCACCACGTCGAAGCGCTTGGGCGCCTTGACCAGCTGCATCGCGGCGTTGTCGACGTACATGTGGTCGAGTTCCACGTCCGGGTACTCGCGGCCGACCTCGGTCACCACGTCCTTCCAGAACTGGAAGGTTTCCAGCACGTTGGCCTTGTCCACGCTGGTCACGCGCTTGCTGCGCTTGCGGGCGGCCTGGAACGCGACGTGGGCGATGCGCTCGATCTCCGGGCGGCTGTAGCGCATCGTGTCGAAAGCCTCCTCGGCGCCCGGGAAGTGGCCGTCGGCGGCGGTGCGGCGTCCGCGCGGCTGGCCGAAGTAGATGTCGCCGGTCAGCTCGCGGATGATGAGGATGTCCAGGCCCGAGATCAGCTCGGGCTTGAGGCTCGACGCGCCCACCAGCTGCTCGTAGCAGATGGCGGGGCGGAAGTTGGCGAACAGGCCCAGGTGCTTGCGCAGCCCGAGGATGGCCTGCTCGGGCCGCAGCGGCCGGTCGAGCGTGTCGTACTTCCAGTCGCCGACGGCGCCGAACAGGATGGCGTCGGACGCTTTGGCCAGCGCCAGCGTGGCGTCCGGCAGCGGATGGCCCGCCGCCTCGAAGGCGGCGCCGCCGACCGGGGCGGATTCCAGCTCCAGCGGCAGGTCCAACACCTGGAGCACCTTGACGGCCTCGGCGACGATCTCGGGGCCGATGCCGTCGCCCGGCAGGACTGCGATTTTCATGGATTCACTCTTCTTTCGATAGCTGCAGGCGCAGGCGGAATGCCGGCTCCGAGCGGATTGGACGGGAGATTCTCAGGCCGAGACCATCGTGTGCGCGAGCCAGGGCTTCTGCGCCAGCCGCTCGGCCTCGAAGGCCTTGATCTTGTCCTGCTGCCGCAGCGTCAGGCCGATGTCGTCGAAGCCGTTGAGCAGGCAGTAGCGCCGGAACGGGTTGACCTCGAAGGCGATCTCCTCGCCCTGCGGCAGGACGACGACCTCGCGCTCCAGGTCGATGGTGAGCCGGTAGCCGGGGAAGGCCTGCACCTCGTCGAACAGCCGGGCGACGGTCGCCTCGGGCAGCACGATCGGCAGCAGGCCGTTCTTGAAGCTGTTGTTGAAGAAGATGTCGGCGAAGCTCGGCGCGATGACGGAGCGGAAGCCGAACTGGTCCAGCGCCCAGGGCGCGTGCTCGCGCGAGGAGCCGCAGCCGAAGTTCTTGCGCGCCAGCAGGATCGAGGCGCCCAGGTAGCGCGGCTGGTTCAGCACGAAGTCCGGGTTGGGCTTGCGGCTGGCCGGGTCCTGGCCCGGCTCGCCGTGGTCGAGGTAGCGCCATTCGTCGAACAGGTTCACCCCGAAGCCGGTCTTCTTGATCGACTTGAGGAACTGCTTCGGGATGATCGCGTCGGTGTCGACGTTCTCGCGGTCCATGGGCGCGACGAGGCCCTGGTGCACGGTGAATTGCTGCATGGTGTGGCTCTGCGGTGTGCGTTCGGAAGAGGGGATCGGCTGGAACCCGGGGGTCAGGCGAACTGGCGGATGTCGACGAAGTGGCCGTGGATGGCGGCGGCGGCGGCCATCGCCGGGCTGACCAGGTGGGTGCGCCCGCCGGCGCCCTGGCGGCCTTCGAAGTTGCGGTTGCTGGTGGAGGCGCAGCGCTCGCCCGGCTCCAGCCGGTCGGCGTTCATCGCCAGGCACATCGAGCAGCCGGGCTCGCGCCACTCGAAGCCGGCGGCCTTGAAGACCTGGTCCAGGCCCTCGCGCTCGGCCTGGTCCTTCACCAGGCCGGAGCCGGGCACCACCAGCGCCACCTTGATGTTCTTCGCGACCTTCTGGCCGAGCTTGCGCACCACGGCGGCGGCCTCGCGCATGTCCTCGATGCGGCTGTTGGTGCAGGAGCCGATGAAGATCTTGTCGACGTAGATGTCGTCCAGCGGCTTGCCGGGCGGCAGGCCCATGTACTTGAGCGCGCGCTCGATGGCGTCGCGCTTGCTGGCGTCCTTCTCCTTGTCCGGATCGGGCGTGCGGGCGTCGATGCCCACGACCATCTCGGGCGAGGTGCCCCAGGTGACCTGCGGCACGATCTGCGCGGCGTCGAGCTCGACCACCCGGTCGAAGACCGCGTCCGGGTCGGACTGCAGCGTCTGCCAGTAGGCGACGGCCTGGTCCCATTCCACGCCCTTGGGCGAGAGCGGGCGATTCCTCACGTAGTCGATGGTCTTCTGGTCCACCGCCACCAGACCGGCGCGGGCGCCGGCCTCGATGGCCATGTTGCAGATGGTCATGCGGCCTTCCATCGACAGGGCGCGGATCGCCGAGCCGCCGAACTCGATGGTGTAGCCGGTGCCGCCGGCGGTGCCGATCTTGCCGATGATGGCCAGCACGATGTCCTTGGCGGTGATGCCGGGGGCGAGCGTGCCCTCGACCTTGATCAGCAGGTTCTTGGCCTTCTTGGCGAGCAGGGTCTGGGTCGCCATGACGTGCTCGACTTCGCTGGTGCCGATGCCGTGCGCCAGAGCGCCGAAGGCGCCGTGGGTGGAGGTGTGCGAGTCGCCGCAGACCACCGTCATGCCCGGCAGCGTGGCGCCGTTCTCCGGTCCGATGACGTGCACGATGCCCTGGCGCTTGGACAGGAAGGGGAAGAACGCGGCCGCGCCCGACTCGGCGATGTTCTTGTTGAGCGTGACGATCTGCTCCTTGCTGATCGGGTCGGCGATGCCGTCGTAGCCGCGCTCCCAGCCGGTGGTGGGCGTGTTGTGGTCGGCGGTGGCGACGATGGAGCTGATGCGCCAGACCTTGCGGCCGGCCTCGCGCAGGCCCTCGAAGGCCTGCGGGCTGGTCACCTCGTGCACCAGGTGGCGGTCGATGTAGAGGATGGCGGTGCCGTCTTCCTCGGAATGGACGACGTGTTCGTCCCAGATCTTGTCGTAGAGCGTGCGTCCCATGGTGGTCTCGGCTTTCGTGTCGTGGGGGAATTCGTGGGGGGTGGGGGAGGGCGCCGGGCGGCGCCCGTCGGGAATCTCGTTCAGACCGGCAGTTCCGGCTCGGCGGCGGTCAGGTGGGCAACCAGCAGGCGCGCGGTCATCGGCAGCGCCTGGAAGTCGCGCGCCACCAGCTGCAGCTCGCGGTGCGCCCAGGCGTCGGTCAGCGGGATGGCGCGCAGCCGGCCCACGCCCTGCATCAGGGTGAAGGCGCGCTCCGGCAGCACGCCGATGCCCAGGCCGTTGTCGATCATGCGGCACATGGCGTCGAGTCCGGTGACGCGGATGCGCAGCCGGAGGGCGCGGCCGGCGGCGGCGGCGGCCTGCTGCATCGCCAGGCTCAGGCTGCTGTTGGCCTGCAGGCTGACGATGTCGAAGTCCAGCGCCTCCTCGAAGGCCAGGCCGGCGCGGTCGGCCAGCGCGTGGCCGTGCGGCACCACCAGCACCAGCCGGTCGGGCCGGTAGCTGCGGCGCTGCAGCTCGTCGGCGCCGAAGCCGTGGTTGCCGGGCAGGCGGCAGATGCCGATGTCGGCCGCGCCCTCGCGCACCGCATCGACCACCTCGGCGCTCAGGTGCTCCTCCAGGTCGATCTTGACCTCGTTGTGGGCGCGCACGAAGGAGCCCAGGTCCTCGGGCAGGAACTGCACGATGGCCGAGATGTTGGCGTGGATGCGGACATGGCCGCGCACGCCGCCGGCGTATTCCTGCAGCTCGCCCTGCATCTTGTCGAGGCCGTAGAGCACGCTGCGCGCGTGGTGCAGCAGGCTGTCGCCGGCGGCGGTCAGGCGCACGCCGCGGCTGTGGCGTTCCAGCAGCGGGGTGCCGACGGTGGCTTCCAGGTCGGACAGGCGCTTGCTGACGGCGGAGGCGGCGATGAACTCCTGCTCGGCCGCGCGGCCGATGCTGCCGTGCTCGCACACCGCCACGAAGAGCTGCAGGGAGGTCAGGTCGATACGGCGCGCGAAGCTGCGCTCGGGGCTTTTCATCGGGAGGTCGTGGAATGTGATCGCGGCAGGGTGCGGGGCATCATGTTCTGCGATGGTGAATGGATTTTAGAAGCCCATGGCGCTTCCAGGCATCTTGAAGGGAGATGCCTGGAGTGGTATTTCGGCAGGCCTGGAAACGACGAGGGCGCCCGGAGGCGCCCTTTCTGTGCGATCGCGCGGCCGGCCGCGGTCCGGCCGCCGTGTCGTCAGCTGAAGAGGTTCTTCAGCTTGTCGGTCCAGCTCTCGCCGTTGGGCGAGTGGCGGCCGCCGCCCTTCTTGAGCGACTCGTCGAGCTCCTTCATCAGCTTGCGCTGGTGCTCGGTCAGCTTGACCGGCGTCTCGACCGCGATGTGGCAGTAGAGGTCGCCCGGGTAGCCGGCGCGCACGCCCTTGATGCCCTTGCCGCGCAGGCGGAACTGCTTGCCGGCCTGGGTGCCTTCGGGGATGTCGATGGCCGCCTTGCCCGACAGGGTGGGGACCTCGATCTCGCCGCCGAGCGCGGCGGTGATGAAGCTCACCGGCACCTGGCAGTGCAGGTCGTCGCCGTCCCGCTCGAAAATGTCGTGCTTCTTGATGCGGATCTCGATGTAGAGATCGCCCGCCGGGCCGCCGTTGGTGCCGGGCTCGCCGTTGCCGGTGCTGCGGATCCGCATGCCGTCGTCGATGCCGGACGGGATCTTCACTTCCAGCGTCTTCTGGCGCTTGATCTTGCCCTGGCCCTGGCAGGCGGTGCAGGGCTCGGGGATCACCTTGCCGGTGCCGCGGCAGGTGGGGCAGGGCTGCTGCACGCTGAAGAAGCCCTGGCGCATCTGCACGCTGCCGTTGCCGCCGCAGGTCTGGCAGGTCTTGACCTGGGTGCCGGGCTTGGCGCCCGAGCCGTGGCAGACCTCGCAGTTGTCCCAGCTCGGGATGCGGATCTGCGCGTCCTTGCCGTGGGCGGCCTCTTCCAGCGTGATCTCCATCGCGTAGCTGAGGTCGCTGCCGCGGTAGACCTGGCGGCCGCCGGCGCCCCGGCCCCGGCCGCCGGCGCCCTGCTGGCCGAACATGTCGCCGAAGATGTCGCCGAAGGCTTCCGCGAAACCGCCGAAGCCTTCCGCGCCGCCCGGTCCGCGCATGTTCGGGTCCACGCCGGCATGGCCGTACTGGTCGTAGGCGGCCCGCTTCTGCGCGTCGGACAGCATCTCGTAGGCTTCCTTGGCCTCCTTGAACTTCTCCTCGGCGGCCTTGCCGGCATCGCCCTGGTTGCGGTCCGGGTGGTGCTTCATCGCAAGCTTGCGATAGGCTTTCTTCAGCTCGTCGTCGGATGCATTCTTGGCGACGCCGAGCACCTCGTAATAATCTCTCTTGGCCATGGTCTTTCTCGGGCGGTAGGGGCGGGGCTGGCCCGACAAGCGAACGCCGCGCCGGCTCACATGACGTGGACCGGCGCGGCGGCGGGCGCAGCGGTGCGGGGCGGAATGGGCAATCAGCCCTTCTTGACTTCCTTCACCTCGGCATCGACGACATTGTCGTCCGCCGGGGCGGAAGCGCCCGCGGAGGGCTGCGACGCACCCGCGCCGGCGGCACCGCCGAAGCCCCCTGCAGCGGCCGCCGCTGCGGCGGCCGCCGGGTCGCCGCCTTCGGCGCCGCTGGCGGCGTAGACCTTCTCGCCGAGCTTCTGGCTGGCGGTCATCAGCGCTTCGGTCTTGCTGTCGATGGCGGCCTTGTCCTCGCCCTTGAGCGCTTCTTCCAGCGACTTGGCGGCCGACTCGATGGCTTCCTTCTCGGAGGCCTCGAGCTTGTCGCCGTGCTCGCCCAGGCTCTTGCGCACGCTGTGAAGCGCGGCCTCGCCCTGGTTGCGCGACTGGACGATCTCCAGCTTCTTCTTGTCGTCGGCCGCGTTGAGCTCGGCGTCCTTCACCATCTGCTGGATCTCTTCTTCCGACAGGCCCGAGTTCGCCTTGATGGTGATCTTGTTCTCCTTGCCGGTGCCCTTGTCCTTGGCGCCGACGTGCAGGATGCCGTTCGCGTCGATGTCGAAGGACACCTCGATCTGCGGCGTGCCGCGCGGCGCGGGGGCGATGCCTTCGAGGTTGAACTCGCCCAGCATCTTGTTGCCCGAGGCCAGCTCGCGCTCGCCCTGGAACACCTTGATCGTCACCGCCGGCTGGTTGTCGTCGGCCGTCGAGAAGGTCTGCGCGAACTTCGTCGGGATGGTGGTGTTCTTGGTGATCATCTTGGTCATCACGCCGCCCAGCGTCTCGATGCCCAGCGACAGCGGGGTCACGTCGAGCAGCAGCACGTCCTTGCGGTCGCCGGAGAGCACCTGGCCCTGGATCGCGGCGCCGACGGCCACGGCCTCGTCGGGGTTGACGTCCTTGCGCGGCTCCTTGCCGAAGAACTCCTTGACCTTGTCCTGCACCTTGGGCATGCGGGTCATGCCGCCGACCAGGATCACATCCTGGATGTCGGACACCGAGACGCCGGCGTCCTTGATGGCGGTGCGGCAGGGCGCGATGGTGCGCTCGATCAGTTCCTCGACCAGGGCTTCGAGCTTGGCGCGGGTCAGCTTGACGCTCAGGTGCTTCGGACCGGTGGCGTCAGCGGTGATGTAGGGCAGGTTGATGTCGGTGGCGGAAGACGACGACAGCTCGATCTTGGCCTTCTCGGCGGCTTCTTTCAGGCGCTGCAGGGCGAGCACGTCCTTCGACAGGTCGACGCCCTGGTCCTTCTTGAACTCGGAAATGATGTAGTCGATGATGCGCTGGTCGAAGTCTTCCCCGCCCAGGAAGGTGTCGCCGTTGGTGGAGAGCACCTCGAACTGCTTCTCGCCGTCGACGTCGGCGATCTCGATGATCGACACGTCGAAGGTGCCGCCGCCCAGGTCGTACACCGCGATCTTGCGGTCGCCCTTCTCGGTCTTGTCCAGGCCGAAGGCCAGCGCGGCGGCGGTCGGCTCGTTGATGATGCGCTTGACGTCCAGGCCGGCGATGCGGCCGGCGTCCTTGGTGGCCTGGCGCTGCGCGTCGTTGAAGTAGGCCGGCACGGTGATGACGGCCTCGGTGACGGCCTCGCCCAGGTAGTCCTCGGCGGTCTTCTTCATCTTGCGCAGGATCTCGGCGCTGACCTGCTGGGGCGCCAGCTTGTTGCCGCGCACTTCCACCCAGGCGTCGCCGTTGTCGGCAGCCGCGATCTTGTAGGGCATCAGGTCGATGTCCTTCTGCACTTCCTTCTCGGTGAACTTGCGGCCGATCAGGCGCTTGATCGCGTAGAGGGTGTTCTTGGGGTTGGTGACGGCCTGGCGCTTGGCGGAGGCGCCGACCAAGATTTCGCCGTTGTCCTGGTACGCGATGATGGACGGCGTGGTGCGCGCGCCTTCGCTGTTCTCGATCACGCGGGTCGTGTTGCCCTCCATGATCGACACGCAGCTGTTGGTGGTTCCCAGGTCGATGCCGATGATTTTTGCCATGATGTTCTTGCTCCGGATGCGGAAATAGGTTGAAACCAAAAAAGGGTTGACGCGAAGGTATGGATGTCCGGAATGCTTTCAAGAGCTGCCCCGAAGCTTCCGTCGCCGCCATCGCACGGCCGCGCGGACCGGACGCCTCCCCGCGTCCGGTCCGCGCCGGCGGATCACTTCGGTGCGGACACGGTCACCAGGGCCGGGCGCAGCACCCGGTCGGCGATCAGGTAGCCCTTCTGCAGCACGCTGACCACGGTGTTGGCGTCATGGTCCGACGGGACGACGCTGATGGCCTGGTGCTGGTTGGGGTCGAACTTCGCGCCGCCCTCGGGATTGATCGCGAGCACCTTGTTGCGCTCCAGCGCCGACTGCAGCTGGCGCAGCGTGGCTTCCGCGCCCTCGCGCATCTGCTGGGGCGTGGCTTCCTTGACACCCAGGCTGGCTTCCAGGCTGTCGGCCACCGGCAGCAGGTGTTCCGCGAAGCCTTCGATGCCGAACTTGCGGGCCTTGGCGATCTCTTCCTCGGCGCGGCGGCGCGCGTTCTCGGCATCCGCCTTGGCGCGCAGGTACTGGTCCGCCAGCTCGGCGCTCTTGGCCTGCAGCGCGGCGAGCTCGCCCTGGGCCTGGGCCAGGGCGTCGGCGGCATGGGCATGCATCGCGGCTTCGATTTCCTCGGGGCGGGCGTCGCCGGGCGCCGCGGTGGACTGGCTGGGGTGTTGCGATGGGGTCTCGGACATGGTCGTTGGCGTGAAGAAGGACGGAGAGTTGTCGATGCAGCCGGTATGGGGGCGGCCGGGCGGGTTTCAAGGGCCGGGGGCGGCGCGGCATGCCTTGCGGCGCACGATGCGGTGCCGCAAAAGCATTTGCTACAATAGCCGGCTTTGCCTTGCCGTAACCGCTATTCGACGCAGCGGGCGGCTGTCATCCAGGTCGCCCGAAAGCGGCCGAGCCACAAGGAGAATCCATGCGTCATTATGAAATCATCCTGCTGATCCACCCGGACCAGAGCGAACAGGTTCCGGCCATGCTGGAACGCTACAAGGGCATGATCACCGCCGGCGGCGGCAAGATCCACCGCGTGGAAGATTGGGGCCGCCGCCAGCTGGCCTACCTGATCAACAAGCTCGCCAAGGCGCACTACCTGTGCGTCAACATCGAAGCCGACCAGGCCGTGATGGCGGAACTGGAGCATGCCTTCAAGTTCAACGACGCCGTGCTGCGCCACCTGACCGTCCAGAAGAAGAAGGCCGACACCACGCCGTCTTCCATGATGAAGACCGTCGAGCGCGAAGAAGCCCGCAAGACCCAGCAGGCCGAACTGGCCGCTGCCGGCGGCGAGCGCGGCGACCGCGGCGATCGTGGTGACCGCAACAGCGACCGTGGCGACCGCGGCGGCGACCGCGCCGAGCGCCAGTAATCCGGGCAGCCGCGCCGTTGCCGCACCCTGCGCCGGACGGCCCCGCCGCCCTCAACCAGGTCGTGCTGCACGCGACGATTGCCGAAACCGGCGCGCTGCGCTACACGCCCGCTGGCGTCCCTGCCCTGGACCTGTCGCTCGCGCACAGTTCCAGCCTGCTCGAAGCAGGTCGGCAGCGCCAGGTGAGCGTCACCGTCAAGGCGGTGGCGTTCGCGGCGGAAGCGGAGCGGCTCGCCGGCCAGGAGATCGGTAGCGCCTGGCGCTTCACCGGTTTCCTCGGCAACGCACGCAACGGCAGGAGCCTGGTGCTGCATATCCAGCAATTCGATCAAGAACCCGCTTAATTTTCAGGAGTCCATCATGCCCGGACCGAAACGTTTCAACAAAGACAAGCGCCCGAAGCGCAACACCCAATCGCTGCTGTTCAAACGCAAGCGCTTCTGCCGCTTCACCGTGACCGGCGTCGAGGAAATCGACTACAAGGATGTCGACACCCTGCGTGACTTCATCGGCGAGAACGGCAAGATCGTTCCCGCGCGCCTGACCGGCACCCGCGCCATCTACCAGCGCCAGCTCAACACCGCCATCAAGCGCGCCCGCTTCCTGGCCCTGGTCCCCTATACGGACCAGCACAAGATCTAAGGAGCACGAGCCATGCAAATCATTCTGCTCGACAAGGTCGTGAACCTCGGCAACCTCGGCGAAATCGTCAAGGTCAAGGACGGCTACGCCCGCAACTTCCTGATCCCGCAAGGCCGTGCACGCCGCGCCACCACGGCGGCCAAGGCCGAATTCGAAGCCAAGCGCGTCGAACTCGAAAAGGCCGCCGCCGAGAAGCTGGCCGCTTCGCAAGCCCAGGGCGAAAAGCTCGGCGGCACCACCGTCAAGCTGACCCAGAAGGCCGGCGTCGACGGTCGTCTGTTCGGTTCGGTCACCAACGCCGACATCGCCGAAGAACTCGGCAAGAACGGCTACAAGGTCGCCAAGTCGCAGGTCCGCCTGCCCAACGGCCCGATCAAGACCATCGGCGACACCACCGTCAGCGTCGCGCTGCACACCGATGTCGTGGTCGACATCACCGTGACCGTCTACGGCGAAACCGCGTAAGCGACTTCCTCCCCGGTCCAGGAGCCGCCTTCGGGCGGCTTTTTTCATTTCGGGCCGTCGCGTGCGGCCGATGCGGACGGCCTCCCGGGGGGCGTTCGTGCGCGGCACAATCACGCCTTTCCCGGATCGCTCCGTGCCTTGCCGCCGCCGCACGGCCGGGCGTCCGGCTTCTCCTCGCCGCCGCCACGGCCGTTCCCCGTCCCATGCCCGACTCCGACTTCTCCCTGCCCCCCTCGGCTTCCTCGAACGACCCGCAACTGGCCCAGCTGCGGATACCGCCGCATTCGGTCGAGGCCGAATCCAGCGTGCTGGGCGGCCTGATGCTGGACAACGGCGCCTGGGACCGGGTCGGCGACCTGCTGAAGGACGCCGACTTCTACCGCTACGAGCACCAGCTGATCTTCCTGGCCGTGTCCACGCTGATCAACGGCGGCAAGCCCGCCGACGTGATCACGGTGAACGAGCAGCTCACCAACCTCGGCAAGTCGGCCGACGTCGGCGGCCTGGGCTACCTCAATGCGCTGGCGCAGTACGTGCCGAGCGCCAGCAACATCCGCCGCTACGCGGAGATCGTGCGCGAGCGCTCCATCCTGCGCAAGCTGGTCAGCGCCAGCGACGAGATCGCCACCAACGCCTTCGATCCGCAGGGCCGCAACGTCGACAAGATCCTCGACGAGGCCGAGCAGAAGATCTTCGCCATCGGCGAGGAGGGCTCGCGGATGAAGCAGGGCTTCCAGGGCATGGACTCGCTGGTGGTGGACCTGCTCGACCGCGTCCAGGAGATGGCCGACAACCCTAACGACATCACCGGCGTGCCCACCGGCTTCATCGACCTCGACCGGATGACGTCCGGCCTGCAGGCGGGCGACTTGGTGGTGCTGGCAGCGCGTCCCAGCATGGGCAAGACCGCCTTTGCGGTGAACATCGCCGAGCACGTGGCGCTCAACGAGGGCCTGCCGGTGGCGATCTTCTCGATGGAAATGGGCGCGGCCCAGCTGGCGGTGCGGGTCGTCGGCTCCATCGGCCGGGTGGACCAGGGCCACCTGCGCACCGGCAAGCTCAGCGACGAGGAATGGCCGCGGCTGACCGAGGCGATCGAGAAGCTGCGCCACATCTCGCTGCACATCGACGAAACCCCCGGCCTCACGCCGAGCCAGCTGCGCGCCAACGCCCGGCGCCTGGCGCGCCAGTGCGGCAAGCTCGGCCTGATCGTGGTCGACTACCTGCAGCTGATGAGCGGTTCGGGCGGGGGCAACGGCGACAACCGGGCGACCGAGCTGGGCGAGATCTCCCGGGGCCTGAAGATGCTGGCCAAGGAGCTGCAGTGCCCGGTGATCGCGCTGTCGCAGCTCAACCGCTCGGTGGAGCAGCGCACCGACAAGCGGCCGATGATGTCCGACCTGCGCGAGTCCGGCGCCATCGAGCAGGACGCGGACATCATCATGTTCATCTACCGCGACGACTACTACAACAAGGACAGCAAGGAGCCGGGCGTGGCCGAGGTCATCATCGGCAAGCAGCGCAACGGCCCGACCGGCACGGTGAAGCTGGCCTTCCTGAAGCCGCTGACCCGCTTCGAGAGCCTGGCCAGCGGCAGCTACGACGACTACTGAATTCGCCCATGAAAAAGCCCGCATGCCAGGAAGGCATGCGGGCTTTCAACTACTGAAAAGATAGCGGGGGATCGCGTGTCCGGACCGGCCCTCAGGGCAGGGCGCGCCACATCGCCAGCACCGCCGCCAGCAGCACCGCGCAGGCGCCGGCCAGCCACCGGACCCGCTTCTGCAGGGCATCGACCGTCTGCACGATCTTGGCCTGCTGCTCGGCCATCGACGCGACGACCTCGGCGGCGGAATGCTGCGCGTCCTCCAGGCCCTGCACCCGCTGGCGCAGCTGCTCGATCTGCGCGGACAGCGACACGCCCTCGGTGGTCGCGGGCACATTGCCGCCGGCGGCCTCGGGCCGGGGGGCGCCCCGCCCCCGGGCCCGCGCGGAACAGCTCCTTCGCGCCCTTGACGATCTTCGGCGTGGCCTCGATCACGTCGCCCCAGGGGACGAGCTTCAGGGCGGTCATCCATCCAAGCGGCATGGCGGTCTCCCGGGTCGGCCTGTCAGAGCACTTCGCTGGCGAAGTCGGCCAGGCGCGAACGCTCTCCGCGGGCCAGCGTGATGTGGCCGCCGTGCGGCCAGCCCTTGAACTTGTCGACCGCGTAGGTCAGGCCCGACGAGCCCTCGGTGAGGTAGGGCGTGTCGATCTGCGCAAGGTTGCCCATGCAGACGATCTTGGTGCCCGGGCCGGCGCGGGTGATCAGCGTCTTCATCTGCTTGGACGTCAGGTTCTGCGCCTCGTCGATGATGACGTACTTGTTCAGGAAGGTGCGGCCGCGCATGAAGTTCAGGCTCTTGATCTTGATGCGCGAGCGGATCAGCTCGTTGGTGGCCGCGCGGCCCCACTCGCCGGCGCCGCCGCCGTCGCCCTTGGCCAGGAATTCGAGGTTGTCGTCGAGCGCGCCCATCCAGGGGCCCATCTTCTCCTCCTCGGTGCCGGGCAGGAAGCCGATGTCCTCGCCGACGCTCACCGTGGCGCGGGTCATGATGATCTCGGTGTAGCGGCGGTCGTCGAGCACCTGGGTCAGGCCGGCGGCCAGGGCCATCAGCGTCTTGCCGGTGCCGGCGGTGCCGGCCAGGGTGACGAAGTCGACCTCCGGGTCCATCAGCAGGTTCATCGCGAAGTTCTGCTCGCGGTTGCGGGTGTTCATGCCCCAGACCGCGTTCTTCTGGCTGCCGTAGTCCTTGAGGGTCTGCAGCACCGCGGTGCGTTCCCGGATCTCGGTGACCCGCGCGTAGAGGCTGGGCTCGCCCGGCGCCTCGAAGTACACGAACTGGTTGATGTGGAAGTTCGGCACCTGCGGGCCGCCGACGCGGTAGTAGGTGTGGCCGCCCTGCTGCCAGCTCTCGATGTCGTCGCCCTGGGTGGACCAGAAATCGGTCGGCAGCGCGAGCGCGCCGTTGTACAGCAGGTCCCCGTCCTCGAGCACCTTGTCGTTCTGGTAGTCCTCGGCGTCGAGGCCCAGCGCGCGGGCCTTGACCCGCATGTTGATGTCCTTGGACACCAGCACCACCTCGCGCGGCGCATGCTGCTTGCGCAGCGCCTCGACCACGCCGAGGATCTGGTTGTCGGCCTTGCCCTGGGGCAGGCTGGTCGGCAGGCTGTAGTCCAGCGGCTCGGTCTGGAAGAACAGGCTGCCGCCGGCTTCGCGGTGGCCGGTGGTGTCGAGCTGCAGGCCCTTGGCGATGTCGGCGCCCTGCGCGCCGGCCAGCGCGTCCAGGGTGCGGCTGGTCTGCCGGCCGTTGCGGGCGACCTCGGTCATGCCCTTCTTGTGGCCGTCGAGCTCTTCCAGCACGATCATCGGCAGGAAGATGTCGTGCTCCTCGAAACGGAACAGGCAGGTCGGGTCGTGCAGCAGCACGTTGGTGTCAAGCACGAAGAGCTTGCGCTGCGCGGTCGCGATCCGGCCCCGGACCGCCGCGCTGCGGCTGCTGCCGCGGCGGCCGGACGAGCGGGCGGCCGGCGCGTCGGCGACGACGGCGGGCGCCGGTGCGGGAGCCGGGACGGTTTCCGGCGCGGCGGCTTGCGCGGAAGCCGCGCGTGCCGGTGCGGCCGTCCGTGCGCCGGCCGGCCTGGAGGACGGCGCGGCGGCAGGGGCGGAGGCCGCCGGCGCGGTCGCGGAGGCGCCGCTCGGATGGGCGGTCAGCAACGATGCGGTGGACGCGGTCGCGGCATCGGCCGCGCCGGCCTTGCCCGAGGCGCTGCCGCGGCGGCCCCGCGCGGGCTTGGCGATCGCGGTGTCGGCCGCACCGGATGCGGCGGCGGCGGAGACGGCGTCCTGGCCGACGGCGGATTCGGCCACGGACGCGCGGCGGCGGGTGCCGGCGCGGCGCGATGCCGGAGCCGCTACCGCGACCGCATCGGCCGTCTCCGGCGCGTCGTCGGCGACGTCATGGCGGTAGGCGGAAGCGGGCAGGATGGCGGCGCGTTTGGCGGGAGCGGGAGGCAGAGGCATGGATCGGGCTGCTCGCTAGGAAGAAAGGGAATCGGAGAAAGAGGCGACAGGAGGGGCAGCAGGCGCGCGGCGGCGGTGCGTTCGAAGCCCTGACGAAGTCAAATTTGGGCGGATGGCGGGAATGCATCCCCCGCGCGCCAGAAAGCACAAAAGCCGCCGGAAGGCCGGGCGGCTTTTGGAGGGAACGGCGGGCGGGACGAAAGCGGGTGGCTTCGTACCACCGGGCAGGTCAGCGTCGTGGAATGCATGGATTCATTATGCATATCCTCCGGCACGATCCGGACCGATCGGTCCAGGATCGCCGGCCGCCGCAGCGCGCTTGGGAGCCCGCTCAGGCGGCTTCGGTCGCGGCCGCGGCGGCCGGCGGCTCCTCGGCCACGACCACCGGATGCACCGTGCCGGTCTTCTTGAGCAGCTTGACGGCCTTGAGGACCTCGTCCACGTGGCCCGGCACCTTGAGGCCGCGCCATTCTTCCCGCAGGACCCC
>JAKOND010000297.1 GCA_022702125.1 Burkholderiaceae bacterium
GTCGGCCGGCCGACGCTGTTCTCGATGCTGATCATCA
The DNA here is from genome assembly GCA_022702125.1 of Burkholderiaceae bacterium. Taxonomy (GTDB): domain Bacteria; phylum Pseudomonadota; class Gammaproteobacteria; order Burkholderiales; family Burkholderiaceae_C; genus JAKOND01. Next base: position 38 of record JAKOND010000297.1, read on the forward strand.
TCGCGGCGCACATCCCGATCTTCGCGCTGCAGCGCCACGAGGGCCGCATCTTCCAGCCGATGGCGCTGTCGGTCACCACCGCGCTGATCGCCTCGCTGATCATCTCGCTGACGCTGGTGCCGCTGCTGGCCTACTGGATGCTCAAGCGCAACCTGCCGCACGGCGACAACCGGGTGGTGCGCGGCGCCAAGCGCGTCTACGCGCCGATCCTCGACTGGGCGCTCGACCGCCGCCGCACGGTGGTGGTGATCGCGCTGGGCGTGTTCGCGCTGTCGCTGGGGGCGGCCTCGCGCCTCGGCTCGGAATTCCTGCCGGAGCTCGACGAGGGCACCTTCTGGGTCAACTTCGGCCTGCCGGCGAGCATCTCCAACGCCGAGGCCCGGGCGGTGCTGCGCCAGGTCCGCCAGCAGCTCGCCACCATCCCCGAGGTGCGCACCACCGTCTCCAAGGCCGGCCAGCCCGAGGACGGCACCGACCCGAAGACCATCTCCATGGCCGAGGTGTTCGTGGACGTGAAGCCGCAGGAGGAGTGGCGCAAGGGCCTGACCCGCGCGCAGCTGATCGACCAGATGGACAAGGCCATCACCCAGATCCCCGGCATCGATCCGGCCTTCTCGCAGCCGATCCGCGACAACGTGCTCGAATCGATCTCGCAGATCAAGGGCCAGATCGTGATCAAGGTCGCGGGCGACGACCTCGACCAGCTGCGCCGCACCGCCGAGGCGATCGAGCAGCAGGTCAAGCAGGTCCAGGGCGTCTCGCGCGCCGAGATCGACCGCCTGGGCCAGCTGCCGCAGCTGCGGGTGGAGATCGACCGGGCGCGCGCCGCGCGCTACGGCCTCAACGTCGACGACATCCAGGACGTGATCGAGGCCGCGCTCGGCGGCAAGTCGGCCACCGAGCTGTGGGAGGGCGAGCGCAAGTTCTCGGTGGCCATGCGACTGCCGCGCGAGCGGCGCACCATCGACGCCCTGCCCGACACGGTGATCCCGACGCCCAACGGCGGCTACGTCACCCTCGGCAGCGTCGCCGAGATCCGCCAGGACAACGGCGCGATGAACATCGCCCGCGAATCCGGCAAGCGCATCGTGGCCATCGGCATCTTCATCCAGGGCCGCGACATGGGCTCGGTCGTCGCCGACATGCAGGCGCGCGTCGCGCAGAACGTGCAGGTGCCGTCCGGCTACGTGATCAACTGGTCCGGCGAGTTCGAGAACCAGGAACGCGCGATGAAGCGGCTGGCGCTGGTGGTGCCGATCTCGCTGCTGCTGATCTTCGTGCTGCTGTTCGGCGCCTTCGGCACCCTGAAGACCGCCTCGCTGATCCTGATGAACGTGCCGCTGGCGCTCATCGGCGGTTTCCTCGCGCTGTGGGCGCTGGGCATCCCGCTGTCGGTGTCGGCCGCGATCGGCTTCATCGCGCTGTCGGGCCAGGCGGTGCTCAACGGGGTGGTCATGCTGTCGGTCTTCCAGCAGCTGCGCAACGCCGGCATGACGGTGCGCGAGGCGGTGCGCGAGGGCTCGATGCAGCGCCTGCGCACCGTGCTGATGACCGCGCTGCTGGCGGCGCTGGGCCTGCTGCCGATGGCACTGTCGCACGAGATCGGCGCCGAGACCCAGCGGCCGCTGGCCATCGTGGTGATCGGCGGGCTGGTGACGGCCACGCTGCTGACGCTGCTGGTGCTGCCCGCGCTCTACGTGTCGTGGTTCACGCCCAAGGGCGGCGAGGCGCGGCGCGAGGAGGACGCGGACGGCGCGGCCCCCGACGGCCTGCCGGTCGCCACGGCGGGCGGCCACTGAACGGCCGGGCTGCCGCGGCGCGACGCCCGCGGCGGCCCGGCGCGGAAGACGCCACGCAGTCCCTCGGGGCGCGGGCCGGGACACCGGCCCGCGCCCCGATCGCATTCCGGAGGGCACGGCGCTTTGCGCGCGCCCTCGCCGGCGGCCGACTGCGAAACGGAAACGGGCGGCGGACGGCCGGCCGCCGCCTATTTGCTCCGCCCGACCCCATGGTCCGGGACCGCCGCCGCTTCGCGCCGCCGCGGACGAGGAACCGCGGCGCTTGGCGCGGTTCCTCGCCGCACGCCGACGCCAGACGGCTGCCCGCGCACCGGTCGATGCGCCCGCCGCGCCGGCCCCATGAAAAAAGGCGCAGGACCTTTCGGTGCCTGCGCCTGGTGCCGCCAAGAAGGCAGCAAGTTTCCCCTCGTACCCAACCCTGGAGATTCGGAAGTTCCCGGTTCAGCCCCGCGCGCCCAGGCGCAGCAGCGCGTCGGGGGCGCCCAGCGCCGTCGCCTCGGCGCGGTGCGCCTCGGTGATGCGGAACTGGTGCACCACGCCCGACAGGCGGGCGGCCTGCTCGCGCAGCGAGCTCGCCGCGGCCGAGGACTGCTCGACCAGCGCCGCGTTCTGCTGCGTCATGTGGTCGATGTGCGTGACCGCCTGGTTGACCTGGCCGATGCCCGAGGACTGCTCGGACGCGGCGGCGGTGATCTCGCTGATGACGTCGCCCACACGCTGCACGCTGGCCATGATCTCGCGCATCGCCGCGCCCGCGTCCTGCACCTGGCGCACGCCGCCGTCGACCGCGCTCACGCTGTTGTTGATCAGCGTCTTGATCTCGCTGGCGGCCTGCGCGCTGCGCTGGGCCAGGTTGCGCACCTCGGCGGCCACCACCGCGAAGCCCCGGCCCTGCTCGCCGGCCCGGGCCGCCTCGACGGCGGCGTTGAGCGCGAGGATGTTGGTCTGGAAGGCGATGGAGTCGATCAGCGCGATGATGTCGTTGATCTTGCGGCTCGAAGCCGAGATGTCCTGCATGCTGGTGATCGCCTGCGACACCACCGAGCCGCCGCGCTCGGCCGCGCCCGAGGCGGTGGCGGCGAGCTGGTTGGCGAGCTGGGCCGAGCTGGCCGTCTGCTGCACGTTGGCGGTCAGCTGCGACAGCGAGGACACGGTCTCCTGCACGTTGCCGGCGGTCTGCTCGGTGCGGCCCGACAGGTCCACGTTGCCGGTGGCGATCTCGTCGCTGGCGGTGGCGATGAAGTCGCTCGAATCGCGCACCTGCGCCACCATCGACGCCAGGCCGGCCTGCATGCCGGCGAGCGCGCGCTGCAGGTCGGCCACCTCGTCGCGGCCCTCGGCCACGATGCGCTGCGACAGGTCGCCCTGGGCGATGGCCTGGGCCGCCTTCTGGGCCTCGCCGAGCGGCTGGCAGATGGAGCGCATGTTGATCAGCGTCAGCGGCACTACCAGGGCCACCGTCAGCAGCAGCACGGCGACGAACACCAGCTGCGTCTGGTGGGCGACGTCCTGCTGCTGCTCCACCGAGGCGTCGACCTGCTGACGCAGACCGGCTTCCAGCTGGTCGATGCGCTTGACGGCCTCGTCGAAGTTGGCGATGGCCGCGCCGCTGACGCGGTTGGCGGTGGTGGCGGACTCGTAGCCGCCGTTCTCCAGCTGGTTGGCGATGGCGGCGAAACGGTCGCGGTAGGCGCCCAGCTTCTGCACCAGTTCCTTCACCAGCGGCTCGGCCGAGGGGCCGGCGCTCTGCAGGAAGGCCTGGGCGTCGGCTTCGGTCTTCTTGAGACTCTCGGTCCACTCGCCGCGGAACTTGCGGACCTGCTCCGGCTTCTCGTACTGGATGATCATGTCCTTCTCGGCCCGGCGCACCTGGGCCAGGTCGCTGCGCACCTGGGCCATGCGGGTGGTCGCGGCGAAGGACTGGTTCAGGAATTCCTGGCTCATGCCGTGGATGCGGAACATGCCCAGCATCCCGGCCCCGCCCAGCAACCCGAGCAGCAGCAGCACCATGAAGATGGCCCCGACCATGCGGGTACGGATGGTGAAATTTCGGATGGACGAGAACAGGCGCATGGCACGGGGCTCCGGAGGGTAAGGCGGTGTGCGCATCTTCGGGTTGACACGTCTACGCCATGAATGTCACTATTTTTAACACTTTCCCGGGCCGGTGTCACTGCGGAAAAGCCTTTAGTCAGAAATTATTCAGGTTTTAGAGGCCAACGACCGGCATGGGCGTCGTCGCGCGCGGAACGGGACGCGCGACACGCGGCGTTGCACGCCGTGCGGCAGGCTGCGGCACCATGCAGGCCCCGTCATCCGATTCCAGGAGGTTTTCCATGAGCCAGGCATTCCAGGTCGAAGGCATGAGCTGCGGCCATTGCCAGCAGGTCGTCACCCAGGCCATCCACGCGGTCGATCCGCAGGCGCAGGTCACCGTCACCCTCGACAACGGCCATGTCGACGTGGTGAGCCCGCACGCGCCGGACGATTTCGTGCTGGCGATCGAGAACGCGGGCTACCGGGCCCGGCCGGTCCGCTGAGGCACCTGGCCGACCGGCAGCGGGCGCAGCGGCCTCAGGGCCCCCTGTCGTCGGGGCCGATGCGGCCGGCGTCGGCCGCCGGCGGTTCGCCCCGGGTTTTGCGGCCGGTCACCATCGCGCGCACCAGGTTCTCCCGGTGCCGCAGGCTGGTCACGGCGACGCCGCCCAGGTGCAAGGCCACCAGGCCCAGCACCGTCCAGGCCAGTCCGCGGTGCAGCCGATCGAGCCACGCCAGGCCCCAGAACGCGTCGGTGGTGTAGAGCCATCCGGTGATGCCGGTCGCCGCCACGCCGCCCAGCAGCGCCAGCACCATCCAGCCGCCCAGCGGGTTGTGGCCCAGGTAGCGCGGCTCCGTGCCGCGCCAGACCTGGCGGGCGTAGCGCCAGGTGGCCGCCGGCCGCTGCACGAAGCCAGAAAAGCGCGCCGTCGCGCCGCCGGCCACGCCCCAGGCGAGGCGGGCCGCCACGACGGCCAGGGCGGCGTAGCCCGCCACCAGGTGCACGGTGAGGCGGCTCTCGTCGGTGCACCAGGACGCGGCGACGGACGCGGCCAGCAGCCAGTGCAGCAGCCGCACCGGACGGTCCCAGATGCGCAAGCGGTCGCCGGGCGGGCCGTGGGGCGTCGCGGGCGCGGTCACGAGGGCTGCTTGACTTCGCCGATCTTCTCGAAGGTCTTGGGATGGAAGAACACCTCCATCCGCTGGCCCTGCGGGTCGAAGCCGTAGACCTCGTAGCAGCCATTGAAGTTCTTGACCTGGCGCACCTTCCAGCCTTCGCCGGTCAGCTTGCGCTGCAGCTCCATCTGCGGGCGCATCTCCTCCTTGGGAACCGGTTCGCACCTGACGGTGTCGTGGTTCACGTACTGGGCCCAGGCGCCGCCCGCGGCGGCCAGCAGGGCGAGGGACGACAGGATCTTCTTCATGGGATGCTCCGTGGGGATCGGGAAATTGGCGCAGGGGTGGCGGGCGTCAGACGTCCAGCCACATGCGCAGCAGGTTGTGGTAGGTCGAGGTCAGGCCGATCACCGACGGATCGCCCTCGCCCAGTCGCGCCGCGGCGCGCAGCCGGCGCAGGTGGTTGTCCATGTCGAACAGCAGGCGGCGCTGCTCGTCGCTGCGCACCATGCTCTGGATCCAGAAGTAGCTGGCGACACGCCACCCGCGGGTGACCGGCTCCACCCGGTGCACGCTGGTGCCGGGGTAGAGCACCAGGTCGCCCGCGGGCAGCTTGACGCGGTGCTCGCCGAAGGTGTCCTCCACCATCAGCTCGCCGCCGTCGTACTCGTCCGGATCGGACAGGAACAGGGTGCAGGAGACGTCGGTGCGCACCCGGCCGGCGCCGCCGCGCAGGTAGCGCACCGCGCTGTCCACGTGGTTGCCGAAACGGTTGGATTCGCCGCCGTAGCGGTTGAACAGCGGCGGCGAGACCTGCTTGGGCAGCGCCGCCGAGAAGAAGGTCTGGTGGCGCTCCAGGCCGCGCAGCAGCAGCTGCTGCACCGCCCGGGTGGCGTCGCAGTCCTCGGGCAGCTGCTCGTTGCGCTTGGCCTGCGCCGACTGGCTGCCGGCGGTGATGCGGCCGTCGCCCCAGGGGGCGTCGGCCAGGATGGACCGGGCCTGCCGGACCTCCTCAGGCGTCAGGACTTCGCGGACGTGCAGCAGCATGGCGGTCGGCCGTCCCGTCCGGTCAGAAGCGCACGCCGACGCTGGCGAGCACGGTGCGCTTCGGGCCGAGGACGGTGAAGCCCGGGTAGAGCTGGTCGCCGAAGGCCTTGTTGGTCAGGTTGTTGACGTTGAGCTGGGCGTACACGTCGGGCGTGAATTTGTACTCGACCAGCGAGTCGAAGACCACGTAGCCCGGCACCCGCGCGTTGGGCGAGGCGGCACCGGTGCCTCCGACCAGCGGCCGGTTCTCGGTCGCGCCGCGCGCGCCGACGCCGACGCGCAGCTTCGGAATCGGCTGGTAGGTCACCCAGAGCGCGCCCGACTGCTTGGGCGTCAGGCCGACGCGCTGGCCGACCGGATTCACGGCGCTCGTGGCGATCGTGTTGATGCCCGCCGCATCGATGCGCGCCACCGGCACCCAGGTGTAGGAGCCGTAGACCTCCCACTGCGGCGTGATGCGGCCCACGATGTCGAGTTCCAGCCCCGAGGTGTGGCGCTTGCCCGACAGGGTGTAGGCGGTGCCGGCGAAATCGAGGTCGGTGGTGCGCTCGTTGTACTTCTCGGTGCGGAAGATCGCACCGCGGGTGGAGAGCTTGCCGTCGAGCCAGTCGAGCTTGGCGCCGAGCTCCAGGTTGCGGCTCTTCTCGGGCGGCGTGTTCGCGTTCTGCGGCGTCACGTACTGGTAGGTGTCGGCCGAGGTGTTGAACGAGGTGCCGTACGAGAGGTGGTAGGACTGGGTCGGCGAGGGCTGGTACAGCACGCCGCCGCGGTAGCTCCAGGGCGATTCGGACAGCCGGGTGCGGGTCGTGCCGGTCGGCGCGCCGCCCGCGCCGGCAGCGTAGCCGAACTGCTCGAAATCGCCGCGGAAGCTGTCGTAGCGCACGCCGCCGAGCAGTTTCCAGTCGGGCGCGACCTGCACCAGGTCCTGCGCGAACACGCCGACCGCCTTGGCGGAGTAGCCGCTGGACGGGCGCCATTGCGGCGACAGCCCGTTGCCGATCAGGCCGGCGTTGTCGTCGGGCGTGCCGACCCGGGTGGGGGGACGGATGCCGAGGGTCGAGCCGTTGTTCTGGAAACGATCGGCCTCCTCGTGCGCCGCGTCCACGCCGGCCAGCACCTCGTGGCGCAGGCCGAACCAGCCGAAGGTGTTGCCGTAGTCGCCCTGCGCGTAGGTGGCCTTGTAGCGATCCTTGCGCGGCGTCAGGCCGGTGCGGGTCAGGAAGGTGTCGGGATTGATCGACGTGACCGCCGGCGCGCCGGTGGGGCAGGCGCCGGCGGCGGTGGGCGTGCGGCTGCAGAAGCTCGCCACGGTGGCCCACTGCGACCGCTCGAACACGCCACTGCGGAACTGGGTGCGCAGGCGGCCGCCGTCGTCGAAGAGGTGGTTCCATGCGCCGTGCACGTAGTCGGCGCTGCCGTCGGCGAAGTCGGCCCGGGTGTTGTAGTTGTCGCCCGGGCGGATCGGCGCGAGGTTGCCGTTGAGGAAGCGCACCGCTCCCGGCAGCACGTTGTTGTTGTTCAGGTGGAACAGGCCCACGGTGAACTCGTCGGCGGTGCCCAGGCCCCAGCTGAAACTCGGCGCGATACCGTTCTTGTCGATGGTGGCGCCGCCGTTGTCGGCCTTGTTGTACATGGCGTTGATGCGCAGCGCGGTGGTCTCGCCGGTGCGGATGTTGAAGTCGGCGGTGGTGCGGACATAGCCGCGCGAGCCCACGGTGCCGACCACGTCGCTCTGATCGGCCAGCAGCGGCTTCTTGCTGACCTGGTTGACCACGCCGCCGGTCGAGCCGCGGCCGAACAGCATCGAGGCCGAGCCGCGCATCACCTCGACCCGGTCGAGGTTGAAGGTGTCGCGGTCGTACTGCGAGGGATCGCGCATGCCGTCGATCATCAGGTCGCCGGTGGTGGCGATCGGGAAGCCGCGCAGGCGGATGTCCTGGTCGGTGCCGTTCTCGGTGGCGGCGAAGGTGATGCCGGCGGTGTAGCGCAGCGCGTCCCGCAGGGTGTCGAGCTTGACGTCGTCGATCAGCTTCTCGGTCACCACGGTGATCGACTGCGGAACGTCGCGGATGTCCTGCGTGCCCTTGCCGATGCTGGTCTGGCGGGTCCGCACCGCGTCCTTGCCCTGCACCTGCGGGTCGGCCTTCTCGGTCACCGTCACCGGCTTCAGCGCCTGCGGCGCCGGCGTCGGGGCCGGTGGCGTCTGCGCCCAGCCGCTGACCGAGGCCGCGAGCATCAGCGCGCCCAGGGGAAGGCGGGCCGATTCGCCGAAGGGGGCCGATGGCACGGTTTCGGGAAATGCAGGCATGCCTGCGGCGCGGGCGCCGGCGGAATCGGATCGGGACGGTACGGAAGTCATGGTTTTTTTGCGGGAAGGAATGGATTTTTCAGGCCGGAAACAGACGGGCCCCCGCCCCGGTCACGCAAGCCCTCTCCTTGAGAAGACCGAAGCAGACACGATTCTAGATACGGATAAGAACGACTATCAATATCAAATGGGGCGTTGAATGTGAATCGATCCTGTCTGTCAATTTTTCGCAACATGCGCGGCATGTCCCCGGACGGGCCGTCCCGGACGGCGGCGGGTACCGGCCGCACGGTCGCCGCATCCGCACCCCGCCGGCCCGCGCGATGGCGCGACGCGCCAGCCGTCCGTCCTACATGGGCGAAGCGGGCATGCGTCCATACTGGTAGGACGCCGCCGGCCCGGACCGGGCGGCGGCGTTTTCCCAGGACACCCAGAAAGGACACCGCATGCAGATTCAGGTCAACACCGCCAGCAGCCTTCGCGGCCAGGGTCACGAAGCGCTCGAGCGCTGGGCTTCCGACCAGCTCGCCGAGCAGCTCAACCGTTTCCGCGACCATGTCACCCGCATCGAAGTCCATCTGAGCGACGAGAACAGCGGCAAGGCCGGTGCCGACGACAAGCGCTGCCTGCTCGAGGCGCGGCTGAACAACCTCCCGCCGCTGGCCGCGAGCCACCATGCGCCCAATGTGGATGCGGCCTTCCGCGGCGCCTCCGACAAGCTCAAGCATGCGCTGGAACACGCGCTCGACCGCCTGCTGAAGAACCACCGCGACCGCGACTCCATCCGCCGCGACATCGACGCCGCGGCGAGCTGAGCCACCGGCCGGATCGACGCCCTCTTTCCAGGAGCGAAAAAAGCCCGTCCTGCTTCGGCTGGACGGGCTTTTTCCATGGGCACGGCGTCGTCCGCCGTGCGCCGGGAGGGCCGGCGCCTACTCCCAGGGCAGCGGACTGTCGCCGGCCGAGGGCGACGGCGCCGCGGCCGGCGCGGCCGCCGGTGCCTTGCCGGCGGATGCGGGGGCCGGACCCGTCGCAGCCGCCGAGGGCGCCGCGCCCGGCACCACCTCGCCGCCCAGCGCGGCGAACAGGTCGGGCAGCAGCTGCGACAGCTCGCCGGTGGCGATCGCCACGTCGGCGTCGAAGCCCTCGTCCTTGCCGGCGCCGGACTTGCCGTCCTCGAACACCGTCTCCAGGAAGGTCAGCTTCTTGAGCTGCATGCCCTCGGTCAGCAGGAAGGACACCCGGTCGTCCCAGACCAGCGCCAGCTTGGTCGGCATCTTGCCCTGCTCCACGTGCTGGCGCACCTCGTCGATGGCCAGCGAGTGGCGGGCGTAGCGCACCACCGCCTTGGACTCGTCGGCGGCCTTGAGTTCGCATTCGCGGTCGATCGAGAAGCCCGCGGGCGGCTCCTGGGTGACCAGCCAATCGGCCATCGCCGCCGGCGCCGCGACCTGGGTGTCGAACAGCGCCACCGACAGGCCCGGCAGCGCCTCGACCAGCAGCGTGGTCAGCTCGTCGGCCCGGCCCTGCGCGCCGGTGCCCGCCACCAGCAGCCGCGACGCGGTGTCGATCCACACCAGCACCGCCGACTGCTTGGTGAAGGCCTGCGGCAGCAGCGCCTGGAGGGCCTCGTCCTTGAGGTCGCGGCGTTCCTTCTTGCCGGGCTTGCGGCCGCTCGACTGCTCGATCTGCGCCGCGCGCTCGTCGACCTTGCGGTTCACGACCGAGGCGGGCACCGACTTGGTCTCGACCGCCAGCTTGCAGATCCACTGGCCGCCCACCGATTCGATCAGCGCGCCATGGGCCTCGCCGCGCGGGGCGGTCCAGCCGACGGACTTCTCCTGGGTGGCGCCGATCGGCGCGAAACGGGTCTTGCCCAGGGCCTCCTCGACCTGTTCCAGGGTGGCGGACCAGCCGGGGGCGATGCGGTAGACGATGAGGTTCTTGAACACGGGCTCGGATCTTTCTGAGGTCGGCGAAGCCCCGGATTGTCGCCCCCGGCGGGACATTTCTTTTCCCGCGCTTTACACACCCTCACGGACGCGCAACCGGAGCGACACATCATCGGACGAGACTGGCTTCCAGGCAGGGGCAGGCACCGAACGCACACCGCACTGCCCGGAAGCCCCGTCGCTCCTCCCGTCCACTCACAACAAGGATCCTCCATGCGCACACCGCAAGTCTCCCGCCTCCTCGCTGCCCTCCTGATGGCCACCGCCGGCTTCTCGGCCATGGCCCAGTCGGGCCTCGGCGGCACCCCCGAACGCCCGACCGTGCAGGCCCCGCCGATCGACCCCAACCGCGGCGCCGCGATGCAGGCGCAGGGCGGCATGCCCCCGCCCCCGCCGGGCGACCGCGCCGAACGCGGCCGTCCCGACCCCGCCCGCATGGAACAGATGCGCGCCGACCACCAGCAGCGCATGCAGAAGCGCCTGGACGACCAGAAGCAGCGCCTGAACATCACCGCCGCGCAGGCCGGCGCCTGGCAGGCCTATGCCGACGCGGTCACCCTGCCGCCGCCTCCCCCGCCCGGCGGCCCGATGGCCCAGGGCCCGGACGAATGGCGCAAGCTGGCCACGCCGGAGCGCCTGGACCGCATGCGCGCCATGCGCGAGTCGCACAACGCCCGCGCCGACCGCCAGGACGTGGCGGTGCGCAACCTGTACGCCGCGCTGACGCCCGAGCAGCAGAAGACCTTCGACGCCGACTTCTCGCGCTTCACCGACCCGGCGGCCCGCCCCGGCATGAAGCCCCGCCCCGGCAAGGGACCGCACGAGCACGGCCCGCGGGCACGGGGCGCCGATGCCGGCGCGCCGATGCCGGCGCCCGCCCCCGCTCCCACGCCCGCCCCGCGCTGACCTCCGGGTCCCGTCCGGGCCGCCGCACGGCCGTGCGGTAGCCCGGGACACGCGCCTGCCGCCGCCCTGCAGCCCCCTCCGGGAGGCGCGCAGGGCGTTTTTCTTCGGGGCCGAGGAGCGGTGCCGGGCGGCCGCCGATCGCCGGCGCCTGCGCGCGGCGCCAGGAATTCCCGTAGGACGGCGCCGCCTCAGGATGTCGGCGCGGAAGACGGACCCCGGCAACCGACCGTGCCTTACATACACTGGTGTCTTTATAAATCCGCCGGTGTCGCATGCCCGATCTCGCTTTCCTCCCTTCCCTCCCCTCGCGGCCCGGTCGCGCCCTCGCGCTGTCGCTGCTGTCGGCCCTGGCCGGCTTCGGCGCCGCCGCGGCCCATGCCGACCCGCTCGCCTCGCGCACGGTCTACGGCCAGCTGGGCCTCGCGCAGAACAGCGCCGGCGCGGCGACCGTCGGCGCGACCGCGCCGATCGACTGGCGCACCACCGTCTGGGGCCTGGGCGTCGGCGCCTACTGGGACGCCAACCTCAGCTACTGGTCGGCCCGCGACGATGCCGACAACCGCCGCCACGGCTATGCCCAGATCGGCCTGACGCCGACGCTGCGCCTGCGCTTCGACGAAGGCCGCTCGCCCTGGTTCGCCGATGCCGGCGTGGGCCTCTCGCTGAACAACCGCCTGTACAGCAACGAGAACCACCACTTCAGCACCGCCTTCAACTTCGGCAGCCACATCGGCGCGGGCTACAGCTTCGGCGCCAACCGCAGCCAGGAGATCTCGGTGCGCGTGCAGCACTTCTCCAACGCCAGCATCAAGAAGCCCAACCCGGGCGAGAACTTCCTGCAGCTGCGCTACGCCGTCGCGTTCTGAGCGCGTGCGCCGCACCTGATGCGCCGGCCCGGCCGCCCCCCAGCTCACGCCGGGCACCGCCGCCGCGTCGGCTCGCCGTCCTACAGCCCCGGCCGTTCACCGGCCGGGACAATGCAACGCAGAGCGGGAAGCCCGATTCCCCCGCGTAACGCCATGCCGGGCATGGCACGCCGCCGGGCCTGCCGCGCGACCCCGACCGACCGCAGCCCATGACCACCACCGACCCCCAACCCTTCGCGTTCAAGGTCCTGACCGTGAACATCCACAAGGGTTTCACGTCCTTCAACCGGCGATTCATCCTGCACGAGCTGCGCGAGGCGGTCCGCCACGTCGCCGCCGACGTGGTGTTCCTGCAGGAGGTGCTGGGCTCCCACCACCGGCACGCGAGCCGGCTGGCCAACTTCCCGCAGACGCCGCACTACGAGTTCCTGGCCGACAGCATCTGGCCGCAGGTCGCCTACGGCCGCAACGCGGTCTACGACAACGGCGACCACGGCAACGCGCTGCTGTCGAAGTACCCGATCACCCACTACGAGAACCACGACATCTCGATCGCCGGCCCCGAGCGCCGCGGCATGCTGCACTGCATCCTGCAGCCGCCGGGCCACGCGAAGCCGGTGCATGCGATCTGCGTCCACCTGGGCCTGCAGGAGGCCCACCGCCTGAAGCAGCTGCACCGCATCTGCGACCTGGTGCGCACCTTCCCCGCCGACGAGCCGGTCATCGTCTCGGGCGACTTCAACGACTGGCGCTGCCGGGCGCACGACGTGCTGCGCGACGGCGCCGGCCTGCACGAGGTGTTCGTCCAGGCGCGCGGCCAGGCCGCCCGCACCTTCCCGGTCAAGATGCCGGTGCTGCAGCTCGACCGCATCTACGTGCGCAACGCGTCGGTGCACGCGCCGGTGGTGCTGCCGCGCAAGCCCTGGGACCGCCTGTCCGACCACGCGCCGCTGGCGGCGGAGATCTCGCTGTGACCGCCACCGCCGCCGCCCCGGCCCCCGACCGCACGCCGCGCCGCAAGGCCTTCCAGCGGCCGTCGCGCTGGATCTCCGGCAACCGGTTCGAGCTGCTGGAGAACGGCGAGGAGTTCTTCCCCCGGGTCTTCGAGGCCATCGCCGCGGCCCGGCGCGAGGTGCGCCTGGAGACCTTCATCCTGTTCGCGGACAAGATCGGCCGGCAACTGCATGCGGCCCTGCTCGACGTGGCCCGGCGCGGGGTGGAGGTGCATGCGCTGATCGACGGCTACGGCTCGCCCGACCTGTCCGACCGCTTCGTCGGCGAACTCGTCGACGCCGGCGTGCAGCTGCGGGTGTTCGACCCGGCGGTGCGCCTGATGGGGCGCCGACTCAACCTGCTGCGCCGGATGCACCGCAAGATCGTGGTGGTGGACGGCGAACTGGGCTTCATCGGCGGCATCAACTACTCGGCCGACCACGTGGCCGACTTCGGCCCGGAGGCCAAGCAGGACTACGCGGTCGAAGTGCGCGGCCCCATCGTCACCGTGCTGCACCGGTTCACCCGCGAATCGATCCGCACCCGCGCCGAGCGCCGCGAGCGCCCGGAGCGGGTGAAGTACGACCAGGCCGTCTCCATGCTGCCGGCCGCCGGCGGCGCCCAGGCGATCTTCGTGACCCGCGACAACCACCGCCACACCAACGACATCGAGCGCCACTACCTCGCCGCGCTGCGCACCGCGCGCCAGCGGGTGGTGATCGCCAACGCCTACTTCTTCCCGGGCTTCCG
>JAKOND010000306.1 GCA_022702125.1 Burkholderiaceae bacterium
CATCGCCCGCCTAACAACTTCGACGAGTTCGTCTCGGGTGACATTGGGGAAAGGTTGAATGAGTTGGCTGCGTAGTATTCTGCGCACAAAGTTTGCGTGATCTTCACTTCCGTAGACCCCTTGAAATCGATCCATCGATAGATCTGTTCCTGCAAGGTTGTTGAACTGCTGCCTCAGCTCTTCACTGGGATTTCCGTCCAAGGAATCAGCCAGTGTGGCTAGATGAGAAAAAAGGTGCTCGTCAAGCACTGGAGGAGTCAACTCTTTGCGTAATTCCATCTGTTCAAAGTCGAATTAATACGGGGTTATCGAGTGTCCGCTATTGGCCGATTCTGTTGAAAAACTCCCCTTGAACTGCAGAACTGTTGGGTGGTTCGGGTGTCCAACATGCATCGTTGGAGGTGTGCATCATGATGGGTCAGGCGGTGGTTCAAGACCAGCTCTTTTACGCATTCAACCTCGAAGACCACGTCCCGCGTGATCACCTCTTGCGAGGAGTTGACCGCTTTCTCGATCTGGGCGATCTGCGCCAGCATCTCGCACCCTTCTATAGCCACACCGGCCGGCCGTCGATCGACCCTGAGCTCATGATCCGGATGCTCGTGATCGGCTACTGCCTGGGCATCCGGTCCGAGCGGCGTCTCTGCGAAGAAGTCCATCTCAACCTAGCCTACCGGTGGTTCTGCCGCCTCGGTTTGGAGGACAGGGTGCCGGACCACTCCACCTTCTCGAAGAATCGTCATGGCCGCTTCCGCCAGAGCGATGCATTGCGTTTTGTCTTCGAGGCGGTGCTGCGTCGTTGCATGTGCGAAGGGCTGGTTGGAGGCGAAGGATTCGCCATCGATGCCAGCATCATCAAGGCCGACGCCAATCGCGCAAGCAAGGTTGCGAGTTCCGAGATTGCGCAGTGGCGCCAAAGTGCATCGTGCAGTCGCGCCGTGCGCGAATACCTCGAGGGCCTGGAGGTTGCAAATCCGATGGCCAATGATGTGCCCGAGACTCCTGTTGACGCAGACGTTGGCTCCCGGAACATCTCTCCGACCGATCCCGCTGCACGCTGGACCGCAGCGCCGGGCGGTCCGGCGTTCTATGCCTACTCGACCAACTACCTGATCGATTTGTCGGCCGGGATCATCTTGGACGTGGAGGCGACTACAGCGCATCGCACGCAAGAGGTGGAATCGACCCGGACCATGATCGACCGAGTTGAGCAACGCCTGGGGCTCAAGCCACAGCGCCTGGTGGGCGACACCGCATACGGCACCGCGCCCCTGCTGGGCTGGATGGTCGAAGACAAACACATCGCCCCGCATGTGCCCGTCTGGGACAAGACGGCCCGCAAGGATGGGAGTCTGGCAATCAGCGAATTCGAGTGGAGACCGGAACACAACGAGTATGTTTGCCCTGAAGGCCATGCACTACGCCATGACCGGCGCCAGTTCAGCGCACCTCGCACCCGTATCACCAAGGCCGACACCACGATCTTCCGCGCCGGACAAGCCGATTGCGGTAGCTGTGCGCGCAAGGAGTTCTGCTGCCCGAACACGCCTTCGCGCAAGATCGCACGCAGCATCCATGAAGATGCGCGCGAGGTCGCGCGCACCATTGCCCAGACCGATGCGTATCGTCAATTACGCCGGGAGCGCAAGAAAGTGGAAGTGCTGTTCGCTCACCTCAAGCGCATCATGCGACTCGATCGACTCAGATTGCGCGGGATTAGTGGAGCACGAGACGAGTTCTTGCTGGCAGCCACTGCCCAGAATCTACGCAGGATGGCCAAACGGTTGATGCCTGAGGTAGTCGAAGGGGCGAATGGAACGATGAAGATCGCTTGAATGAAGCCGAGGAGTCGGAGTCTCGGCTCATGCGCAAAACCTGATTCGTCAATCTTGCTCAGCCGCTGTCGCAAGCAAGGTCTGGAACGAGTTTTTCAACAGAATCGGCCGATAGCAGCCTAGGACTTGCTTCCCGTCCGCTAGTTTGCACGGACGGCGACACACTGGCCAACCTAGTAGAGCCTGGTTGTCACCATTTGAGGCAAAGCGGCAGCGAGCCGTCCGCATCGCTGGTCGCATGCCTATTGCTCCGGAGCCAGGACATTCGCAACGGCCATCGCGGCAAGG
Organism: Burkholderiaceae bacterium; assembly: GCA_022702125.1. Taxonomy (GTDB): domain Bacteria; phylum Pseudomonadota; class Gammaproteobacteria; order Burkholderiales; family Burkholderiaceae_C; genus JAKOND01. The sequence continues at coordinate 2,124 of JAKOND010000306.1, forward strand.
ATGTCGTTCGGATCGAGCCCGGGATCGCAGTCGAGCTCGCCGTCCACTACTCGGGCCGCGATGTCCCACGCGCGCTTGCCGGTTAGTCCCTGCACGGCGGATACCCAGGAGCCATTGCCGATGCCGGATGCCCGCAGGGTCCAGGCGGTCGCCTTCATCGCGGCCTGGGCTGCAGCGGGATTTTCCGCAGGACGATCGATGCCTGCTGCGCGCACTACCGCGACATAGCCCATCAGCCGCTTGCGCTCGATTTCAAGCTTGCGCGCAGCGGCCGGGGAATAAGGTAGGTAGCCCATGAGGGCAGCGGCATGCTCCGGCCCGAACGGCACGATGAAGCGGTCGAAATCCGTGCCCCCGGCCTGCAGAACGATCACGTCCCGACCTCGGGCCGCAGTCGCGGTATGCGCGTCGGATTGCGCCGCAG
>JAKOND010000317.1 GCA_022702125.1 Burkholderiaceae bacterium
GCTTGCGTGGCGCACGGCGGTTTCCGCCCGGGCGGACGCAAGGCCGCGGCTGCAGTTTCCGGAGGGATTCGCAGGCCGGGAACGGCGTCATCACACAGGGCAGGGACAGCGCGCCGGATGCTCCGTCGCGTTGCCGTGCCCGCACGAACGAATCACGGGGAGGATATCGAATGAGGATGCATTCACGCATGGTCGCGATCGCGGCCGCTGCCGCGGTGCTGACCGGTTGCGCCAACATGCGCAGCCACGATGCGCTGGCGACCCAGGTACAGAACGCCAACCGCGCCGGCGGCGTCCGGGCCGCGCTGAATCAACTGGAAGCGGGCGCCACGACCGAATCCGAGCGCACCGCGCTGCTCTACAACCTGGAGCGCGGCGAACTGCTGCGCATGGACCGCCGCTACGAGGACAGCACCAACGCCTTCCTGATCGCGGACAACCGCGTCAAGGACTGGGAAGCCACCGCCAGGACCCATCCGCAGAAGCTGCTGGGCACCGCCGGCGCGGCGCTGGTCAGCGAGCGGCTCAAGGACTACGAAGGGCAGGACTACGAAAAGGTCTGGCTGACCACCCGGCTGGCGCTCAACCGCATGGCCCTCGGGGACTTCGACAACGCGCGTGTCGACATCAAGCGCACCCACGAACGCGAGGCGGTCATCGCCGAGTTCCGCGCGAAGGAAACCCAGGCCGCCGAGCAGGAGGCCAAGTCCAAGGGCGCGAGCAGCCAGCCCAAGGAAATCAGCGGCTACCCGGTCGACACGCTCGACGACCCCGAGGTGCTGGCGCTGCGCAACGGCTACCAGAACGCGCTGTCGCACTACCTGGCCGGCTTCCTGTACGAGGCCCTCAACGAGCCCGGCCTGGCCGCGCCCGGCTACCGCAAGGCCATCGAACTCAAGCCCGAGACCGGCGTGCTGGAAGAGGGCTTGCGCGGCCTGGACGACCGCACCGGCTTCACCTGGAAGCGCCGCCAGCGCATGACCGACGTGCTGTTCCTGGTCGAGGCGGGCGACGCCCCGGCCCGCAAGCCCATGGCCTTCACGCTGCCGGTCCCGATCGGGGGGCGGGTGCAGGCGATGAGCATCTCCTACCCGGTGATCGAGCCTTCGCGCGACCCGCTGCTCGGCCGGATGGAGGTGTCGGGCCGCCAGTTCAAGCTGGAGAAGGTGGTGGACCTGAATGTCATGGCGCGCCGCGCGCTCAAGGACGAGATGCCCGGCATGGTGCTGCGCGGCGTCACCCGCGCCATCGCCAAGGGCGTCCTACAGGACCAGTTGCAGAAGAATGCGGGTGCGATCGGCGGCCTGATCGGCGCGGTGGCCTCGGCCGCCACCGAGCAGGCCGACGACCGCATGTGGCGCATGCTGCCGGGCCGTGTCTACGTGGCGCGCGGCTACCTGCCGCCGGGCGAGCACCGCATCGCCGTCGACGGCCGGGACCTCGGCGTCAGCGTGCGGGTCGACGGCCAGTACGCGCTGGTGCCGCTGCGCCTGCAGGAAACCGCGGTGCTGGCCGGCGAGGTCGCATCGCTGGGCCAGCTGCCCGCCACCGCCGTGGCGGCCCTGCCGGACGCGGCGGCTCCGGGGGCCGCCGATGCGCCGGCCGGCAAACCCGCCGCGCGCGCTCCCGCCGCCCGGCGCCCGCGTGCGGCACCGGCCCCGAAGCCGGTGGCTTCCGCCGCTGCGCCGGGCGCGCCGGCCAAGTAGGCCGCGCCGCATCCCGTCCGGATCACCCACAGGAGTTGTCGATGACGTCCCGTTCCCTTTCCGCCGCGCTGCTGTGCGCGGCCTGTTGCATGTCCGGAGGCGCGCAGGCGCAGATGCCTCCCGAAGGCGGCACCCCGCCGGCGGTCGCGGCCAAGCTCGCGCTGCGCGGCGAGCCCTACGGAATCGCGGTGCGCGAGATGCGCGTCGTGCGCCGCAACGACGTGCTGGTCGTGCAGGCCGACATCGTGAATGCCGACCGCCGGGACCGCGCCGTGTTCCACCGTTTCCGCTGGCTCGACGCCAACGGCAACCCGGTGGGCGACGGGGAGTCCTGGAAGCAGCTCGGCGTGCCCGGGCTGGGCCAGCAGACGGTCAAGAGCGTTGCGCCCAGCGGGGCGGCGACCGATTTCCGGCTCGAGATGAACGTCGAGCCGCGCTGAGCCTCCGGCGGGCGGTGCCCGCCCCCTTTTTCCGCCATTTCCTTTCTCGCGAGAAGCACCAGACCATGTACCTCCGCCCCTCCCTCCTGTGCGCCCTGCTGGCGAGCAGCGCCTTCCTCACCGCCTGCCAGGCACCGGTGTCGTCGCCCGTCGTGCGCTTCGACCGCCAGGTCAGCTACGGCGACGCGAAGTCGGTCGAGCTCGTCACCAACGAATTCGGTTCGACCGACCTGCAGATGATTGCCGAGAAGATGACCGGCAGCCTGCTGGAAACCGGCATCTTCCAGGGCCGCCCGACGGTGACCGTCTCGACCGTCAAGAACAAGACCAGCGAGTACATCGACACCACCAACGTGATGAGTTCCATCCAGACCGCGCTGGTCAAGTCCGGCAAGGTGCGCTTCGTGCGGTCGATCAACGAGATGCAGCAGGGCGTCGACGAACTCGCCCGCCAGAACCAGAGCGGCCTGTACAAGCAGGGCACCACCGCCAAGGTCGGCAACATGACCGCCGCCAAGTACACGATGGAAGGCGAGCTGACCAGCATCGTCAAGCAGAACGCCGCGACCAAGGACGTGTTCTACAAGTTCACGCTCAAGCTGTTCGACGTGCAGGAAGGCACCATCGAATGGCAGGACGAAAAAGAAATCCGCAAGACCAGCACGCGCTGAGCGCCGGGAGCCCATGACCATGTTCCGTCGCCAACTCATCGCCTCCGCCGCGGCCTGCGTCCTGCTCGGGTCCGGAGCCGCCGCGCAGGCCCAGAACGGGCCGCGCATCGCCGTCACCGACCTGGCCTACAAGGAAACGGTGTCGCAGTATTTCGAGGTCGGCACCTACCAGCGCAGTTCCAGCCTGCAGGCTTCCGGCAGCGCGCATGCGTCCGACAGCCACGGCATGGCCGGCGGGTCAGCCTCCTACTCGGGCCACCAGTCGCTGTCGGCCTCGTCGCAGGCCAGCGGCACTTACGCCGCGGGGTCGTACAGCTACATCGAGCAGCGCGAACTCGGCGCCTACACCAACGACATCAAGGGCGCGCTGCTGCAGGGCACCGGCTTCCGGCTGGTGCAGGGCCGGGGCTTCGACGGCGGCGCGCCGCAGCCGAGCAAGGCCGAGCAGGCGCTCCATCAGGTGCAGACCGGCCGCATGGCCGTGCCGTCGCGCCAGCCCGACGTGACGCAGGTGATCGCCCGCATCCGCAAGGGCGAGTTCGGCAACGCGGACTACGTGCTCTTCGGGGTGGTGTCGAGCATCGAGTTCCGCGACAGCCTGTCGCCGCTGCAGGGCACGACGACGGTGAGCCACCAGTACGGCCTCGACCTGCTGGCGGACTTCTCGCTGATCAACACCCGCACCTTCGAGGTCAAGGCCGCCTTCTCGGCGCAGGGGTCGGGCAACGACGTCAAGCTCGTCTCCAGCCGCGGGGATGTCGTTCCGCCGAACCGCGCCAAGGTGATGCGCGAGACCTCGCGCAG
>JAKOND010000318.1 GCA_022702125.1 Burkholderiaceae bacterium
GCTTGCGTGGCGCACGGCGGTTTCCGCCCGGGCGGACGCAAGGCCGCGGCTGCAGTTTCCGGAGGGATTCGCAGGCCGGGAACGGCGTCATCACACAGGGCAGGGACAGCGCGCCGGATGCTCCGTCCCGTTGCCCCGCGCCCTGCAGGCGGATCGCCGGGGAGGCGGCGCCGCCTGGCGGGCGCTCATGGCCGCCGCGCGCGATCCGCGGCTGGCGGACGGCACCCTCCTCGAAGGGCGCAGCCTGCGCTACTGGCGCGACCTGCGGGCATGGCCGGTGCTCCAGCCGCTGCAGGCCGGCAACGTGCCGCTGCTGCAGGTCTGGGGCGAAGAGGACGCCGCCGTCCCGCCCGAGGCCTACCGGCGCTTCGCGCAGCGGCTGCGGCAGTCGCCGCGCGAAGCGCCCTGGTGCAGCCACCGCCGCGCGGGGGCGGACCATGGCCTGCAGCCGACGGCGCCCTCCGGCGATGGCGGCGATGGCGTGCAGTAGCTCTGGGGCCGGCTGGAAACCTGGGCGCGGCTGCGCGCCGCGGGTGCCGGTGCCCCGGAAGCCCTGGCCGCCGCATGCGAAGGCGCTTTCGCCGGCAATTTGCCGTCGCCGTCGCCGTAGAAATCGCCGGCTCGCCCGCCGTTCGCGGCGCGCTGAAGACATGCCCGCGGCGCGGCGCGTGGAAGGCGCTGCGCCCTGGCCGGAGGCCGCGTCGCCTACCGCCCGTCGGCCCACGCCTGCAGCAGGTCGGCCGATTCCATCACCAGCCCGAGGTGCAGCGAGACCATGCTGAAGGCGGCCGCCTCCAGGTGCGGGTCGGTGCCGCGCACCAGGTCGCGCAGCACGATCACGCGGTAGGTGCGGTTGCTGGCGTCGAAGGCGGTGTTGAGCACGCAGCAGTCGGCGAATCCGCCGTCGAGCACCACCGTCGTGATGCGCTGGTTGCGCAGCAGGAAGTCGAGGTCGGTGGGGTAGAAGGCCGACAGCCGGCGCTTGGAGGCGACGCGCAGGTCGCCGGGCGCCGCCCGGGTCACCAGCTCGGTCCAGGGCGAGCCTTCGAGCGCATGGGCCGGGGCGTTGGGGATCGGGCCGACGTGCAGCGGGAAGGTGGCGCGCCAGGCCGACGGGATGCCGCCGGTGTCGTCGGAGCCGTCCGCGCGCAGGGTCGAGGTGATGTGCACGATGCGCGCGCCCGCCGCGCGCGCCCGGTCGTGGAAGGCGTCGATCGGCGCCACCAGTGCGCGCGCCCGGGGCGCGGGGCAGGGGCAGTCGGGCGAGTCCTCCAGGTGGCCCCGGTGCATGTCGATCGACAGCACCGCGGTGGTGACCGGGTCGAGGTAGTCGGCGAAGGTGTCGCGCGGCACCGCGCGGGGCTGTTCGTAGACCCAGGCGGGGAGGGTGGCGGGCGGGATGGGCATCGGCGTCGGGTGCGGGGTGTGTTGCGGGAAAGGAGGGCGGGGCCGTGGAGGACGCCATCGGGCGCGGGGGCGCCGGTCAGCGCCGTTCCTCGCGCACGAAAGGCTCGCCCAGCGCGCCCGGGCCGCCGTAGGCGCCCCGGCGCGCCAGCGCGATCCAGACCATCACGCCGAGGGTGACCGCGTAGGGCGTCATCAGCACGAAGTACTGCGGCAGCGCGACGCCGGCCGCCGCGAGCTGCGGGATCAGCGCCTCGATGCCGCCGAACAGCAGCGCCCCGGCCAGCGCGCGCCAGGGCGACCAGCGCGCGAAGATGACCAGCCCGATGGCGATCCAGCCGCGCCCGCCGGTCATGCCGGGAATCCAGAGCTTGGTGCCCAGCACCGCGATGTAGCCGCCCGCCAGCCCGACCAGCGCCGCGCCCGCCAGCACCGCCAGGAAGCGCGTCGCGCCCACCGGGATGCCGGCCGCGTCGGCGGCCTGCGGGTTCTCGCCCACGGCGCGCAGCCGCAGGCCGCCGGCGGTGCGCTCCAGGTACCAGGCCACCGCCGCGAAGAGCGGCAGCACCAGCCAGGCCACCGCGTTCTGGGTGAGCAGGCGGCCGACCACCGGCAGGTCCGACAGCGGCCCGAGCGGCACCGCGTCCAGCCCGGTCACCGGCTGGTTGGTCCAGCCCCAGAGCGTGCCGAGCAGGCTGGTCAGCCCCTGGCAGAAGAAGACCAGCGCCAGCCCGGCGATCACCTGGTGGATGCGCAGCCACACCACCATGGCCGCGAACAGCGCCGACACCAGCGCCGCCGCGCCCATGGAGGCCAGCAGGGCGATGCCCGGCGTGCCCACCGCGAGCTGGGTGCCGATGCCCGCCAGCGCGCCGACCAGCATCAGGCCCTCGGCGCCCAGCGACAGCACGCCGGCGCGCTCGGTGACGATCAGGCCCAGCGCGGCCAGCGCGAAGGGCACCGCGAAATCGGGCAGGTTGCCCAGCCAGTGGGAGATCAGGTCCATGGGGCGGTCCTCGGGCGGGCGCTCAGGTCGTGGAGGACGCCAGCGCGCGGATGCGGTGGCGGATGAAGAAGTCGGAGGCCGCCACGCAGATCACCAGGATCGCCTGGATCAGCTGCACCATCGCGAAGGGCACCTGGTAGAACACCTGCAGGCTGCGGCCGGCCACGAAGAGCGCGGCGACCAGCACCGCGACCCCGGCGGCGGCTAGCGGGTTGTTGCGCGCCAGGAAGGCGATCAGGATGCCCGAGAAGCCGTAGCCGGCGTAGAAGGACTGGGTGAGGCGCCCCTCCTGCCCGGCCGCGACCACGAAGCCCGCGAGGCCCGCCAGCGCGCCCGACAGCAGCACCGAGGCCATCACCAGCGCCCGCACCGGCACGCCGACCGCCCGCGCCACCCGCTGCCCCGCGTGCACGAAGCGCAGGTAGAGCCCGGCGCGGCTCACGTCGGTGTACCACCAGGCCGCGATCGCCGCCGCCAGCGCCAGCACGATGGCCGCGCTGAACCCCGAGAGATCGAGGCCGAACAGCGCGCCCGGCAGGTCCGGCAGCCGTTCGAAGGCCCGGAAGCGCGGCGAGTACGGGAAGGAATCCTTCGGGTCCTTCCAGGCGCCGTAGAGCAGGTGCAGCAGGAAGTTGCCCGCGATGTAGTTGAGCATCAGGCTGGAGATGATCTCGTTGAGCCCCAGGCGCAGCTTGAGCAGCGCCGGCGCCGCCACCCACAGCAGGCCGCAGGCGGCGGCCGCCAGCCCCATCAGCGGCAGCCGCAGCGCGGGCGGGCCGACCTCGAAGAGCGACACCGCCGTCGCGCCGATGGCGCCCCAGACCATCTGGCCCTCCAGTCCCAGGTTCCAGAACCGGGCACGGAAGGCCAGCGCCGCCGCCAGCCCGACGAGGACCATCGGCGCGGCCTGGAACAGCACCGCCTGCAGGTTCTGCGGGTCCAGGAACACCTGCACCACGAATTCCTGCACCAGCTCGCCCGCCGGCACGCCGGCCGCCACCAGGATGGCCGCCGAGAGCAGCAGGCCGACCGCCACCGCCGCCGCGAGGATCGCGGCCTGGCCGGGCCAGCCCATGTCCTGGCGCACTTCCAGGGCGTAGCGGCGCTCGATCCAAGGCACGCGCCGCCGGCGCGGCGCGGCGGTCGGATCGATGTCCGATCCTGCGGCGGCCTCCGAGGCCGCGGGCAGGGGCGCCGTGGCGAAAGCGGCCGCCGGAGCCCCCGGAGGCCCGCTGGAGGCCGGGCCGTCGCCGGGCGAAGGGGCAGGGTGCGGCATGCTGGAGAGGCCCCTTGCCGGGCCGGGGAGCGTAGCGGTCCATTCGGTCATGCGTCGTGGTCCACCATGGCCTGCCCGATCGCCTGGCGGTCGGCCGGCGCGTCGAATTCGGCGACGATGCGGCCGCGGGCGATCACGCCGATGCGGTCGGCTAGCGCCATCACCTCGTCCAGGTCCTCGCTGATCAGCAGCACCGCCGCGCCGGCGTCGCGCGCGGCGCGCAGACGGGCGTGCACCGCGGCGCCGGCGCGCACGTCCAGGCCGCGGCTCGGGCTGTGGGCCAGCACCAGCGCGGGCGTCCCGCCGTCGCGGCCGAACTCGCGCGCCAGCACCAGCTTCTGCGCGTTGCCGCCGGACAGCAGCGCCGCCTTCTGCCGCACCGAGCGCACGCCCTGCACGTCGAAGTCGGCCACCGCGCGGCGCGCGTCGGCCTCCATCCGGCCGCGCCGCAGCCGCCAGACCGGGCCGTAGCGGCCGGTGTGCGCCGCGCCGATGCCGAAGTTCTCCGCCACCGTCAGGCCGCCGGCCAGCGCCAGCCCGTAGCGGTCGGCCGGGATGGCGGCCATGCGCAGCCCGCGCCGCTGCCGCGCGCCGGCGCGGCGCAGGTCGCCGAAGCCTTCGAGCCGGATCGCGCCGGAGGCCGCGCCCGGCAGCCCCATCAGCGCCTGCGCCAGCTCGGGCTGGCCGTTGCCGCCGACGCCGGCCAGGCCGTAGATCTGGCCGGCGCGCACCTGCAGCGCCAGGCCGTCGAGCACCCGGCGGCCGTCCGCCGCCGGCGTCGCCAGGCCCGCGATGTCGAGCCGCACCGGGCCGGGCGCGGCGCCGGGCGCGGCGGCGGCGGCCGGCGCCGTCTCCCCGACCGTCATGCGCACCAGCTCCTCGACCGGCGTGGCCCGCGGGTCCACCGTGGCCACGGTGCGGCCGCCGCGCATCACCGTGACGCGGTCGGCGTAGCGCTTCACGTCGGCCATCTTGTGGGTGACCAGCACCACCGCCGCGCCCCGGCGCGACAGCGCGTGCACCGTTTGCAACAGGCGCCGGGCCTCGTCGTCGGTGAGCACCGCGGTGGGCTCGTCCAGGATCAGGATGCGGGCGCCGGCGAGCAGCGCCTTTAGGATCTCGACGCGCTGCTGCTCGGCCACCGAGAGGGTGTCGACCGGGCGGTCCGGGTCGAGGGAGAAGCCCAGCGCCGCGGCCTGCGTCCGCAGCGCCTCGCGCACCGCGCGCAGCCGCGCGCCGAAGCCGGCCGGCGCTTCGGGATCGGCCGGCAGGCCCAGCAGCACGTTCTGCGCCGCGCTGAACGGCCCGACCAGCTTGAAGTGCTGGTGCACCATGCCGATGCCGAACCGGGCCGCATCGCGCGGGCCGGCCAGCCGCACCGGGTTGTCGTCCACCAGCAGGCGGCCGGCTTCCGGGGCGTAGAGGCCGGCGGCGATGTTCATCAGCGAGGACTTGCCCGCGCCGTTCTCGCCGAGCAGTGCGTGCACCTCGCCCCAGCGCACCGCGACGCCGGCGTCGGTCAGCGCGGCGAAGCCGTCGAAGGTCTTGTGGATGCCCGAGAGTTCGAGCGCGTGGGCGGGCATGGCGGTCTGGGCGGGGAGGGGCCGTTCCGGGCTTATTTCTGGGTGACCACGCCGGGCACGTACCAGTCCATCTTCCAGAGGTCGGCGTCCGAGAGCACCTGGCCGGCGGCCACGCGCTCCTTGCCGTCGCGGTCCTTGAGCGGGCCGGCGTAGACCTGCTTGCCCTTCAGGATCGCGTCGCGCTCGGCGAGGATGAGCGCGGCCTTGTCCTTGGGCACCGCCGGGCCGAAGTCGAGCGGGATGTCGGTGCCGCCCTGGGCCATCGAGAGGAAGGCGCCGTGCGGCAGCGGCTTCCAGCCGCCGGCCATGATCTTCTTGAGCTCGGGCACCAGGTAGCGGTCCCAGACCCAGACCGAGGAGCAGACGGTGGCCTTGGGCGCGAACTGGCGCATGTCGCGGTGGTGGCCGGTGCCGAGCTTGCCGCGCTCCTGCGCGACGAGCTGCGGGGTGGGCGTGTCCACGTGCTGGCCGATCACGTCGGCGCCCTGGTCGATCAGCGCCATGGTGGCGGCGCGCTCCTTGGTCGGGTCGTTCCAGGCGCCGGTGTAGACCACGGCGACGGTGGCCTTCGGATTCATCTTCTGCGCGCCGAGCGCGTAGGCGTTGACGGTCCAGTTCACCACGCCGAAGGGGTTGGCCGCAACGAAGCCGAGCTTGCCGGTCTTGGAGGCCGCGCCGGCGGCCATGCCGCAGAGGTACTGGCTCTCGTAGGTGCGGCCGTAGAAGGCCTGCAGGTTCGGGCCGTTGGTGGTGCCCGAGCCGTTGAGGAAGGCCACCTTGGGGTACTTGGCGGCCAGCTCCTTGAAGGTGTCCGAATGGCCGAAGGCGGTGCCGATGACGATGTTGGCGCCGCGGGCGATGAAGCGCTCGGCCGCCGGGCGGATCACCGAGGCGTCCTCGGAGATGTTCTCCACGAACTGGATCTTCTGGCCGGTGCCGGCCTCGATCTTCTGGCGCGCCTCGTCGAAGGCCTGGGTCCAGCCGCCGTCGTTCTTGGCGGTGAAGTAGAGCATCGCGATCTTCGGCGGCGCCGACAGCGTGAAGCCGGCGCCGCCGTCCTGCGCCTGCGCGGGGACGGCGGCGGCGACGAAGGCCAGCAGAGGGATGCAGGAAGACTTCAGCCAGCAGGAAACCATGGGAGCACCTTTCGGGGGGCGGGGGGAACGGGAACGGGACGGGACGGGGCGGCCGGCGGGGCAGGGAGGCGACCGCTATGGAAAAAGGAGCTGCAAGCCGAGGCGCTGCCTGGGCAGCGCCGGATTTCCGTAGGGGAATTTTCCGGAGTCGTTCATGGCGTGCCCATGTGGTTGATGCGGAACACGTTGCCTTCCGGGTCGAGCAGCACCGCCTGGTACCAGCCGTAGTAGGTGGCGTAGGGCGGCTTGACCAGCTGGGCGCCGTGCGAGACCGCCACCGGCACCATGCGGTCCACCTCGGCGGCGGAGTCCACGTCGATGTTGAGCAGGAACTTCGCGCCCCGGGGATCGGCGGGCGCGTCGAGCTGCAGCAGCCCGTAGGCCTCGTGCGCGTTGAAGCCCAGGCTGGAGCGGCCGGTGTCGAGCCCGCGGAAGATCGGCGAGCGGATCGCCGCGATCTCGGCGAAGCCGAACACCCGCTGGTAGAAACCGCTGAGCGCCTCGATGTCGCGGGCGAAGACGTTGACGTAGGAGAGGTGGGGCATCGGGGTCGGATCGGTCGGGATCAGGCCGTCGCCTTGGTGCCGCCGAAGGTCGTCTGCTTGACGAACTTGGACGTCAGGTGGTCGCCCGAGGTGACCGGCGCGTGGCGCGGCGACTCGCCCGGGGCCAGGCAGACGGGCAGGCACTCGACGACCGCGTCGTAGTCGGGCTGGTGGAAGAACACCAGCGACTGGCGGCGCGCGTCGCGCCGCGCGTCGTCCGCCGGCGGGTTGGCCACCCGGTGCAGGGTGGAGGTCCACTGGTCGTTGGTCCACTGCTGCATCAGGTCGCCGATGTTGACCACCAGGCCGCCGTCGACCATCGGCACGTCCACCCACTGGCCGGCCTTGTTGAAGACCTGCAGCCCGGCGTCGTCGGGGCGCACGATGGTCAGGCTGCCGTAGTCGCTGTGCGCGCCGGCGCGCATCTGGCCGGGCAGCGGCGCCTCCTTCTGCGGCGGGTAGCTCAGCACGCGGAACATGCTGATGTGGCGGTCGATCTTGCCGTCGAAGAAGGTCTCGGGCAAGCCGAGGCCGAGCGCGAAGGTGCGCATCAGCGTGCGGGCCAGGCCGCTCATCGCCTCGAAGTAGGCGGTGCACGCCTCGGCGAAGCCGGGCACGCCCTCGGGCCAGACGTTGGGCTCGAAATGCGCGCCGGCGGCCGGGCCGCGGTGGTAGTCGTCGTCGGGCACGTCCGGGGGGCCGATGGAGAACGATTCCTTCAGGTCGCCCGGCGCGGCCTCCTCCAGGCTGTACGACAGCCCTTCCTCGCCCACGGCGCTGAAGCCGCGCACCGCGTCGTCGCGCGGGCGGTCCACCCGGCGCTTGTCGGCCAGCGGCAGCGCGAAGAACGCGCGCGACAGCCGCGAGACGCGCTCGATCAGCGCGGGATCGATGCCGTGGTTCGTGACCACCAGGAAGCCGATGTGGCGGCAGGCCGCGTCCACCGCGCGGGCGACGTCGGCCTTGCCCTCGGGCGTGCCGCCGAAGTACGGCCGCAGGTCGATGATGGGAACGTGCAACAGGGTCATCCAGGGCTCCGGATCGGTGGGGTTCGCGGTGCTGCGCGGCAGCGGGCGGGGCATGCCGTGCGGTGGTGCGCGGTCGTGCCGTCGGACGGTCCGAATGCAACGTCTGTGCCAGTTGGACCAAATGGACAAATCGGTCCCGCCGGGCGGCGCCGGACGGCCCGCGCCCGGCAAGCGTGCGTGGCCGGCACGGCTTCGGGCACCGCGGCGGGCGGCATGCGCGACGGTGGTGCGGGCCGGGGGCGGGGCGGTGCGCCGCCTAGAATTTCCGGGCTTCCGCGCCACGTCCGGCCGGCGGCCGACCCCCGCTCCGAAGCCGACCTCCGCCTACCGTCCATGCCCCGACCGACCCCTCCCGCGCCCGCCGCCGTCCCCGACGCCATGCCCGCCGCCGCCGCGCGCCGAACGCCCCGGCCGCGCGCGCCCGCAGGCCCGGCGCCGGTGCCGGCGGAGGCGGAAGCGGGCGCGGCGAGGAAGCCGGTCGCGCCGGAGAAGGCCCCCGCGCCGCCCGGCCGCCGGATGCAGTCGCTCGAACGCAAGCGCGCCGCGATCCTCGACGCGGCGCTGCACTGCTTCTCGCGCCTGGGCCTGCACGGCACCAGCGTGGACCAGGTCGCCGCGCGCGCCCAGGTCAGCAAGAGCAACCTGCTCTACTACTTCGGCAGCAAGGAGGACCTGTACGTCGCGGTGCTGCGCGATCTGCTCGCCCTGTGGCTGGAGCCGCTGCGCGAGGAGTTCCTGCCGGAGCACGATCCGGCCGACGCGATCCGCCGCTACATCGCGCGCAAGATGGCCGACTCGCGCGACCACCCCGACGCGTCGCGCCTCTTCTGCCTGGAGATGGTGCGCGGCGCGCCGCTGCTGCGCGGCGAACTCGACCGCAGCCTGCGCCCGCTGGTCGAGGAGAAGGTGGCCGTGGTGCGCGGCTGGATCGCCGCGGGCCGGATGGCGCCGGTCGATCCGCAGCACCTGATCTTCCTGCTGTGGTCCACCACCCAGCACTACGCGGACTTCGCGGTGCAGGTCGAGGCGATCAGCGGCCGGACCCTGGCCGATCCCGCGTTCTTCGCCGAGGCGGTGGCGAACCTGCAGGCGCTGGTGCTGGGCGGGGCGGTCGGGCCCGCCGGCGGCGGGGCGCCGGCCGGGGACGCGGCCCCGCCGCCCGCGGCCTGAGGGGCCTTCCGCGGCGGCCGCGCGCGCGGTCCAAGCGGCTGCCGCGGAAAGGTTTCCGCGACACGTTCAGTTCCGTTTCAGGGTTCTGTAGCGCGGTGCGCAATCCCTGCGTAGGACGCCGGCGACACCTGCCGCGCAGCGGACGGGCGGGCCGGATTTGTCGTGATACTGGGGTTTTCCCGGGGTCGTCCTGCCGTTGCCGCTCCCGGCGACCCGAGGCTCCGCGGCCGACGGGAACCCACCCGGAACAAGGAAAGAACGACCATGAAGAAGTCCGCTGAACGTCCCCGCATCGCCCTGGCCCTGCAGGGGGGAGGCGCGCACGGCGCCTACGGCTGGGGCGTCCTGGAACGCCTGATGGAGGAGGACGTGGACGTCGTCGCGGTCAGCGGCGCCAGCGCCGGCGCGCTCAACGGCACGGCCTTCGTGGCGGGCCTGGCGAACGGCGGGCGCGACGGGGCGCTGGCCGGGCTGGAGCGCCTCTGGCGCACCGTCTCGGACGAGTCGCCGCTCAAGTCGTTCGACATGCAGACCTGGGGCGGCCCGATGTACGAGAAGTGGTACAGCGGCTCGCTGGAATTCAGCAAGCTGATGAGCCGGTACGTCGCGCCGCTGATGCCGCAGCTGCACGACATGCGCCAGCTCCGGCGGGTGGTCCGGCGGAGCATCGACCTGGCGGCGATCAAGCGGCCGGACGCCATCCCGCTGCACATCGCCGCGACGCGCGTGTCCAACGGCGCCGCGCGGCTGTTCGCCAACCGCGAGATCACGCTCGACGCGATCATGGCGTCGGCCTGCCTGCCCGACATGTTCGCGGCGGTCGAGATCGACGGGGAAAAATACTGGGACGGCGGCTTCTCCGCCAACCCGGCGCTCGAGCCGCTGCTGCTCGACGGCACCGACGCCAGCGACCTGCTGATCGTGCAGATCACGCCTTTCCTGTCCGACGAGGTCTCGCATTCGGTCACCAGCATCATGGCGCGGATGAGCGACATCAGCTTCAACGCCTGCCTGCTGCGCGATCTCAAGGCGCTGACCGACGCGCAGGAAGTCGCGCGCCGGGCGCCCTCGGCCACCCCCGCGACGCGGGCCCTGGCGCACACCAGCATCCACCTGATGGAAGCGGCGCCCGATCTCGCGAACCGGGGCCCGAGCAGCAAGATCGACACCCGGTGGTCGAAGATCCAGGAGCTGCGGGCGATCGGCCGCGAGGCGGCGGGCGAATGGCTCTCTGCGCACCGGCAGGCGTTCGGCCGCCGGTCGACCCTGACGGAACTGCCGGACACCGTGGCTTCCTGAGGCGGCCGGGACCGCGCGCGGGGCGTCTCAGCCGCCCGGCTCCTCCGCCAGCCGGACGCGGTCGCGCCCGGCGCGCTTGGCGGCGTAGAGCGCGGCGTCGGCCCGCGCCATCAGCCGGTCCAGGGTGTCGCCGTCCCCCGCCTGCCGCTGCGCCACGCCCAGGCTGGCGGTCAGCGCCACCTCGGCGCCCCCGTCGGCCCGCAGCCGCAGCGCGCCGAGCGCGATCCGCAGCCGCTCGGCCACCCGGCCGGCCTCGGCGGCGGTGGTATTGGGCATCAGGACGCAGAACTCCTCGCCGCCCAGCCGCCCGACCATGTCGGCGGACCGCGAGACGGCGGCGCAGGTGCGCGCCACCGCGCGCAGCGCCACGTCGCCCATCGCGTGGCCGTGCCGGTCGTTGATGCCCTTGAAGTGGTCCACGTCCAGCATCAGCGCCGCCAGCGGCAGGCCGGCGTGCTCCGCGCGCCCGAACTCGGCCTGCGCGAGCGCCAGGAAATGGCCGCGGCTGTGCAGGCCGGTGAGGTGGTCGGTCGAGACCGCGCGGCGCAGCTGGTTCTCCGCCGTCTTGCGCCCGGTGATGTCGACGATGGTGCTGAGGTCCGCCGGCTCGCCGTCGTAGACGATGGGCACGATGGAGAACAGGACCCAGACGTCGCGGTCCTCGGCGTCGCGCAGGCAGATCTCGTGGTCCTGCAGCATGCCCGTGCGGCGGTATTCGGCGAACATGCGCTCGCGGTCCTCGGGCCGGCGGTAGAAGGAGACCGGCCCGCGGCCGACGAGCGCCTCGGCCGGCATGCCCGCGAGGGCCGCGGCGCGCGCGTTGGCGTAGACGAAGGTGCTGTCGCGCCGGCGGGTCACCGTCAACGGCAGCGGGATGCTGCGCAGCAGGTTGAGGGTGCGGGCCTCGCTGTCGCGCAGCGCGCGGGTGCGCTCTTCCACGCGCTGCTCCAGCGTGGCGGCCAGGTGGTGCAGCTCGGCCACCAGGCGCGCGTTGACGAGCGCGTTGACGACGTTGCCCGAGAGCAGCTCCAGGAACTCGATGCGCGCGGGCGAGAAGACGCCGCGCGCGGCCTCGCTCTCCAGGTACAGCGCGCCCGCCACCCGGCCGTGGCGCAGCAGCGGCAGGCAGAGCAGGGAGCGCACGGCGCGGGCCGCGAAATAGGGCAGGCGCCCCCACTGCGCCGACCGCGCCGGCTCCTCCTGCAGCACCGGGCGGCCGGTGGCCAGCACCATGCGCAGCATCTCCAGGGGCAGCCGGCCGCCGGCCGATTCGAGCGGCAGCGACTCGGGCACCGGATGCCGCGCGCCGGCGGCGCTGTCGGCCTGCAGCGTCCAGGCGTCCCCGGGGGGCGCGCCGTCCGCGTCGCCCGGGCCTCCGGCATCCCCGGCATTACCGGCATCCCCGGCGGCCGCGGCGTGCTCCGCCACGCCGCCGTGCGGCGCCGCGCGCAGCACCACCGCCGCCCGGCCGGCGCCGGCGTTCTCCTGCAGCACCTGCAGCAGCCGGCGCAGCAGCGGGGCGAGCGTGACCTCGGCGGTCACCGCCTGCACCGCCTTCATCAGCGCGCCCAGGTCCAGCGCGGCGCCGGCCAGGGACGCGGACGGCGGCGCCCCGGGCGCGTCCCGCACCGCGCCGGCGGCGCTGGCGCCCCAGCGCAGGAGCACGGCGCGCGCCTCGGCCCGCAGCGCGGGCGCGTCCGGCGCGCCGTCGAGCAGCGCGGCGCGCTGCCAGTGCACCAGCGCCAGCATCAGCAGCGGCTCCGAGGGCGGAGCGCCGGGCGCATCGGGCCGCGCCTGCGCCCGCAGGGCCTGGAGCGCGGCGTCGCAAGCGGGGCGCACCGCGGCCGGATCGCCGCCGGCCAAGGCGCGCTGGGCTTGCAGCAGGCATTCCAGCGGCCGCAACTGCGCCCCGGCGCGGACCCACGGCGCGAAACGGGCCAGCGCCGCATCGAGCGCGCCGACCGCGTCGGCGGGCGCGCCGCGCTGCCGGGCCTGCGACAGCACGGCCGAGGCGGTGAAGAACACGCTGAACGGCACCATCGCCATGCCGCGCCCCGCCGGGAAGTGCGCCGCGGCCGCCTCGCCGTCGGCGATGGCCTCGGCGTGGCGGCCGGCCAGCGCATGGAGCATGCCGCGCAGCGCGTGCAGGAACATGGTGCCGGTGCGGTCGGCGCGCGCGGCGTAGTCGGCCAGCAGCGCCCGGGCCGAGAATCCGTCGCGCTCCAGCGGCGGGCCCGGCAGGTCCGGCCGCTGCAGCGCGCGCACCGTCTCCTGCAGCACCCGCAGGTAGTCGTGCGCCACCGGCTGGCGGATGCGGCGCAGGGTGGCGGCGTGCCCCTCCAGCAGCCGATCGGCCTCGGCCAGCGGCAGGCCGGCCAGCACCGCGTGGCAGCCGTGCAGGTAGAGCCCCAGGCCCGCGTGCCGCAGGTTGCCGTACTCCAGGCCGTTGCGGTGCACCTCCAGCAGCGCGGGCAGGGTGTCGGACAGCGGATCGATCCAGTGGTGCAGGAAGGCGTGGAACGAGAAGCCGGCGTGCGCATGCACCTGGCGCCAGCCGTGGCGCTCGACCAGGGCCAGCGACATGCGGCCGAGCCGGTGGCCGAAGCGGTAGTCGCCCAGCAGCTCGGCGGCCAGCAGGCCGGCGACCGAGTAGGCCGAGAGCGCCATCGGCGCATGGCCGTGGGCCATCATCAGCCGCACCTGCAGCACCGTCAGCGGCAGCAGCAGCGCCGGCCGGGCGATGTAGGCCGCGGCCGTCATCTTGGCGATGACCCCGAGCTGCTGCAGCGGCAGCGCGGCCCGCATCGGCGGCAGCGCGGACAGCGCGTCCATGCCGAGCGCGCCGATCCCGTCGCGCAGCTCCGCGACCAGCCGGCGCGCATCCTCGGGCGCCGGCGGCTGCGGCGGCTCCAGCTCCAGCAGGCGCAGCGCGGCCAGGCCCCATTCCAGCGTGTCGTCCAGCCGGCCCGAGGCGTAGGACGCCTCGATCCGCACGTCGAGCAGGCGGGCGCGGTCCAGCGGCGCCAGGGCGCGCGCGCCGGCCGCGTCCAGCAGCGCGCCGAGCGCGGCGTCGTCGCCCTTGAGGCCCGCCATGCGGGCCGCGTGCGCGTGCAGCGCCAGGGCGGCCGCGGGGTCGTCGTCCCACAGCGCGTCGCCGTGCAGCGCCACCGCCCGCGCGGCATGGTCGGCGGCCAGGTCGAACGAGGCCGCGTCGCGGGCCCGCTCGGAGGCGCGCGCATTGAGCGCGGCCAGCCCGGCCCGCTCGGCCGGATCGTCCATCAGCGGCGCGCCCTGGTTGAGGTGGCCGACCACCGCGAAGTCCGGCGAACGCGCGTCCGTGCCCGGGCGCAGCAGCCGGCCGATGCGCAGGTGCAGGGCGGGCCGCTCCTGCGGCGGCGTCAGCAGGTAGGCGGCTTCCTGGACGCGGTCGTGCACGAAGGCCAGCTCGACGCGCAGGCCGGCGCGCTCCTGCGCGTCGAGGACGGACACCCACTTGTAGCTGCCGTCGGCCGGCGCCAGCAGTCCGGCCGCCAGCGCCGGCGCCAGATCGCGCAGCACCGCGTCCTCGCCCTGGCCGCGGACGGCGGCCAGCGTCGCCAGGGCGAAGCGCCGGTGCAGGCAGGCCGCCACGGTGAGCACGGCGCGGGCGGGCGCGGGCAGGCGCCGGAGCTGGTCGAGCATCAGCGCGACCACGTTGTCGGCGATGCGCTCGTCGCGGATGCGCGCGATCGACCAGCACCAGCGCGCCGCCGCGCGGTCGGGCCAGAAGAGCCCGCCCTGCTGCAGGTTGTCGAGGAAGCGGCCGAGGAAGAACGGATTGCCGCCGGTCTTGGCGTGGCAGAGCCGGGCCAGCTCCAGCAGCGCCGCGTCGCCGACGGGCCGGCGCAGCGTGTCGGCGAGCAGCGCCGCGACGTCGCCGGTCTCCAGCGGGCCGAGCGCCAGGGCCGTGACGTGCGGCCCGGCGGCGGCCAGCGCCGCCAGGTCCTCGAGGAGGGGATGGCCGGTCTGCACCTCGTCGGCGCGGTAGGCCACGACCACCAGCAGGTGGCGCAGGCCGTCGTCGAGCGCCATCGCGCGCAGCAGCCGGCGCGACGCGCGGTCGGCCCACTGCAGGTCGTCGACGAACAGCACCAGCGGATGGGCCGCGCTCGCCAGCGCCGCCCAGCAGTGCTGCATGGTCAGCAGGAAACGGTTCTCGGCCTCGGCGGGCGGCAGCGGCAGCACTGGCTGCGCGGCGTCGAGCAGCAGCCCCAGCTCGGGCACCGCGGCGACCGCCAGGGCCGCGTTGGGCCCGAGCCGCGCGGCCAGCGCGGCGCGCCAGGCGCGCTGCGTCCCGGGCGGGCAGGCGAGCACCTGCTGCACGCGCTGCCGCAGCGCCTCGACGAAGGCGGCGCAGGGCGCGTGCGGGGCGAACTGCTGGAACTTGCCCCCGACCATCTCGCCGCGGTGTCCGAGCAGGCTGCGCTGCAGCTCCTGCACCAGCGCGCTCTTGCCGATGCCCGAGAAGCCGGTGACGGCGACCACCTGCGCCGGCCCCGCCGCCGCCGCCTCGAAGGCGGCCGACAGCCGGCGCACCTCGTCGGCGCGACCGTGGAGCCGGCCCGAGACATGGAAGCGCTCGGGCAGGTCGTTGCGCGCGAGTCGCCACGCCGGCGCCTCGTCCGACGCTGCGTGCGCCAGGTCCTGGCGCACATGCAGCAGGTCGGCGCGCAGGGCGAGGTGGCTCTGGTAGCGGTCCTCCGGCTCCTTGGAGAGCAGCTTGCCGACCAGCGCGCGCAGCATCGGCGGCGCATCGGGCCGCAGCGCGGCCAGCGGGCGGGGCGGCAGCGCCAGGTGGCCGTAGACGATCTCCGCCGCGTCCTCCCCCGCGAAGGGGGCCGTGCCGGCCAGCAGCATGAACAGCGTGGCGCCCAGGCCGTAGAAGTCGGCCCGGTAGTCCACGTCGCGGTTCATGCGGCCGGTCTGCTCGGGCGCGATGCAGTCGAGCGTGCCCTCGAGGTCCTGCGGCGGCGCGAGCGCCGGGCGCTCGCTGGAGAGTTCGGCCGCGATCCCGAAATCGATCAGCCGGACCAGGCCGCGCCCGAGGTCGGCCACGACGTTGCCGGGTGCCAGGTCCTTGTGCACGATGTTCCGGGCATGCACCGCCTCCAGGGCATCGACCAGCGCCAGCCCCACCCGCAGCACGTCGGCCAGCGGCAGCGGTCCGTGGCGCAGCAGCTCGCGCAGCGCCACGGCGCCGTCGTCGGGCATGGTGAGGTACAGCGCGCCGTCGTGGCTGCCCAGCGTCCCGGCGCTCACCACGCCCGGGTGCGAGATCCGGCGCGACAGCTCGAACTCGCGGCGGAACCGCGCCGCTTCCCGCACATCGAGCACCGCGCGCCGCAGGAACTTGACCACCACCGGCTGGCCGTGGCGCAGGCAGCGCAGCACGGTGGAGCGCGCGCCGCGGTAGAGCACCTCGCGCACCGTGAATTCTCCGAGTCGCGCACCGGGGCCTGCGGTGGCGGCTTGCGGTCCGGAGAGGGGCGAGGGGGGCATCGTGGGCGATTCGGTCCGCGGCGGAGGGACGGAATCATATGCATGCCCTGCGCCGGGGGCGCTACCGGTCGCGATGCGCCGTGGACCGGCCGGTCAGTGCGCCCCCGCCCGCAGGTCGTGGTAGCCGCGGCCGAAGTAGACCAGCCCGTGGGCCTCGGCATGGCGGGCGACGGCCAGCACCTCGCAAAACAGCACGTCGTGGGTGCCGACCGCCTGGCGGCCGACGATGCGGCAGTCGAAGGAGGCCGCCGCGCCGTCGAGCACCGGCGCGCCGCTGGCGGCCACGGCCCAGTCGGCGGCGGCGAAGCGGGCCTCCATCGGCGTCTTGCCGCCGAACAGGTCCGACAGCGCCCGCCCGCCCGCGCCCAGCACGTTGACGCACAGCACCCCGTTGGCCTGGACGGCCGGGTAGGCCGAGGCGGCGCGGTTGAGGCACACCAGCAGCGTCGGCGGGTCGTCGGTCACGCTGCAGACGGCCGAGGCGGTGAAGCCGGCCCGGCCCCCCGGGCCGTCGGTGGTGACGATGTTGACCGCCGCGCCCAGCCGCGCCATCGCGTCCCGGTACGCGTCGCGCGCCGGCGGCGCGTGGCGGGCGGCCGGTGGCGCCGGCAGGCCGGCGGCGGGGGGGGAGGCGGGAGCGGCGAGGGGGACGGAAGGGGCGAGGGCGGTCGGTGTCATGGCGTCAGGCGAGCCGGGCGGCGGTGTCGAAGTCCAGCCGGGGCAGGCGCCCGTGGAGCTTGGACGCGTCGCCATGGCCGAGGTTGATGAGGAGGTTGGACTTCCAGGCGGTGCCGGCGAAGAATTCGGCGTCGACCCGGTCGGCGTCGAAGCCGGCCATCGGGCCGGTGTCGAGGCCCAATGCGCGCGCGGCCAGGATCAGGTAGCCCGCCTGCAGCGTGCTGTTGACGGACGCGGTCTTGTGGGCGGCCTCGGGCGTGGCGGCGACCCACGGCTTCGCGTCGGCATGCGGGAACAGGGCGGGGAGCTGCTCGTGGAACGCGGCGTCCCAGGCGGCGATCACCGTGACCGGCGCGGCCAGCGTCTTGTCGCGATTGCCGGCGGACAGCGCCGGCGCCAGGCGCCGCTTGCCTTCGGGCGTGCGCACGAAGACGAAGCGCGCCGGCGAGGAATTGACCGAGGTCGGGCCCATCTTCACCAGGTCGTAGAGCTGGCGGATCTGGTCGTCGGACACGGGTTCGTCGGTCCAGGCGCCGTGCGTGCGGGCGTCGGTGAACAGGGCGGCGAGGGCGGCGGTGTCGAGCGGCTGGCTCATGCGGGGACTCCAGGGTTGAGCGACCGCCCGGGGAGCGCCGCGGGTGCGGCGGCCTGCGCGGCCAGGAAATCCAGGAGCATACGGTTGAACGTTTCCGGCGTCGTGACGCTGTGGGCGTGGCCGCCGTGCGGCGCCAGGTCGAAGGTGACGTCGGCCAGCCGCCGGACCAGGCGCTCGGAGCAGGTCCAGGGCACCAGCGTGTCGTCCTGCGACGCGGCCACCAGCACCGGGCAGGCGATGTCCCCGAGCCGGCCGTCGATGTCGAAGGCGCGCAGCGCGGCGATGCGGGCGCGCATGTTCGCCTCGCCGGGGAAGTGCGCCACCGCGTGCTCCACCTCGGCCTGCACCCGCTCGGCGTGCGCGGCGCACCAGTCGGCCGGGTAGAGGAAGATCGGCTGCGCCTCGACGTAGGCGCGCGGGCCGCCGGCCGCCAGCAGCGCCAGCCGGGCGTCGAAGCAGCGCGCCGAATGCGGATTGGGCCGCGACCAGCCGTTGACCACCGCGACGCTCGCGACCCGCGCCGGGTCGTCCAGCGCCAGCTGCAGCCCGATCAGCCCGCCCAGCGCATGGCCCACGACATGGCCGCGCGCCACGCCGGCGGCGTCCATCGCCGCGCGCAGGTCGGCCGCCATGTCGGCGATCGCGTGGCCCGGCGGCAGCGCGTCCGGGCTGCGGCCGGTGCCGCGGTGGTCGTAGCCCAGCACCCGCCAGCCGGCCGCGACCAGCGCCGGGATCTGGGGTTGCCAGAAGTTCGCCGAGCCGCCCAGGCCGGACGACAGCACCACCGCGGGCGCGGACGGGTCCGCGTCGCCGTGGATCTCGATGTGGAGCGGTGCCATGCGCGCGCCCCGGCTCAGGCCCGCGCGCCGATGTGGGCGACCGAGGCGATCTCCACCAGCGCGTCGGGCTTCACCAGGCCGGCCTGGATGCAGTAGCGCGCCGGCTTGGTGCCGGGGAAGAACTCGGCGTAGACCGCGTTCATCGCGCCGTAGTCGGCCCAGTCGCGCAGGAAGATGTGGTTGAAGGCGATGTCGTCCATGGTGCCGCCGGCGGCCTCGACCACGCCGCGGATGGCTTCCAGCACATGGCGCGTCTGCGCGGCGGCGTCGCCCGCGTGCACGACGTGGTTGTCCTTGTCGAGCGGCAGGGTGCCCGAGACGTAGAGCACGCCGCCGGCCAGCGCGCCGGGGACGTAGGGGGCCAGCGGCGCGCCGGTGCCGGCGGGGATGATGGCTTCTTTGGGCATGCGGAGGGCTCCTGGGAGGGAAGGGGTCGAAGGGATCGGGGGATCGGCGGATCCGGAAGGGAGCGCGGCCGGGTCAGGCCGCGGCGAGCGTCGCCGGCGTGTCGAACAGCCGGGCCTGCGCGGCCGGGTCGTCCGCGTCGTCGGCCCGCGTGGCGCGGCAGAAGTCCTCCACCGTCGCCACCCAGCCGAAGAAGGTCTCGACGTTGTAGACCGCCGCCGCCTGGATGGCCGGGCCGCCGAGCTCGTGGGTCGCGTCCTCCAGCATGGCCGCGAAGTACTCCAGGTGGAAGGCGTCGCGCAGGGTGGACTCGACGCACACGTTGGTCGCGATGCCGGTGAACACCAGGTTGCGGATGCCGCGCGCGCGCAGGGTGGAATCGAGCGCGCTGTTGAAGAAGCCGCTGTAGCGCGGCTTGGGCACCACGATGTCGCCGGCCTGCGGCTGCAGGGCGTCGACCATCTGGTAGTCCCAGCCGCCCTTGGCGAGGAAGCGGCCCTGCAGCTCCGGCCGCCGGCGCATGGTCTTGAGGGCGTTGGACTTGTGCCAGTTGGGCGAGCCGGGGCCGCCGGCCTCCGCGTAGCCCGCGTCCCAGCCGTTCTGCAGGAACACCACCAGGATGCCGGCCGCGCGGGCGGCCTCCGCCGCGCGGGCGATGTGGGCGATCACGCCCTGCGCGCCGGAGATGTCGAAGCCGGCGGTGTCCACGTAGCCACCGAGGGAGGCGTAGGCGTTCTGCATGTCCACCACCACCAGCGCGGTCTGCGCCGGATGGAAGGCGAGCGGCTCCGGCCGCGCGGGCAGCACCCGCGCGCCGCTGCCGGGGCGCAGGGCGTCCGGGGCGCCGGCGGGCGTGCGGGAGGCGAGGGTGGCGTTGGTCTTGGGCGCCGGGGCGGCCGTGTCGGGGGGGGCGGTCAGGGTCATGGTCGTGCTCCGGGTTCTCAGGCGGCCAGGCGCTCGGGCCGCGCGGGCGCGGCCACCTGCGAGGGCACCGGGCTGTCGGCGCCGGTGCGGCACTTCATCAGCGGCTGGATGCGCTCGCCGAAGGCCTGCACGCCCTCGACGAAATGGTCGAAGGTCAGCAGCACGCCCTCGGTGCCCGGCACCTCGGCCACCTCGTCGAGCATGCGCGCCACGCGGGCGTAGGAGCCGACGAGGGTGCCCATGTTGATGTTGACCGCCGAGGTCGGGTCGGCCATCTGGCGCACGTTGGTGTCGGCGCCCGACTTGGTGTCGGCCGCGCCCTGCTGGCCGAGCCAGGCGATGGCCTCCTGGTCGGCGCCGGCCTGGTAGTGCTCCCACTTGGCGCGGGCGGCCTCGTCGGTCTCGTCGGCGATCACCATCATCAGCACGTAGGTGGTGACGTGGCGTCCGGTCCTGGCGGTGGCGGCGATCAGCTTCTCGGCCGAGGGCGCGAAGGCCTGGGGTGTGTTGACGCCCTTGCCGAAGCAGAAGTTGTAGTCGGCGTACCGGGCCGAGAAGTCCATGCCCGCGTCGCTGGAGCCGGCGCAGATCAGCTTCATGTCGGCCTGCGGCTGCGGGCTGACGCGGCAGTCGTCCATGGCGAAATGCGCGCCCTTGAAGTCGGACCTGCCGGTGCCCCAGAGGTCGCGCAGCACCTGGGCGTACTCCGCCAGGTACTGGTAGCGCGAGCCGAAGAACTGGTCGCCCGGCCACAGGCCCATCTGCGAGTACTCGGGCCGCTGCCAGCCGGTGACCAGGTTGACGCCGAAGCGCCCGCCCGAGATGGAATCGATGGTGGCGGCCATGCGGGCCACGATGGCCGGCGGCAGGGTCAGCGTGGCCGCGGTGGCGAACAGCTTGATCTTGGTGGTGACCGCCGCCAGGCCCGCCATCAGGGTGAAGGATTCGAGGTTGTGGTCCCAAAACTCGGTCTTGCCGCCGAAGCCGCGCAGCTTGATCATGGACAGCACGAAGTCGAGGCCGTAGCGCTCGGCCTCCAGCGTGATGCGCTTGTTGAGCTCGAAGGTGGGCAGGTACTGCGGAGCGTTCTCCGACAGCAGCCAGCCGTTGTTGCCGATGGGGATGAAGACGCCGACTTTCATGCGGACCTCGCGCGGGGGATGACGATGGATGACTCAATGCATAGGCTGTGCCAGAGAAAAAATCGTCGGCCCGGCAAGGACTTGCGCTTCCGTCCGTTAAAATTCTGAACCAAATGGTTCAATTCGGGGCGCGGTCCGCCGGCCGGGCTCACGCATTCGGTGCGGCATGCGCGGCGGCGGTGCACGTAGCATGGCCGTCCGGCCCCGCGCCACCGGCGTCCGGTATCCGGTGTCTCCTTCCGCCTTCTCCGTACCCGCCTCCATGTCCCGTCCCGATTCCGGCTCCGCCGGTCCCGCCGGCGCCCTGCGCGCCCCGTCGATGCTGCCGGCCATCGCCGCGCTGGTGGGCGCGCTCTGCGCGCTGTGCATCGGCACCTCCTTCGCCAAGACGCTGTTCCCGGCGCTGGGCGCGCCGGGCACGGTGGCGATGCGCACCGGCTTCGCGGCCTGCGTGCTGCTGGCGGCGTGGCGGCCGTGGCGCCGCCGCTTCGCGCGGCGCGACCTGGGCTGGATCGCGCTTTACGGCATGGTGCTGGGGCTGACCAACCTGCTGTTCTACCTGTCGCTGCGCACCGTGCCGCTGGGCATCGCGCTGGCGTTGGAGTTCACCGGGCCGCTGGCGCTGGCGGCGGCGTCCTCGCGCCGCTGGCGGGACGCCGGCTGGGCGGCGCTGGCGGCGGCGGGCCTGGGCCTGCTGCTGCTGGTCGGGCGGGGCGTGGTCGCGCCCGATCCGGCGGGCGCGGGCTTCGCGCTGGCGGCGGGCGTGTGCTGGGCGCTCTACATCGTCTGCGGCCAGCGGGCGGGGCAGGCGCACGGCGGCAGCGCCACCGCGCTCGGCATGGCCGTCGCGGCCCTGACCACGCTGCCCTTCGGCGTCGCCACCGCGGGCATGGCGCTGCTGGATCCGGCGCTGCTGGCGGCCGGGCTGGCGGTGGGCATCGTCTCCAGCGCCATCCCGTATTCGCTGGAGATGGTGGCGCTGCAGCGGCTGCCGCGCCGCACCTTCAGCATCCTGCTCAGCCTGGAGCCCGCCATCGGCGCCCTGGCCGGCATGCTGCTGCTGCAGGAGCGGCTGGCCGCGCCGCAGTGGGCCGGCATCGCCTGCGTGGTCATCGCGGCGGTCGGTTGCGCCGCGACCTCGCGGCCGCGGGCGGACGCGGCGACGGCCTAGGAGCCGTCGTGGCGCCGGACCGCCAGCGCCACGACCGCGATGCCGGCGGCGACGACGAGCGCGTCCTCGATCAGGCCGCTGCGGGTCTGGCCGATGCGCGCCATGGCCCGCTTGCGGGCGGCCAGCGTCGCGTAGGCCAGCGGCACGGCGGTGGCGACCGCGACGGCGGCGCCGGCCTTCTCCTCGCCGCGCGGGGCCAGGGCCGCGCCGGCGATGCCGGCGCTCATCGTGCGCGCCAGCAGGCCCAGGAAGACGGTGCGGTCGGGCGCGGTCTTCATCTTGTCGCCGAGCAGTTCGCCGACGCCCATGACCAGGGCGCCGTACTGGAAGAGCGGACGGTCCAGGAGGACCAGTTCGCCCGGCGTGCGCTCGCCCGCCAGGCGCGCGGCCGCGATGCCGGCCATGGGCGTCATGGACCGGGCGCTGGCGACGGCGCCGATCAGGGCGGAGAAGAGCAGGCCGCAATGTTTCATCTTGGTTCCAGAGGTGGGTACGGGGGCCGCCATGTTCGCGGCGCCCGCGTCCCGCCGCCGAGGCCAAAACGCGCGTTCGGCTGTAGGAAGCTTCTGGATGCCCGCGGCATCCGCAGCCTTGTCCGGCCCCGCCCCGGCCGGCGGCCACCGGAGCGCCGCGCCGGACCGCCCGCGCGTACAGCTCCGGGCCGAAGTCCGGCGGCACCTCGGCGGCCAGGCGCTGCGCATGCAGCGGCAGGTCGGCCAGCACCAGGTCCTGGCTGATGCGGCGCGGCGCCGCCTCCCGGGCGTCCACCGGCTCGATGCGCAGCAGCCGGGTGCGGTAGCGCACCGGGATCCGCAGGAAGCCGCGGAACCAGGCCGGGTAGTCGGCCCCGGCGGTGCGCGGGATGCGGTCGAGCGCGGCGCCGTGGCGGGCCTCGTACCAGGCCTGGAAGCCGGGCGCGGTGACGCCGAGTTCCGGGCCGACCAGGTTCTTGGGCGTGCGCGGCTGGCGCATGCGGGCGCGGGTGGTCCAGACGCCGGCCTGCGACGGGTCGGACGCGGTGTCGATCACCGTCACGCCGCCGGTGCCCGCGCGGCGCAGCGCGAAGGCGAAGGCGGTGCCGCCCCGGCCGCCGCCGACGATGGCCGCGCCGTGGTCGATGCCCGCGTCGGCCTTCGCGTCCGGATGGCGCCAGGCGGCGATGTGGTGGCCGGCGGGATAGAGGAAGGCGCCCGAGGCTCAGGGTGCCGGTGCGCCGGGTCCTGGAAGTGCTCCTGTGGTGGCGGTGACGGGGGAATGCTCTGTTTTTGATAGCTGCAGGCCGAGGCGGCACCCGGGCGCCGTCGGGATTCGCCCGTGTATTTCGGCGCGCCGCCGGCCTGCGCCGGCACCGGTCGGCCCTGCGGGACGCGCAGGACGGGTAAACCCTTGGCCTGCAGGGCTTTCCCGCTCCGCCGAAGCTGTGGATAAGTCCGTGGGCGCCTGGCGTTTCAGCGGATCCGGGAAAGGCCGGCGCGCGCGGTCGGCAGGTCGGGGATGCGGCGCCGCCCGGCACCGGCGCATCGGGGCCCCGGCGCGCCGCGCCCGGAAGGCCGTCCGCCGCCGCGAGAGGGCGGTGCGGGGCTGGCGGGGCGCGGCGCAAGGCATTGGGGACAACTTTGTGAATAGGTGGATGACCCGGGTCCGCGACGGCTCCGGCAGGAGTAGGCACGGCGGCCGGCCCGGGCGCCGGGCGCGATCCGCGCAGGCCGCCGCGGCCGGGGAAACGGCCGGTCAGCGAGGAACGCGGCCCGGTGCCGCGCATGCTGCGGACGCCGCCGGCTATCCGCCGCCCGCCGCGCATCCGGAAATCGGTTTTCGCGGTAGCTCATCCAGAAACTTTCCGCGGTGCATTCCGGCCTCCGGTGCGCGACACTGGCGCATCCCCACCGACCGGAGTCCTCCCATGCCCAAGATCGTCATCGACCCCCGCCAGGCCGATCTGGGCCACGGTCTGAAGGTGCGGCGCCTGCTGCCCTTCCGCCTGCGCCGCACCGTCGGCCCCTTCGTCTTCTTCGACCATGCCGGGCCGGTGGTGCTGCCGGCCGACGCCGGCCGCGCCGCCGACGTGCGCCCGCATCCGCACATCGGCCTGGCGACGGTGAGCTACCTGTTCTCCGGCAAGGTCACCCACCGCGACAGCCTGGGCGTGGAGCAGGTCATCGTGCCCGGCGAGGTCAACTGGATGACCGCCGGCCGCGGCATCTCGCACTCCGAGCGCTTCGAGGACCCGTCGGTGCGCAGCGGCAACGGCCTGGAGCTGCTGCAGTCCTGGGTCGCGCTGCCGGAAGCCGACGAGGAGACCGACCCGTCCTTCGCCAATTACCCGGTCGAGGCCCTGCCCGAGGGCCGCGAGGACGGCCTGTGGATGCGCGTCATCGCCGGCGAGGCCTTCGGCCTGAGAAGCCCGGTCAAGACGCATTCGCCGATGTTCTACGTCCACACCGCGATGGAGCCCGGCGCCCGCCTGGGCCTGCCCGGGCACCAGCCCGAGCGCGCCGCCTACGTCGCCGCCGGCCGCGTCGAGGCCGCCGACGGCACCGCCTACGTCGCGGGCCAGATGGCCGTCTTCGGCCCCAAGGAAGACGGCACCCTGCGCGCCGTCGAGCCCTCGGTGGTGATGCTGCTCGGCGGCGAGCCGCTCGGCCCGCGCCACCTGTGGTGGAACTTCGTGTCCTCGCGCTCGGAGCGCATCGAGCAGGCCAAGGCCGACTGGCGGGCCGGCCGCATCGCGCTGCCGCCGGGCGACGACCAGGAGTTCATCCCGCTGCCGGATTCGCCCCCGGCGGCGAAGGCGGGGGCGCAGCCGTTGTGAAGAATTTTGATTGTTCCTTAATAACTAAAAATATCTAATTTGATTTAGCACTATCACTAAATGTCAAAATTCTAATCATGATTGAAAACAGGGTTATTTCTATAAGCGATATCGAAAAACTTCTTTCTTCAGAGGAAGATCATTTTTTCGATATAAAAAGTAAAGATATTCTCCCATCTAAATTGCAAGAAACCTTTGTGGCGTTTGCAAATGCAGATGGAGGCGAAATCTACATCGGGATTTAAGATAAAAAATTTCAGGGTAGCCGTGTGCGGCCCTTTAATAATAAAGAGGATGCAAATGCCATACTGACTGTATTGCTTGAGCAAACTTCTCCCTCTGTTGAAAACATCAGTATTGAATTCCTTCAAGTTGCATCAGGACACATACTGCATTTATCAATTCCAAAAAGTCCAAAGGTTCACTATACGACTAGTGGTGACTGTTACGTTAGATTAAACGCTGCAAAAGTTAAAATTAAAGGAGAGAGGGTTACAAGCCTTGCATATTCAAAAGGATCAATTCCTTACGAACGCAATGGCGTTGACTCTGTAAAAATTGAGGAAATCGTTGATTCTTACGGCTTATCAAATTATCTGATGAGGGTTGGTACGTCGCTTCCACCCGAAAAATTTTTGCGTAAGCAGAGATTGTTGGCTGAAAAGAATGGTAGGCAGGTTCCTAGCGTTGGATGTGTACTCTTATTTGAT
>JAKOND010000339.1 GCA_022702125.1 Burkholderiaceae bacterium
GTCGGCATAGGCGCCGCGCGCCCGCAGTTCGGCGCGCAGCGCCAGCAGTACATAGAAAATCACGCCGCAGCCGGCGATGCACTTGCTGTCGAAGCCGCAGGCCGGCTGGTTCGGGTTGACCAATACGTCTGCCTCGGGCAGCACCGGGCCGGGCAGGTGGTGGTCGGTCACCAGCACCCGCAGGCCGAGTGCCTTTGCAGCGGCGACGCCGTCGACGCTGGCGATGCCGTTGTCCACCGTCAGCAGCAGGTCGGCGCCGCGCGCGGCGACCCGCTCGGCGATCGGCGCGGTCAGGCCGTAGCCGTCGACCACCCGGTCGGGCACCAGGTAGTCCACCCGCCGCGCGCCGAGCATGCGCAGCCCGCGCACCGCAACCGCGCAGGCGGTGGCGCCGTCGCAGTCGTAGTCGGCGACGATGCAGATGCGCCCGTCGGCCGCCAGGGTGTCGGCCAGCAGCGTCGCGGCGGCCGCGGCACCCTGCAGCGTGTCCGGCGGCAGCAGCCGGGCCAGGCCGTCGTCGAGTTCGTCCTTGCTGTGCACGCCGCGCGCCGCGAACAGCCGGGCCAGCAGCGGATGCACGCCGGCCTGCTCCAGCGCCCAGGCGCTGCGCGGCGGCACGTCTCTAGCTACGATTTTCATAGCTTATCCTGCAGATCCTGCAATCGCTGCCGGCCGAAAATACCGGAGAACTTCTGGCGCCAGCGGCCGACCGTGCCGCTGGCGCCGGCCCGGAAGGCCAGCGCGCTGCGGTCGCCGCAGAGCGTGAGGGCGGCGGGCCGGCCGGCGTCGGCCTCGGCCAGCAGCGCCGCGCAGTCGCGGGCGTCGATGCGCTGCCAGGCGTCGCGCCAGGCGGCCCAGTCCTCCTGCAGCGCGGGGCGGCGCAGCGCGTCGGGCACCACCGGCTCCGGGCCGGGCGGGGGCGACCAGCCGGCCGGCAGCGCGCCGGTGCCGCTGATCCACAGCGAGTTGACCGCCGGCAGTCCGGCCGCATCGCGCGCCTCGGTCCAGGGGTGGGTGTAGAGCAGCATCTGCATCTCGCTCTGCAGCCGGCGCAGCGGCCGGGCCTGCGGCGCGTCGGGCATCCAGAGGTCGATGTTGCGGCCGGCCACCCGGTCGAGCGAGGCGGTCGCCAGGCCCCGGAAGACCCCGCCCCGCGCGAGCCATCGGGTGGGCGCCGCGTAGCGCAGCGCGATGCCGTCGGCGGCGCAGTAGGGCGCGAGCAGCGCCAGCAGTTCGCGCGAACCGGCCTCGTCCAGCCGCAGCAGCGCCGGATCGGCCAGGGTGATGTGGTCGGCGCCGATCATCCAGTGGCAGGGCGTGACGAAGCCCCAGGCCGGGGCGGCGGACGGATCGCCGGCCTCGGCCTCGGCGGAGGTTTCCGGCGGCGTGCGCGCGGCCTCCAGCGCCGCCCACGGGATCATGCCGTCGGCGGCCGGCAGGCCCAGCGCGCGGGCCAGCGCGCGTTCGTGCGGCGGCGACAGGCTCAGCTCGTCGCCGGTGTCGGTGTCGCCGGGGGGCAGCCGGGACAGCAGCCGTTCCAGGTTCGGCAGCGACAGGCCTGACAGGGCCTGCCGGCAGCCCGGGGCGTCGCCGGCGGCGAACGGGATCAGGAGATGCATAGCCGGCGATTGTCGCCCGCGCCGCGCGCGGGGGTCGCCGTCCGACAGGGCGGGCCTGCCGAGTACACGACAATTCCGCCACGACCATTCCACCGTCTCCTTTCCATCGGTCCCCCATGCAACTCCCCTACGAGCTGGCCCTGGGCTGGCGCTACACCCGCGCCGGCCGCGCCACCCGGCGCAACGGCTTCATCTCCTTCATCTCGGGCGTCTCGATGCTGGGCATCGCGCTCGGCGTGGCGGCGCTCATCATCGTGCTGTCGGTGATGAACGGCTTCCAGAAGGAGGTGCGCGACCGCATGCTGGGCGTGGTGTCGCACATCGAGATCTTCGCGCCCAACGGCGCCGCGCTGCCCGACCCGGCGCGCACCCTGGCCGAGGCGCGGCGCAATCCCGAGGTGATCGGCGCGGCCACCTTCGTCGCGGCGCAGGCGCTGATCGCCCGGGGCGAGGACATGAAGGGCACCATCGTGCGCGGCATCGATCCGGCCCACGAGGGCGAGGTCACCGACGTGGCCGCCGCGCTCAAGCCCGAGGTGATGCGGCGCCTGGTGCCCGGCGCGTTCGGCGTGGTGCTGGGCGCCGAGCTGGCGCGCGGCCTGGGCGTGCGGACGGGCGACCCGGTGACGCTGGTGGCGCCGAGCGGGCAGGTGACCCCGGCCGGCGTGGTGCCGCGCCTCAAGCAGCTGACGGTGGTCGGCACCTTCGACTCCGGCCACTACGAGTACGACTCGGCGCTGGTGATGCTGCACCAGGACGACGCGGCGCGCATCTTCCGGCTGGAGGGCCCGACCGGCATCCGGCTGCGCCTGAAGGACCTGCACCGCGCGCCCGAGGTGGCGCGGGAGCTGGCCGCCACCCTGAGCGGCGACCTGCTGATCCGCGACTGGACCCAGCAGAACAAGACCTGGTTCTCGGCGGTGCAGCTCGAGAAACGGATGATGTTCATCATCCTGACGCTGATCGTCGCGGTGGCCGCCTTCAACCTGGTCTCGACCCTGGTGATGACGGTGACCGACAAGCGCGCCGACATCGCCATCCTGCGCACCCTGGGCGCGAGCCCGGCCAGCATCATGGGCGTGTTCGTGGTGCAGGGCGCGATGGTGGGCGTCATCGGCACCCTGGCCGGCCTGGGCCTGGGGCTGCTGGTGGCCTTCAACATCGACGTGATCGTGCCCTTCCTGGAGCGGCTGTTCCACGCCAGCTTCCTGCCCAAGGACATCTACCTGATCAGCCGCATGCCGAGCGAGCCGCAGCGCAGCGACATCGTGCCGATCGCGGTGATCGCGCTGATCCTGGCCTTCGTGGCCACCCTGTATCCGAGCTGGCGCGCCAGCCGCGTCAACCCGGCCGAGGCGCTTCGTTATGAGTGAGACCCGCGTGAACCCCACTGCAACCGCTTCTTCCGGCGCGCCGGTGCGCCCCGGCGACACGGTCATCGAGGCCACCGGCCTGACCAAGCGCTTCCACGACGGCACGCTCGACGTGACCGTGCTGCACGGCGTGGACGTCCGGGTGCTTGCCGGCGAGACGCTGGCCATCGTCGGCGCCTCGGGCTCGGGCAAGAGCACGCTGCTGCACCTGCTCGGCGGCCTGGACGCGCCGAGCGCCGGCACGGTGGTGCTGCAGGGGCGCGACCTGGCGGGCCTGAACGCGGCCGAGCAGGGCCGCATGCGCAACCGGCACCTGGGCTTCGTCTACCAGTTCCACCACCTGCTGCCGGAATTCAGCGCGCTCGACAACGTCGGCATGCCGCTGCGCATCCGCCGCGAGACGCCCGAGGCCTGCGCCGAGGCGGCGCGCGCGATGCTGGCCGCCGTGGGGCTGGAGGGCCGCGCCCACCACCGCCCGGCCGAGCTGTCCGGCGGCGAGCGCCAGCGGGTGGCCATCGCCCGGGCGCTGGTGACCCGGCCGGCCTGCGTGCTGGCCGACGAGCCGACCGGCAACCTCGACCGCGGCACCGCCGACGGCGTCTTCGCGCTGATGCTGCGGCTGGCGCGCGAGCAGCACACCGCCTTCGTAATGGTGACGCACGACGACGCGCTGGCCGCGCGCTGCGACCGCCGGTTGCGGCTGGTGGCGGGGCGGCTGGCGTCGGGCGGGCCGGCGCCGGCGGCCGGGCCGTCCGGCGACGACGGCGGGGCCGGCCTGGTGGCCGCCGCCGTGCCCCTGGCCTGAGCCCGGTTCCCCCGGCCGGCCGCCCAGCGCGCCGGCCGCGGGGACGCGTCAGTGCCTGCTAGACGCCGGCGCCATCAGCCGGTCGGTCATCGCGATGGCCATCGCCGACAGCAGGAAGGTGATGTGGATCGCCGTCTGCGCGATCAGCACCCGGTCGGAGTAGTTCTCGGCGTTGATGAAGGTCTTGAGCAGGTGGATC
>JAKOND010000341.1 GCA_022702125.1 Burkholderiaceae bacterium
AGTCGAAGGTCTCCAGGATGAAGTCGTCGCCCGGGTCGACCCAGCAGGCCATCGGGATGTCCGGGTGCCAGCGGTTGTGGATGTTCTCGTTCTCGGTCGGCGATTTCGTCAGGTCGACTTTGATCAGGGTGTCGGTCACGGCAGGCTCCTTGGGTTGATGCTTCGGGGGGATCGTCAGACGGAGAGGTAGGACTTGATGCGCTGCTCGTCGGTGCCGGCGCGGGTGGTCTCGTGCACCAGCCGGCCGCCCTCGATGACGAAGAGCCGGTCGGCCACGTCCATCGCGAAGCTCAGCACCTGCTCGGAGACGACGATGGTGATGCGGCGCAGCTTGCGGATCTCGTTGAGCGCCTTGGCGATGTCCTTGATGATGGATGGCTGGATGCCCTCGGTGGGCTCGTCGAGCAGCAGCACCTTGGGGTCGGTGACGAGCGCGCGGGCGATGGCCAGCTGCTGCTGCTGGCCGCCGGAGAGGTTGCCGCCCTTCCGGCGCCGCATGTCCCACAGCACCGGGAAGAGCGCGTAGATCTCCTCGGGGACGACCTTGTGCCGGGCGTTCTCCAGGCCGGTCTGGATGTTCTCCTCGACCGTCAGCGTCGGGAAGACCATCCGGCCCTGCGGCACGTAGGCGATGCCCTTGCCGACGCGGCGGAAGCTCTCGTCCCGGGTCACGTCCTGGCCGGCCACCTCGATGGTGCCGCTGCGGGTGGGCAGCACGCCCATCAGGCTCTTGAACAGCGTGGTCTTGCCCATGCCGTTGCGTCCCATGATGGCGACGGTCTCGTTGGCACGGCCCTCGAACGAGATGCCGTGCAGCGCCTCGCTCTGGCCGTAGGCGACATGGAGGTCGGTGACTTTCAGCATGGTTCGGCTCCTGTCGGGTGCGTTGTGTAGGGGGCGTGCAGGATCTCCGCCCGTGGATCGCGCCGCATGCTCAGTGCCCCAGGTAGACGTCGATGACCTTGGGATCGGCCTGCACCTTGTCCATCGGCCCTTCGGCGAGGATCTTTCCCTGGTGCATGACCGTGACCTTGTGCGCGATGCGCTTGACGAACTCCATGTCGTGCTCGATCACGATCACCGCGCGGTTCCGGCAGATGCGCTGCAGCAGCTCGCCGGTCAGCTCGCGCTCGCGCGCGCTCATGCCGGCGATGGGCTCGTCGAGCATCAGCAGCTCCGGCTCCTGCATCAGCAGCATGCCGATCTCCAGCCACTGCTTCTGGCCGTGCGACAGCAGCCCGGCCTCGGTGTCGAGCCGGTCGTGCAGGCCGATGTCCTCGGCCACCAGGCGCACCCGGCCGCGCACCTCGTCGGTGCACCGGAAGGCCAGCGCGCCGAAGACCGAGCGGCCCGCCGGGTAGGAGACTTCCAGGTTCTGGAACACGCTCAGGTTCTCGTAGATCGAGGGCGTCTGGAACTTGCGGCCGATGCCCAGGCGCACCCGCTGGTGCTCCGGCATGCGGGTGAGTTCGGTGTTCTTGAACTTGATCGAGCCGGCGCTCGCGCGGGTCTTGCCGCAGATCAGGTCGAGCAGCGTGGTCTTGCCGGCCCCGTTCGGGCCGATGATCACGCGCAGTTCGTTCCTGTCGATGTAGAGGTTCAGCGCGTCGATGGCCTTGAAGCCGTCGAAGGACACCGTGAGGTCTTCCACGGCGAGGGCGAAGTCGGTGTTGCTCATGGTGCGGTCCTCGGGCGGGGCGTGCCCACGGGAGCCGGCGATGCGGCGGACGGGAGGGACGGCTCGGCCTCGCGCGGCGTGGCCTGCGGCGCCGTGGCGGCGGGCGGCTGCACCGCGGCGCGGCGCAGCGCCTCGCGCCGGCCCCGCCACCAGGGCACGATGCGTTCCTCCCACACCCCGGCCAGCCCCATCGGGAACAGCATGGTCACGCCGATGAACAGCGCGGCCATCAGGAACAGCCACAGGTCCGGGAAGCTCTCGGAGAAGTAGGTCTTGCCGGCGTTGACCAGCAGCGTGCCGTAGACCGCGCCGACCAGGCTCATGCGGCCGCCGACCGCGGCGTAGATCACCATCTCGATCGACGGCACGATGCCCACGAAGCTCGGCGACATGAAGCCCACCTGCAGGGTGAAGAGCGCGCCGCCGATGCCCGACAGCGCGGCGGCCAGGCAGAAGGTGAAGACCTTGAAGTTCGACACGTCGTAGCCCGAGAAGCGCACCCGGTCCTCCTTGTCGCGCATCGCCAGCAGCAGCGTGCCGAGCTTGCTGGTCTGCACCCAGCGGCACAGCAGCATCGCCGCCACCAGCAGCGCGACGCACACGTAGTAGAGGATGACCTTGGCGCTGTCGGTGCGGGTGTCCCAGCCGGCGAGCGTCTTCAGGTCGGTCATGCCGTTGACGCCGCCGGTGTAGCCCTGCTGGCCGATGATGAGCACCGTCACGATCAGCGCCACCGCCTGGGTGATGATGGCGAAGTACACGCCGCCCACCCGGCGCTTGAACATCGCGAAGCTCACGATCCAGGCCAGCAGCGTCGGCACCGCGACCACCGCCGCCAGCGCGAACGGCAGGCTCTTGAACGGCACCCAGAGCGCCGGCAGCTCGGTGATCTGGTTCCAGTCCATGAAGTCGGGGATGCCCGGCGTGGACTGGATCTTGGTGCTGACCGGGTCGGACGCCTCGAGCTTGAGGAACATGGCCATGGCGTAGCCGCCCAGGCCGAAGAAGACGCCCTGCCCCAGGCTCAGCACCCCGCCGTAGCCCCAGACCATCACCAGGCCGATGGCGACGAAGGCGTAGGTCAGGTACTTGCCGACCAGGTTCAGGCGGAACACGTCGAGCGCGAGGGGCAGCGCCACGGCCAGCAGCAGCACCAGCAGCAGCATGCTGGCGAGCTGGTAGCGGAGGATCCAGGCTTTGAGGGCGTTCATGTCGGTTTCCCTGCGGCGCGCTCAGCGGCGCACCTTGGAGGCGAACAGGCCTTGCGGCCGCATCATCAGGATCAGCACGATCAGCGACAGCGTGAGCACCTTGGCCATCGAGCCGGTCAGGAAGAACTCGGCGATCGACTGGGTCTGGGCAATGCCGAAGGCCGAGACCACCGTGCCCAGCAGGCTGGCCGCGCCGCCGAAGGTGACGACCAGGAAGGCGTCCACGATGTAGAGCGAGCCCGAGGTCGGCCCGGTCGAGCCGATGGTGGTGAAGGCCGCGCCCGCCACCCCGGCGATGCCGCAGCCGATGGCGAAGGTCAGCCGGTCGGTCTTCTTCGTGTCGATGCCGATGGCGTTGGCCATGACGCGGTTGCTGACGGTGGCGCGCACCCGCAGGCCCCAGCGGCTGCGGTGCAGCGCGAGCAGCACGCCGGCGGTGACCACCGCGGTCAGCCCGAGCACGAACATGCCGTTGATCGGGATGTCCAGGCCCTCGGACGGCGCCCAGGAGCCCAGCAGCCACTCGGGCAGCGTGGGGCTGACCTCCTTCGGGCCGATGAAGGACCGGAAGGCCTGCTGGATCGCCAGGCTCACGCCCCAGGTGGCCAGCAGCGTGTCGAGCGGGCGCTTGTAGAGGTGGCGGATCAGGCCCCACTCCACCAGCCACCCGGCGGCGAACGCGAAGCCGAAGGCCGCCGCGATGGCGAAGGGGAAGTAGTACGGCAGCAGCGCCGGCGCATGGGTGCCGACCAGGGTCGAGCCCAGGTAGATCGTGTAGGCGCCGATGGTCATGAACTCGCCATGCGCCATGTTGATCACGCCCATCTGGCCGAAGATGATCGCCAGCCCCAGGCCCATCAGCAGCAGCACCGCGAACAGGCTCAGCCCGGCGAAGCCCTGCATCAGGCCGATGTTCATCATTTCGGAAACGGTCATGGTCCAGCTCCTGTTCGGTGCGCGGCGGCCCGGGGGACCGGCTTACTGGTAGCCCTTGGGGAAGGGATCGGGCTTGATGAGCTCGGGCGATTCGGACACCACCTTGAAGCTCGCGTCGGCCTGGCCCTGCGCGATGCGCGACTTGCTCCAGAGGTGGTGGTTGGCGTCGACCTTCACGTAGCCCTCGGGCGCGGTCCTGAGCTCGATGCCCGGCGAGGCGGCCATCACCTTGTCCACGTCGAAGCTCTTGGCCTTCTCGACCGCGGCCTTCCAGAGCCATGGGCCGAGGTAGCCGGCCTGGGTCACGTCGCCGATCACCGCGGCGGGGCCGTACTTGGCCTTGAAGGCGGCGACGAACTTCTTGTTGTTCTCGTTGTCGAGGGTCTGGAAGTACTTCATCGACGAGTAGAAGCCCTTGAAGTTCTCGCCTCCCACACCGGTCATCTCGTCCTCGGTCACCGAGAGCGTGACCAGCAGCTGCTTGTCGCCGGTGATGCCGGCAGCCTTGAGCGCCTTGTAGAAGGCCACGTTGGAGCCGCCCACCACCGCGACGAAGATGCAGTCGGGCTTCTGCACCTTGATCTTGTTCATCAGCGAGCCGAAGTTGGTGCTGCCCAGCGGGTAGTACTCCTCGCCGACGACCTTGCCCTTCTGGAAGTTCTCGATGTGCTTGCGCG
>JAKOND010000007.1 GCA_022702125.1 Burkholderiaceae bacterium
GGCCGCATCAACGCGGTCAAGCTGCTGATCGACGGCATCCCGAGCAACGACAACGCCGGCGGCATGCCCTTCCTCGACGCGGTGTTCCCGCTGGACATCGACCGCATCGAGATCGTGCGCGGCACCAACGATCCGCGCTACGGGCTGCACAACATCGCCGGCAACGCCAGCGTCTTCACCCGCATCGGCGGCAACCGCACCGACGCCAGCGTCACCGCCGGCAGCTTCGGCACCCGCGAGGTGCAGGTCGCCAAGGGGCTGGAGGCGGGCAACTGGTCGCAGAACTACTTCCTGGCCTGGCGCGACGCCGACGGCTGGCGCGACCATGCCGACGCGCGCCAGGCCTCGCTGGCGGGCAAGTGGTTCTACACCACCGACGACGCCCGCTACCGCGGCGGCCTGATCCTGCGGCACTACGAGAACCGGGCCGACGAGTCGGGCTACCTCGACGCCGCCACCGCGCGCCGCGATCCGCGCTCCTCGCCGGCCTACGCCGCCTCCGACCGCAGCACCCGCGAAACCAGCCAGGCCAGCCTGCACCTCGACGGCGAACCGTCGGACGGCGTGTCCTGGTCGGCCAAGGCCTATGCCGCGCAGTACCGCAACCGGCGCTGGGTCCGCTTCTCGGCGGCCGGCGCGCAGCAGGAGCGCTTCAACGACGAGGCGCAATACGGCGCGCTCGCCACGCTGACCTGGCGCCCGAAGGTCGACTGGGCGCACGAGTTCGCGCTGGAGGGCGGGCTCGACGTCCAGCGCCAGGACAACCTCAACCAGCGCTTCCGCACCGTCGACCGGGCGCGCCAGTCGCAGTTCCGCGACTGGGACTTCACCCTCGACACCCAGGGCGCCTACGTGCAGGCGGTGGTGCGGCCGGTCGCGGCGCTGCGCATCGTGCCCGCGCTGCGCATCGACCATGTCGGCGGGCAGTTCAGCGACCGGCTCACCGGCGCCCGGGCCGGCACCCACGACTACGGGGCGATCCGCCAGCCCAAGATCAGCCTGTCGTACGCGCCCTGGAGCGCCGCCAGCGTCTACGGCAACTGGGGCCGCACCTTCCAGGTCGGCGCCGGCATCGACGCCTACCAGACCCAGGCGCGCCGGCTGCGCGCCTCGATCAACGACGGCTGGGAGACCGGCGTGAAATTCACCCCCGCCGCCTGGATCGACGGCCGCGTCGCCTACTGGGAGCAGCGCGCCTCGGGCGAGGTGCAGCGGGTGCTCGGCGTGGACGGCCTGCCCGACCCCGGCGGCCTGGGCAACGTCGGCCGCACGCTGCGCAAGGGCTACGACCTGCAGGTCCACCTCAAGCCGAATCCGCGCGCCAGCGCCTGGGCCTCGTACTCGCACCAGCTCGCCCGCATCGTCGAGCCCGACCCGGGCGCTCCGGCCACCCGCGGCAACGAGATCGAGAACGTGCCGCGCAAGGTGTTCTCGGCCGGCGTCGACTGGCAGGCCGCGGCCGACTGGAAGCTCTCGGCCTGGGGCAACGGGCAGGGCAACTACTTCGTCGAGCGCAGCAACGCCTTCGGGCGCTTCGGCGGCTACGTGCTGCTCCACGCCGGCGCCACCTGGCGGATCGACCCGCGGCTCAGCCTGCAGCTGCAGGTCAAGAACCTGGCCGACCGGCGCACCGACTACGTCTGGTACGACAGCGGCTCGTCGGGCTGGTCGCCGGGCGACGGGCGCGGCTACTACGCCACGCTGCGCTGGACGATGTGAAGGCGGCCGGTCCACGGCCTCCACCGTTCCTTCCGTACCGTTTTCCCCTATGCCGCAGCCCGCGAGCGGGCATTCCGCCTCGGCTGCGTGCTATCTTTTTCATAGTTTCACCAGGAGCCCACCATGCAACGCACCACGCAACGATTCCTTTCCGTCCTCGGCCTGTCCCTGGCGCTCGCGGGCGGCGCCGCGGCGCACGAGACCCGTGCCGGCGACATCCGCATCCTGCATCCCTACGCGGTGCCCAGCCTGCAGGGCGTGCCCAACGGCACCGCCTACGCCGACCTGGCCGACCAGGGCCAGGCCGGCGACCGGCTGGTCGGCGCCTCCACGCCGGCGGCCGCGCGGGTCGAGTTCCACACCATGAAGACCGAGGACGGCGTGATGCGCATGCGCGCGCAGCCCGCCATCGACATCCCGGCCGGTCAGACGCTGCGCATGGCCGACAGCGGCCTGCACTTCATGCTGCTGGGCCTGAAGGCGCCGCTCAAGGAAGGCGACAAGCTGCCGCTGACGCTGGAATTCGCCAAGGCCGGCACGGTCACCGTCGAGGTCTGGGTGCAGCCGCGCGCGCAGGGCAGCCAGGCGATGGAGGCGCACCACCACAAGCACT
Organism: Burkholderiaceae bacterium; assembly: GCA_022702125.1. GTDB lineage: Bacteria > Pseudomonadota > Gammaproteobacteria > Burkholderiales > Burkholderiaceae_C > JAKOND01. Next base: position 2,333 of record JAKOND010000007.1, read on the forward strand.
GAGCGCGCCGCGCCGGACGGCGGGCGGCCCGGGGTCCGGCGAAACCGCCGCCGCGGGCGATTCGGGCCGCCCGCGGAACGCCGCTTCGGGTAAGCTGGCGCTTCCCTCCGTCCGGCCGTCGCCGGACCCCGCCTCCCATTCCATCCCACCGTGTCGTCAAGGAGACCCCGCATGTCCACGCCCACCGTTCCCGGATTCGGCCAGTTCATTCCCGGCTTCGATTTCCTGCGCCAGCTGACCCAGGCCGCGGGGCAGGCGCAGCAGCCGGCCGGCGCCTCCATCCCGGGCATGCCGTCGCTGCCTTCCTGGTCCGACTGGGTGGCGCCGACGCTGCAGCCCGAGGAGCTGCAGAAGCGCATCGGCGAACTCAAGACGGTGCAGTTCTGGCTGGAGCAGAACAACCGCGCGGTGGCCGCCACCGTGCAGGCGCTCGAGGTGCAGAAGATGACCCTGTCCACGCTCAAGAACATGGGCGTGCCCTTCGAGCAATGGACCGAGGCCTTCCGCTCGATCGCCGGCCAGGCGACCGACGCCGCCTCGCAGTTCTGGCGCAACGGCACCGAAGGCGCGGCCGCGATGCCGGCCAACCCGTTCGCGGCGATCTTCGGCGGCGCGCAGGGCGCCGGCGCCGCCGACGCCGCGCCCGCGCCGTCCGCCCCGCGTGCCGCCGATCCGCAGGCGCATGCCGCCGTGCCCGATTTCTTCAGCCCGTTCACCGCCGCCTTCACCGGCGGCGGCCAGGCCGCGCAAGCCGCCGAGGCGCCGGCCGCCCCGGCGCCCGCGCCCGCGAGCGGCGGGGCAGCGATCCCCGGCGGCGCCGACCCGATGAAATGGTGGGGCGCGCTCACCGGCCAGTTCCAGGAAATCGCCCGCAGCGCGATGCAGGACCTGGCCGACCGCACCGCCACCCAGGTGCAGTCCCTGACCGATGCCGCCGGCGCGGCCACCGACGCCGCGGTCGCCGCGGTCGCCACCGCCGTGCCGCAGATCCCGGCCGCGCCGCGACGCCGCAGCGCCAGCGCGAAGAAGCCCGCCGACGCCGCGCCCGCCAAGCGGACCGCCCGCGGCAGCGCCGCGCCGGCGCCCGCGCCGTCCGCATCCGCCCGCAAGACCCCGTCCAGTCGCAAGACGGCCTCGGCGCCGGCCGCGCCGCGCCGCCGCGCCTCCGGCCGCTGATCCCCCGGCGGACGCGCCCCGTGCCCCGACTCTTCGTCACCGGCCACGCCACCCATCCCCAGTGGCGCATGGCCACCGCGCTGGTGCTGGCGCAGCTGCGCGGCCAGATGGCGCTGCCGGACCATGCGGCCGCGCCCACGCTGGGCATCGTCTACCTGACCGACGCCTATGCCGCGCACGCCGAGGAGATCCTCGACCTGCTGGGCGCCGAGCTGCCCGAGGTGACCGACTGGACCGGCACCGCCGCCCTGGGCATCGCCGCCGGCGCGGCCGAATACATCGACGAGCCGGCGCTGGCCGTCATGCTCTGCGACATCCCGGCCGACCGGTACCGGGTGTTCTCCGGCGTCGCGCCGCTGGCCGCGCCGGGCTTCTCCAGTTTCGATGCGCATGCGGTGCTGGTGCACGCCGACGCCGCGCTGCCGGACCTGCCCGAACTGCTGTCCGAGCTGGCCGAGCGCACCACCGGCGGCTACCTCTTCGGCGGCATCGCCGGGGTCCGGCCGGGCGGCGTGCAGTTCGCCGTCGGCGGCGACGGCAACATCCGCGGGCAGGGGTCGGCCAGCGGCGTGTTCCGGGGCGGCATGAGCGGCGTGGCCTTCGGCGAGGGCGTGCGGCTGGTGTCGCGCGTCACCCAGGGCTGCCGTCCGGTCGGCCCGGTGCACCGGATCACCGCCGCCCAGGACAACGTGGTCACCGCGCTCGACGGCCAGCCCGCGCTGCAGGTGCTGCTCGACGAACTGCAGGTGGACCTGAACGAGCCGCACGAGGCCCTGCCCCGGGTGCGCGCCACCCTGGCCGGACTCTCCTCCGACGACGACCTGCCCCACGACGGTCCGGCCGACGCGCTGGTGCGCCGCACCGGCGACTTCGGCGCCGACACCCGGGTGCGCCACATCATCGGCCTGGACCCGTCGCGCCAGGGCGTGGCGCTGGCCGACCGGGTGACGCCCGGCATGCGGCTGGCGTTCTGCGAGCGCAACGCCGCCGCCGCCCGGGCCGACCTGGTGCGCATCTGCGCCGAGATCCGCGAGGAACTCGAACCCGAGGACCTGCCGCTGGCCACCGCCGCGGCGCTGGCCGCGCCCGAGGCCGAAGCCGCGCCGCATCCGGCGCGCCGCATCGCCGGCGCGGTCTACGTCAGCTGCTCCGGCCGCGGCGGCCCGCATTTCGGCGGCCCGAACGCCGAAATGCAGATCGTGCGCCGCGCGCTCGGCGACGTGCCGCTGGTCGGCTTCTTCGCCGGCGGCGAGATCGCGCGCCACCACCTCTACGGCTACACCGGCGTGCTGACCGTCTTCGTCGCCGGCGACGACGCCTGACCGGCCGTCGGCCGCCCGCCGTGGCTCCCGCCGCGCGGTCCCGACCGCGCGAACCGTTCGACGCGACGACCGAGGAAATTCGCCCATGACCGATCAGACAACCGCGCACGGCGCATGGCGGGCCGCGGACCTGGACGCGTTCGAGGCGCAGTTCATGGGGCAGATCCCGCAGTACGGGCTGTGCTTCATCGACGCCGACGGGCGCATCACCGGATGGAGCGAAGGCTGCTACGCCATCACCGGCTTCACGGCGGACGATGTGCTGGAGGCGTCCATCGCGGTCCTGTTCACGCCGGAGGACGTCGGCCGGGAGATCCACCTGCACGAACTCCGCAGCGCGCGGCTGCTGGGCGCCGCCGAGGACGAGCGCTGGCACATGCGCAAGGACGGCTCGCGGTTCTGGGCCAGCGGCGTCATGCTGCCCCTGCACGGCGCCGGCCGACCCGCCGGCTTCGCCAAGCTCTTTCGCGATGTCACCCACCTGCGCCAGCGGATGGACCTGCTCGACAGCGAGGCGCGGCAGCTCCGCAAGGAACGGCTCGACCGCGACGTGTTCCTGGCCACCATCGCGCACGAGCTGCGCAACCCCCTGCAGCCGATGGCGGTGGCCACGGCCCTGCTCGCGCGCCCGTCCGAGGAGCCCGTGCGCGGGCAGGCGGTGAAAATCATCAACCGGCAGATCGGTTTCATGAACCGCCTGGTGGAAGACCTGATCGACATGGCCCGGGTGACCGAAGGCCTGATGCGCATCGCCTACCACCGGGTGGAGCTGCAGGCCCTGCTGCAGGAGGCGCTCGACGCGTGCCGGCATGCGGCGGTGGGCAAGGGCATCGCCCTGGTCGACGCGCTGCCGCCGGTGCCCGTCGCCGTGGAGGTGGATGCCGGCCGGATCCACCAGGTGCTGACCAACCTGCTGAACAACGCGATCAAGTTCACGCCCGCAGGGGGCCGCGTCGCGCTCTCCGCCACCGTGGACCACACCCATTTCACCGTCAAGGTGCAGGACACCGGCCAGGGGATCGGCGCGGACCTCCAGCCGACGATCTTCGACATGTTCACCCAGGCGCAGGCCTCGGACACCCGGCGCGGTCAGGGCCTGGGCATCGGACTGGCGCTGGTCAAGGAGATCGTCTCGCTGCACCACGGCTCGGTCGAGGTCCGCAGCGAGGGCGCCGGCAAGGGCAGCGAGTTCTTCGTCCGGATACCGCTGGCCCGGCCGCCGGACATCCAGGCCGGGTTGCCGGCCCAGCCGCCCGCGGCCTGAAGCGCGGCCCGCCGGCGAAAGCATCTACAGTCCGGCGCATGCCGGCCGCCGGTCGCGGCCGGGTCGGAGAACCCCACCATGCATCCCGTCGACGCTCCCGCGAACCCTTCCACGAACGCCGTCCCCGACATCCCCGCGACGCCCCCGGCCGCCGGTCGGCTGCCGACCTATTTCATCTCGCACGGCGGCGGCCCCTGGCCCTGGATGCGCGACCGCACGGGCGGCGCCTACGACCTGCTGGCCGCGGCGCTGCAGGACATGCCGCGCCAGGTCGGCCGCACGCCGCGCGCGGTGCTGGTCGTCTCGGGCCACTGGGAGGCCGACGCCTTCACCGCGTCGTCCCATCCGAGCCCGCCGATGCTCTACGACTATTCCAACTTCCCCGCGCACACCTACCGGGTGCGCTACGACGCGCCGGGCGACCCGGCGCTGGCCGCGCGGGTGCGCGACCTGGCGCGCGGCGCCGGCCTGCCGGCGGCGCTGGACGCGCAGCGCGGCTTCGACCACGGCACCTTCTCGCCGTTCGCGGTGATCTATCCGCAGGCCGGGGTGCCGATCGTGCAGCTGTCGATGCGCACCGGCTACGACCCGGCCGAGCACCTGGCGCTGGGCCGCGCGCTCGCGCCCCTGCGCGACGACGGCGTGCTGATCGTCGGCAGCGGCCTGAGCTACCACAACCTGCGCCACTTCGGCCCGCAGGCGCGCGAGGTGTCCAAGGCCTTCGACGACTGGCTCGACCGCACCCTGGTCGGCAGCGGCCCGGCGGCACGCACCGACGGCCTGCTGCACTGGGACGCGGCGCCCGCCGCGCGCATCGCCCATCCGCGCGAGGACCACCTGATGCCGCTGATGGTGGCGGTGGGCGCGGCCGAGTCCGAGCCGGGCGCGCGGGTCTACCACGAGGATGCGTTCATGGGCGGGCTCGCGGTGTCGAGCTTCCGCTTCGGCGCGGCGGCGGGCGACGCCCCGTGAGGCCATGAAAAAAGGGCCGGCCCCGGCGCGATGCGCTCCGGTGCCGGCCCGTTCCGCCCGACGCCGGGAAGCCCGGAAGGCGGGGGAGGGGAATGCCGCTTACTGCTTGACGGCCTCGATCTGCGCCACGATGCGCACGTTCTTCGGGAAGCCGTACTGCACGCCGTAGTCCGCGCCGAACTGGGTGCGGTCGATGGTGGTCTCGAAGTCGCCGCCGCAGACTTCGCGCTTGAGCATCGGGCTCTGGTAGCAGGCGAACTGGTTGGCCTTGAAGGTCGCGGGCTGGGTCTTGCCCTTGATGGTCAGGTCGCCGGCCACCGACACCAGCTTGTCGCCGTCGAAGGTGAACTTGTCGCCGACGAACTTGGCGGTCGGGAACTTGGCGGCGTCGAAGATGTCGGCGCTCTGGAGGTGCTTGTCGAAGGACGGGGTGCCGGTGTTGATCGAGGCGATGTCCAGCGTCAGCTCGACCTTGCCGGTCTTCGCGGCCTTGTCCAGCTGCACGGTGCCTTCCTTCTTGTCGAAGCGGCCGCGGTTCACGCTGGCGCCGAAGTGGCTGATCTCGAAGGTGGCGAAGGTGTGGGTCGGGTCCACGGCGTAGGTGGCGGTCTGGGCGTGGGCAGCGCCGGCGGCCAGGGTGGCGGCTGCGGCCAGGGCGAGGAGGGAATTGCGCATGTCGGTTGTCTCGGGGTTGGGATGACAGGGATGGGAAAAAGGCCCGCGGGCGCGGGCCGGAGGAGGAAACGGTCAGATCTTGCCCACGCCGGTCAGCGCGAGCTTGAACTTCACCTGCACGTCGTCGGCCACCATCGAGGTGTCGGCCCACTCGTTCTCGCCGATCTTGAAGGCCAGGCGCTTGATGGGGAAGCTGCCGGTGGCCGTGGTGACGGCGCCGGCCTGCGTCATGGTGACCGGCACGGTCACGTCCTGCGAGGTCCCCTTGATGCTGAGCTTGCCGGCCACCTCGTACTTGCCGCCGCCCAGCGCCTTGATGGCGGTGGACTGGAAGGTGGCCTGCGGGAACTTCGGCACGTTGAACCAGGTGGGCTTGGGCAGCTCGGCATCGGATTCCTTGACGCCCAGGGTCGCGCTGCCGGTGTCGACGGTGAAGGCGACCTTGCTGGTGGCGAGCTTGGCCGGATCGAACGCGATCTGCGCGTCGAACTTCTTGAACTGGCCCTCCACCGGCACGCCCATTTGCTTGCTCACGAAGGTGATCTGGCTCTGCGCCGGCACGACGGCCTGCTGGGCGAGGGCCGGGGCGCCGGCCAGCAGGGCGAAGGAAGCGAACGCCAGGGCGCTCAGGGTTTTCGGATGGTTCATGGTGTCGCTGCGTCGGTGAGGGGGTGGAGGGAAAGGATCGGTCGGTCGGTCGGTCGGCGCCCGGCCGCCGTCAGCCGCGGCCCGGCAGCATGCGCCGCAGCAGGCCGTCGCGGTCGATGAGCTGGTGCTTGGCCACCGCAGCCATATGCAGCGCGACCAGCGCCGCCAGGGCGTAGGCGGCGTACGCGTGCCAGGGCTTGATCGCCGCGGCCAGTTCGGGGTTCGCCGGCATGAAGCTCGGCAGCGGCAGCACCCCGAGGAACACGATGGGGAAGCCCGCCGCCGAGCTGTAGGCCCAGCCCACCAGCGGCACGACGAAGAAGAGCGCGTACATCAGGTGGTGCGTGCCGTGGTGCGCGACATGCTGCCAGCGCGGCATGGCCGCTGCCACCGCCGCGGGCAGGGCGGGCGGCCGGCGGACGAGCCGCCAGAGCAGCCGCAGCGCCGACAGCGCCAGGATGGTCACGCCGGCCCACTTGTGCCAGTTGTAGAGCTTGAGCCGCTGCGGCGAGAACGGCAGGCCCGTCATGTAGAGACCCACCCCGAACATGCCGACGAGCGCCGCGGCCAGCAGCCAGTGCAGGGAGATGGCGAGGGACCCGTAGCGGGCCGGTCGCGGCAGGGGAGTGGTCATGGCGGGGCGTGGGGATGGAGCGGAGCGCGCGGGACGGTCATCGCGGCGGGTCGCCGGGGCGGCCGCGCAGCGGGATCATCGCAGTCTAGGGGGGTGGGTGTGCATCACGTTTCAATCGACTTGACGCCAAGATTCAACTTTATTGAATATCCGGTTCTCCGGCGGTTCGTTCGCCGTGCAGGGGCGCCCGACCGGGGCGCACCGTGCCGGTGCGTTCGCCCCCCGATCCGGCATGGTGCGGGTATTGCATGGCGAAGGGCTCCCTACATCCCCAACCGCACGGAGCCCGCCTGTCCCATGAGCCGCATCGACGTCACCGAGAAGATCATCACCGCCAAGGTCCTCAAGGGCCTGACCTGGGCCAGCGTGGCCGAGAAGGTCGGCCTGTCGAAGGAATGGACCACCGCCGCCTGCCTGGGCCAGATGACGCTGACCGCCGCGCAGGCCGACATCGTCGGCGAACTGTTCGACCTGGACGCCGACGACCGCAAGTGGCTCCGGGTGGTGCCGTACAAGGGCTCGCTGCCCACGCCGGTGCCGACCGATCCGCTGATCTACCGCTGGTACGAGCTGGTGAGCGTCTACGGCACCACCATCAAAGAACTGATCCACGAGGAATTCGGCGACGGCATCATGAGCGCCATCGATTTCAAGATGGACATCCAGCGCGAGGGCAACCCGGCCGGCGACCGGGTCAACGTGGTGCTGTCGGGCAAGTTCCTGCCGTACAAGACCTATTGATCCCGGGCGCCTCCGGGTTCCCCCGGGCGCGGGAGGGCGTCGATAGAATCCGCCTCTGCCCCACCACGAAAAGCCCGCCGTGTCCGACCGACTGTCCGTCCTGCCCCAGTACCTGCTGCCGAAGAAGGCGCTGACGTCCTTCGGCGCGCACATCGCCGGCGCCCGGGCGGGCGGCGCCACCACCCGGCTGATCCGCTGGTTCGTCAACAAGTACGGCGTCGACATGTCCGAGGCGGCCGACCCGGACATCGCCAGCTACGCCAGCTTCAACGATTTCTTCACCCGCGCGCTCAAGCCCGGCGCGCGCCCGCTGGCCGACGCGACCCTGATCAGTCCGGTGGACGGCGCGATCAGCCAGTTCGGCGCCATCGACGACGACCAGATCTTCCAGGCCAAGGGCCACCGCTACTCCACCACCGCGCTGGTCGGCGGCGACGCGCAGCTGGCGGCGCATTTCGCGCACGGCCATTTCGCGACGCTCTACCTGAGCCCGCGCGACTACCACCGCATCCACATGCCCTGCGCCGGACGGCTGCGGCGCATGATCTACGTGCCGGGCGACCTGTTCTCGGTCAACCCGACCACCGCGCGCGGCGTGCCGGGCCTGTTCGCGCGCAACGAGCGGGTGGTGTGCGTGTTCGAGGGCGCGCACGGCCCCTTCGTGCAGGTGCTGGTCGGCGCCACCATCGTCGGCAGCATGGCCACCGTCTGGCAGGGCGCGCTCAACCCGCTGCAGCGGGCCCGCGAGGTGCGCGAATGGACCTATGCCGACGGCGAGGTCACCCTGGCCCAGGGCGAGGAGATGGGCCGCTTCCTGCTCGGATCGACGGTGGTGATGCTGTTCCCGCGCGGGCCGCTGCGCTTCAATCCCGAGTGGGCGCCAGGCCGGTCGATCCGCCTGGGCGAAGCGATGGCGTGGCGCGACGCCTGAGCGCCGCGCAGGCCGGGCATTTCGCCGGCATCGCGCTTGGCCACGTCCGGCGCGCCTACCCGTTCCAGCTCTCGCATGTGCTCCAGGGCCCGGACGACGCGCTGCCGCCGCACCGGCTGCACCCGGTCTTCCACGGCAGCTACGACTGGCATTCCTGCGTGCACGGCCACTGGATGCTGGCGCGGCTGCTGCGGCGCTTCCCGGACCTGGCGGCGGCGCCGCGCATCCGCGCGCTGCTCGACGAGGGACTGACCCCCGAACGCATCGCCGGCGAGTGCGCCTATTTCGACGCGCCCGGCCGCGCCGGCTTCGAGCGGCCCTACGGCTGGGCCTGGCTGCTGGCGCTGTCGGCCGAGCTGCGCCGGCACCGCGATGCGCCGCACCGGGCCGAGGCGCTGGCGCCGCTGGCCGATCGCATCGTCCGCCGGCTGCACGACTTCCTGCCCCGCATGGCCTACCCGGTGCGCACCGGCACCCATGCCAACACCGCCTTCGCCCTGGCGCTGGCCCACGACCACGCGGCCGCCGAAGCCGACGCGGCGTTCCATGCGCTGCTGCGCGACACCGCCCTGCGCTGGTACGGCGACGATACCGACTGCCCGGCCTGGGGCGAGCCCGACGGCGACGCCTTCCTCTCGCCCGCGCTCGTCGAGGCCGAATGCATGCGCCGGCTGCTGCCGCGCCCGGACTACCTGCGCTGGCTCAACCGCTTCCTGCCCCGCTGGGGCGCGGGCGAGCCGGCGGTGCTGTTCGCGCCGGTGCGGGTCGGAGACGCGAGCAACCGCAGCGACGGCAAGATCGCCCACCTCGACGGCCTGCAGCTGAGCCGCGCCTGGTGCTGGAACGGCATCGCGCAAGCGCTGGGCCCGGGCGACCCGCGCGGCCCGCGCATCGCGGCGGCGGTCGAGGCCCACCTGCAGGCCGGCCTGCCGCATGTCGCGGGCGACTACATGGGATCGCACTGGCTCGCGAGCTTCGCCGTGCTCGCGCTCGACGCCGACTGACCGGACCGGTCCCCGCGCCGGGGCGCCGACCCCGGCTTACAGTGCGGCGATGACCTCCGACACCCGCTCCTCCGCCCTCCCTCAACCCGCCGACGTGGTCGGCTTCTGGCGCGACGCCGGTCCGAAGCGCTGGTTCGCCAAGGACGACGCGTTCGATGCGGACTTCCGCCAGCGTTTCCTCGCCGCGCACGAGGCGGCGGCATCGGGCGCGCTCGACGCCTGGGAGTCGACCGCCGAAGGCGCGCTGGCGCTGCTGATCCTGCTCGACCAGTTCCCGCGCAACGCCTTCCGGGGCAGCGCCCGCATGTTCGCCACCGACGACCGGGCCCTGGCCGTCGCCGGCCGGGCGGTGGATGCCGGCGTCGACGCGGCCACGGAGCCGGCGCTGCGGCCCTTCCTCTACATGCCGTTCATGCATTCGGAAGCCCTGTCCGACCAGGACCGCTGCGTGGCGCTCGCGGCCGGCCTGCCGGGCGGCGACACGCTGCGCTTCGCCGAACTGCACCGGGACATCATCGTGCGCTTCGGACGGTTTCCCCACCGCAACGCGGTGCTGGGACGCGCGACCACGGCGCAGGAGCAGCGCTTCCTCGACGAAGGCGGTTTCGCGGGTTAGCGATCCATGCCCGCAGGGAGAGGGCGGATTCCGGCCTGAACCGCCGCATCGCCGCGGTGCCCCGGGCGCTGTCCGCGCGCGATTTCCCGTCTGTCGCTGTCGTGCGTGAAGTTACGGGCGGCAGGGGAACGCCCCGGGGCCGCGCCGCGAAAAATGTGTACTTTTTTGTAAAAGTAACATATATTTACACATACACAACTGTCGAGCGGGTGGGGAGGTTTCCTGCCGAACGCTCCTCTGGTGTCGAGGCATGGCGGAGGAAGTAACCATCGTAGTTACTGGGGCTGACAACGAGATGGAAACATTCCGCATAAAGGATGAACGCTCCATGCCGATATCTGCATGTCGTCCTTTGGGAATCAATTTCATGAATATGGCTGGACACGGAATGTATCGTCTCGTCGCGCCGGCCACTGGAGTGTTGGGTGCCGTTGCCGCATGTGCGCTGTCGGCGGCCAGTCTGGCGGGCATGCTGTGCGCGGTGGCGCTGCTGTGCTGCGGCGCATTGGCCGGATGGACCGACTGGCAGCGGCAGAAAAGAGCGGCCGACGCGTTGCAGGTTTTCCTGTCGGGTTTCCAGTCCTTCAGCGCGGAAGTCGCGCCTGTCTGGGCCGGTCAGATCGAGACGTCCCGCAGCCAGACGGAAGAAGCCATCGCGTCGCTCAGCGCGCGCTTCGCCGGCATCGTCGATCGGCTGGGGCGGACGCTGCACCAGTCCGACAACCGGGACACCGGGTCGCACGACACGGCCACCGCGGTCTACCTGAGCAACCGCGACCAGCTCCAGCAGCTGATCTCGTCGCTGCGCGAGGCGATGCACGGCAAGGCCGAGATGCTGGCCCGGATCGAGAGCCTGCAGGATTTCGTCGGCGACCTGCACGAGATGGTGGAGCAGGTGTCGCGCATCGCCCACCAGACCAATCTGCTGGCGATCAATGCGGCGATCGAGGCCGCCCATGCGGGCGAGCGCGGCAAGGGTTTCGCCCAGGTGGCCCAGGAGGTGCGGGTGCTGTCCGAGATGTCCGGCGGCACCGGCAGGCTGATCGCCGCCAAGATCCGCACGATCAACGAGGCCATCGACGAAACCCGTGCGGCCGCCCAGGCGTCGCGGGTCCGGGAGCAGCAGGTCATGGGCGACTCGGAGCAGTGCATCGAGCAGGTGCTCGGCCGGTTCCAGGGCCTCTCGACGGATCTCTCGCAATCCGCCGAACTCCTGCGCGACGAGAGCCGGCAGATCCAGGCCGAAATCAACGACTCCCTGGTGCAACTGCAGTTCCAGGATCGCGCCAGCCAGGTGATCAGCCACGTGCGCGACAGCATCCACCGGTTCCCCGAAGTCGTCGGCGAACACAAGGCCCTGTGCGAGCGGCAGGGGCTGCTGCTGCCCTTGACGGGTGCCGGTCTCCTGGAGGAACTGGAGTCGACCTATGCGATGGCCAGCGAACGCGCCGTTCACCGCGGTGTCGCTGCGGGACCGGTCCCCGCCGTCTCGCCGCAGCACGAAGAAATCACATTTTTCTGAAGGACTCCCACATGGCAAAGACGATCATGGTCGTTGACGATTCCGCTTCCGTGCGCTCGGTGGTGGGCATCGCGCTCCGGGGCGCGGGCTACGACGTTCTCGAGGGACGCGACGGACGCGATGCGCTCGCCAAGCTCACCGGCCAGAAGGTCCACCTGATCATCAGCGACGTGAACATGCCGAACATGGACGGCATCACCTTCCTGAAGAGCGTCAAGGCCCTGCCGGCCTACCGATTCACGCCGGTGATCATGCTGACCACCGAAAGCCAGGAAGCGAAGAAGCGCGAGGGCCAGCTGGCCGGCGCCAAGGCCTGGGTGGTCAAGCCGTTCCAGCCGCCCGCGCTGCTGTCCGCCGTGGAAAAGCTGGTGCTGCCGTGAGTTCCCGCACCAGCATGGCTCTGGACGGCGAACTGACCATCTACCGGGCGGCCGAGCTGCGCCTGGCCCTGCTGGCCGCGCTGTCCGACAGCCCGGAGGGCCTGGAGATCGACCTGGCCGCCGTGACCGAGATCGACAGCGCGGGCGTGCAATTGCTCATGGCCGCCAAGCGCGCCACGCAGGAGCTCGGACAGCCCCTGACGCTGGTCAGGCACAGCGCGGCCGTGGCCGAGGTGTTCGAGACGTTCGACCTGGCGGGGTTCTTCGGCGATCCGATGGTCGTCACCGCATGCGATGCCGATTCGGGAGACGCAGCATGAACATGGCGGACGCGCGCCAGACATTCATTGTCGAGAGCAACGAACTGCTCGAAGAGATGGAGCACGCGCTCCTTGCCGTGCTGCAGGAGGCGGACCCCTCGGACGCGGTGAATGCGATTTTCCGCGCGGCGCACACGATCAAGGGGTCCGCAGGACTTTTCGGCCTGAACTTCATCGTGGACTTCACGCACGTCGCCGAAAGCGTGCTGGACAAAGTGCGCGACGGCAGCATCGCCACCGACGACACGATCGTGGCCCTGCTGCTGGCGTGCCGCGACCACATCGGAAACCTCGTCGCCGCGGCGGCGGCGGGATGCGACGAAGCCGATGCCGACCTGGTGTCCCGGGGCGCGCCACTGCTGGCCGACCTGAGTCGCTACCTCGGCGCTGCCGCCGCGCCGCCATCCGAGGCCGCACGCGACATGGTGGTCGGATCCCAGCACAGGGCGTCCGACGACCCTCCGCTGCGCAGCATGCCGCGACAGGACGGGCGGGCGGCCGACCATTGGCACATCTCGCTGCGGTTCGGCCGGGACGTGTTGCGCAACGGCATGGATCCGTTGTCGTTCCTCCGCTACCTGAACACGTTGGGCACGATCACCGCCATCGCGACGCTGCCCGATGCGCTGCCCTCCCTGCGCGACATGGATGCGGAATCGTGCTACCTCGGGTTCGAAATCGCGCTGCGGAGCAGCGCCACCAAGGTGGCCATCGAGGGGGCCTTCGAATTCGTGCTCGATGACTGCCTCGTGCACATCCTGCCGCCGGAGAGCAAGGTGTCCGAGTACATCGACCTCATCGGCATGCTGGGCTCGCCGGGCGACGACGCAGCCGTGCGCCTGGGAGACATCCTGGTGCGGTGCGGCAGCCTGACGCGCCGGGAACTGGACGATGCCTTGCGCCTTCAGCAGGGGGACACCCCCGCGCCGCTCGGAGCGCTGCTGGTCGAGCAGCGCAGCGTGCAGCAGCCGGTGGTGGAGGCCGCGCTGACGCGCCAGAAGCACCTCAAGGACGGCAAGGCGGCCGAGAGCCAGTCCGTCCGCGTCGATGCGGAGAAGCTCGACCAGCTGGTCGACCTGGTGGGCGAACTGATCACCGCATCGGCGACCGCCGCCCTCGCGGGGAACGGGCTGCAGAGCGCGGCCTTGCGCGAGGCGCATTCCACGCTGGGCGGACTCGTGCAGCAGGTGCGCGACAGCGTCCTGCAGCTGCGCATGGTCAAGATCGGCGCCACGTTCAACCGCTTCCAGCGGGTGGTGCACGACGTCTCGCGGGAAATCGGCAAGGACATCGCCCTGGTCATCCGGGGCGAAGAGACCGAACTGGACAAGACGGTGGTCGAGAAGATCGCCGATCCGCTGACGCACCTGGTGCGCAACAGCATGGACCACGGCATCGAGCCGGTCGCCGTGCGTGCGGAGCGCGGCAAGCCGGCACGGGGAACGGTCACGCTCAATGCCTACCACGATGCGGGAAGCATCGTCATCGAGGTCGGCGACGACGGCGGTGGACTGTCGCGCGAGAAGATCCTGGCCAAGGCGATCGAGCGCGGACTGGTCGATGCCGGGAAGACGTTCAGCGACGCGGAGATCTACGGCTTGGTCTTCGAGCCCGGCTTCTCGACCGCCGAGCAGATCACCAACCTGTCGGGCCGGGGGGTCGGCATGGACGTGGTCAAGCGCAACATCAACTCGCTGCGCGGCGCCATCTCCATCGACAGCCGGCCGGGCCAGGGAACGACCGTGACGGTGCGCCTGCCGCTGACGCTGGCGATCATCAACGGTTTCCAGGTCGCCGTGGGCCACTCCATCTTCGTGCTGCCGCTCGATGCCATCGAGGAGTGCGTGGAGTTCCGCGAGGAAGGCCTGCGCGACTACACCGAGCTGCGGGGGCAGGTCCTGCCCTTCATCCGGCTGCGCGAGCGGTTCGCGGTCCGGGGGCCCGTCGGCGCGCGGCAGAGCATCGTGGTCGTCCGGCACGGGGCGCAGCGCTTCGGGCTGATCGTGGACCGCCTGCTGGGCGAAGCCCAGGCGGTGATCAAGCCCCTGGCGCCGATGTTCGCGCACCTCCAGGGCATCAGCGGCTCCAGCATCCTGGGCTCCGGCGACGTGGCGTTGATCCTGGACGTGGCCGCGCTGGCCGACCAGGCCGTTTCGAATCGCGACGGCGGTCGAAACCAACGCGAACTCGCCGCGCACGATTGAGCCGAACTTTTCTCGTCGCCCGCCATGGCGGGCGGCGACCCTCCATTGCCCTCCCAATCCAAAGGCCCTTCACATGATTGCGCAAATGAAACTTGCAACGAAGCTCTACGGAGCGTTCCTCGTCGTGCTGGCCCTCATGGTCGGCCTGGGGATGTATTCCCTCTCGCAGCTGTCCACGGTCAACGGCTCCACCGTGGATCTCGCGACCAACTGGATGCCCAGCGTCAAGGGCATCATGGCGACGAAGGCCAACATCAACCGGATTCGGGTGCTGGAGACGCAAGCGATCCTGGCGACCGATCCCGCGGAAATCAGCGTCATCGTCAAGGACGCGCAGGAGCGGGTGACGGCGACGCGCAAGCTGTGGGACGACTACAGCAAGCTGGTGTCCTCGGCGGACGAGAAACACCTCTTCGATGCGGCCAAGGAAGACATGGATGTCTTCTACGGCCTGCATGAGAAGCTGGTCGGCTACGGAGCGCAGAACCGGAACGAAGAGGCCAAGGCCCTGCTGGACGGGGAATCCATGAAGCGCTACAACGCCTTGCGCACGACGCTGGACAAGCTCTCCGACCTGAACGTGGCGGGTGGCGAGAAATCCGCGTCCGATGCGGCAGCCGTGTACGTCAACGTGCGTGCCTGGACCATCGGCCTGCTGGCCGGATGCTTCCTGGTGGGCCTGGGCATGGCCTTCTTCATCATCCGGTCGGTGGTTCGCCAGCTCGGCGGCGAGCCCGCCTACGTCGCCGACATCGCCAACAGCGTGTCGGGCGGCGACCTGACGCTCGACATCGTCATCCGCAACGGCGACACCACCAGCGTGCTGGCTGCCATGAAGAACATGGTGGGCAAGCTCTCCCACGTCGTCACCGAGGTCAACGGGGGAGCGGAGGCGCTGGCTGGGGCGTCGGAGGAGGTGAGCGCGACGGCGCAGTCGCTGAGCCAGGCGTCGAGCGAGCAGGCCGCGGGCGTGGAGGAGACGAGCGCCTCGATCGAGCAGATGACGGCCTCGATCTCGCAGAACACCGAGAACGCCAAGCTCACCGACGGCATGGCGACCAAGGCCGCCTCCGAGGCCGCCGAAGGCGGCGAAGCGGTCAAGGCCACGGTCGCGGCGATGAAGCAGATCGCGCAGAAGATCAACATCATCGACGACATCGCCTACCAGACCAACCTGCTGGCGCTCAACGCGGCGATCGAGGCGGCGCGGGCCGGCGAGCACGGCAAGGGCTTCGCGGTCGTGGCGGCCGAGGTGCGCAAGCTCGCCGAACGCAGCCAGGTGGCGGCGCAGGAGATCGGCACGGTCGCCAGCTCCAGCGTGGAGCTGGCCGAACGCGCGGGCAAGCTGCTCGACGAGATCGTGCCGAGCATCAAGAAGACCTCGGACCTGGTGCAGGAGATCGCGGCGGCGAGCGAGGAGCAGTCCTCGGGCGTGGGCCAGATCAACGCCGCCGTGGGCCAGCTGAGCCAGACCACGCAGCAGAACGCCTCGAGCTCGGAAGAGCTGGCGGCCACGGCCGAGGAGATGAGCGGCCAGGCCGAGCAGCTGCAGCAGACCATGGCGTTCTTCCGGACCGCCGGCGCGGTGCCGGCGCGCGCCGCGTCCGAAGTCCGCAGGAGCGCGCCCGCGGCCAGGACCCGGGCGCCCGCGCGCAAGCCGGCGCCGAGCCTGGCGGGCCTGGGGATGGGCGCGGAGCTGCTGGACGAGTCGCAGTTCGCGCGCTATTGACCGGCCCAGGGGGATACACGACATGAACCACGCTTCCGCGCTCCTCGCGCCCTCCGCCCCGCCGGTCCCGGCAGGGCCCGCCTCGGCGCCTGCCGAGCCCGCGCAGTACCTGACGTTCCAGCTGGCCCACGAGATGTTCGCCATCGGCATCCTGGCGATCAAGGAAATCATCGAATACGGCCACCTGACCGTCGTGCCCATGATGCCGGCCTCGGTGCGCGGGGTCATCAACCTGCGGGGAGCGGTGGTGCCGGTGATCGACCTGCAGGCGCGCTTCGGCGAGCGCGTGTCGGAGGTGGGCAAGCGCACCTGCATCGTGATCGTCGAGGTGGGCGCGCCCCAGGAGCGGCAGGTGGTCGGGGTGATCGTCGATGCGGTCAACGAAGTCATCGACATCGCGCCCTCGGAGATCGAGGCCCCGCCGGCCTTCGGGGCGCGGGTGCGGACGGACTTCATCCAGGGCATCGGCAAGGTGCGCGGGCGCTTCGTGATCCTGCTGGATCTCGACCGGACGCTCGCGCCGGACGAGCTCGCGGCACTGGGTCACCTGCAGCCGGAGGCGGCGCCGGCTTCCGGCGGCCACTGAACGCGATCGCGCGCATCGCTTCCCCTCGAATTCCTGCGTTTCGCCAATCCATCATCAAAAAAAAGGAAATGCCGTGTTCTCCCACATGAAGGTAGTCACCCGCCTCGCCCTCGGGTTCGGATCGATCCTGGTCGTCCTCCTGGTCCTGGTCAGCACGGCTTACTACAACTTCGGCCAGCTCTCCGACGCGAACCGCTGGAACGTCCACACGTACGAGGTCATGGGCGAGGCCGACGCCATCCTGAGCAGCCTGATCAACACGGAAACCGGCGAACGCGGCTTCGCGCTGGCGGGCGACGAAGACTTCCTCGCTCCCTACCGCGACGGGCTGGCGGCCTTCAAGAAGCACAGCGCGCAGGTCAAGTCGCTCACGTCCGACAACCCCAAGCAGCAGGAACGCATCGATGCCGTGGTCGCGATGCAGCAGGAATGGGTCGACAAGGTGCTCACGCCCGAAATCGCGCTGCGGCGGGCGGTCGGCACCGGCGCATCGACGATGGATGCGGTGGTGGCGAGCGTCCGGGCGGCCAAGGGCAAGCAGCTGATGGACGGCATGCGGGCCAGGATCTCCGAACTGCGCACGGCGGAGGCGGACCTCCTGGCCATCCGGTCCAGGGAGGCGGAAGCCTTGCACGCGAGGACCAACTCGGTGCTGATCCTGGGTTCCCTGATCGCGGTGCTGCTGGCCTCGGGCATCGGCTACCTGCTGGCGCGCAGCCTGACGCGCGTGCTGGGCGGAGAGCCGGCCTACGCCGCCGAAGTCATGAAGCGGGTCGCGGTGGGCGACTTCAAGGTCGAGGTGGAGACCCGGCCCGGCGACACGACCAGCATGCTCTACACCGTCAAGCAGACCGTCAAGGCGGCCGGCGACAGCATCGGCGACGTGGTGCGCGTGATGGGCGCGATGGCCCGGGGCGACCTGACCCAGACGATCGACAAGCCCTACGAGGGCTCGTTCGGCGAGATGAAGAATTACGTGAACACCACCGTGGAGAGGCTGTCGCAGGTGGTGATGGAGGTCAACGGGGGAGCGGAGGCGCTGGCTGGGGCGTCGGAGGAGGTGAGCGCGACGGCGCAGTCGCTGAGCCAGGCGTCGAGCGAGCAGGCCGCGGGCGTGG